>JAPPND010000087.1 GCA_028818795.1 Gammaproteobacteria bacterium | reverse complement strand
CCGACCTTACGGATCGTGACCCGTCGACCAAGCGTGCAACTTGCGAGAGTTTTCCTCGACTCGACGACGGTAGCGAGGGTTAGGGGCGAGATTGACCGATTCCCTGGGATCATCGGCAAGATCGAAAAAGATGTCCGGCAATCCCGGGAAGTGCACGTACTTGCTGCTTTCGTGCCGGATCACCGCAAGCCTGCATTCACCGGGGGTCAGGCCGAGGGCGTCCCCGGCCTGGAAGTGGCTCGCGCTGAAGTCGTACTCCCAATGCGCTTCGGTGCGCCACCGGTCGCCGAGGCCGCCGTTGGTCGTGGCGGGAAGCAACGACGCACCGCGGCATTGCTCGGGGATGTCCACACCTAGCCAGTCGAGCAGGGTAGGCATGATGTCGACCCCTTCCGTGAAGGCGTCGATGCGTCGCCCGCGGTGTGACTCGGCCTCCGGCGCAGGATTGAACACGATCATGGGAACGTGGAACGACTCGTCGAAATACCCGAGCTTGCCGATCAGCCAGTGGTCGCCGATCTGCTCACCGTGATCCGAGGTGAGAACGACCAGCGTGTCGTTCCACGCACCGGTTCGTTTCAGCTCGGTGAACAGCCGGCCGAGATTGTGGTCGACCTCTGTCATCAAGCCGTAGTAACCAGATTGCCACCGGCGCCGACTCGCATCATCCCGGGACTGGCGCGCGTATTTCCGACTAACGAGGTAGGCCAGGAACGGGTGCTGACCCGCTTCGATTTCGGGGTCGGCGCTACGGTTAGGGGAGGGCAGGTCCCCCGGGGGATACAGGCGGTTGTAGGGTTCCGGTGCCGTCCACGGCGGATGCGGCCGCAGCAGCGACAAGTGAACGCACCATCCGGAACGGTCGCGGATGTAGTCCAGTACCTGATCGACCATGAAGTAGGTGTCGTGAAGTTCGGCGGGGACCTCGAGGGCCGGGGCGATGTTGTTGCGTTCGTCCGCTGCTGATTGCGGCTTGGCCTTCCGGTAGAGGTCAGCAGGTGAATCCGGGACGGGATATCCCTTGGCGGCGAGCCAATCGAACCATTCGACTGGCTCCCAGACGTCCTTGCCGAGTTGCACGACCGGGCTGAGCCCCGGCAGCACACCGTCCGGGTACGAACCCTTCTGGCTCTCAGCCAACGTTGTATCGGTATAGCCGAATAGAACCGGGTCGTGACCGGCCCGGCGTGCTTCGAGCGCCCAGTTGGTGTACCTGGCCGAGAGCGGTACGTGGTTGAAGGTGACGCCATGCTCATGCTGGTAGACACTTGTGTGGATGCTTGCCCGAGACGGGCCGCAGGGGGCGGTGTTGGCGAAATGGTTGGTGAACAGGACACCCTGCGCCGCCAACGCGTCCAGATGGGGCGTCTGGACGAAGTGTCCGAGGCACGACAGGCACTCGCCCCGCCATTGGTCGGCGGTTATGAAGAGTACGTTTCTAGCCACGGCCAGTCGAACTGAAGCATGTGACGACCGAAGGGCCGACCCTGACGCACAATAGCGCGGTCGCCGGCGTCGGCACTAGGGAGGTCGGTTCGTTCGGGTTTACAACTCGACGGCGCACAGCCCGAGGAAGAACCGCTTCTGCTCCTCGGTCATCTTGGAGAATACCGGAACGCCCAACTCGGTCGTCGGCAGGTCCGCGAACTCGGGTGACGGCGACTGCAGGCTCGCGGCGATGTTGTGCAGGCCACCGCCCTCCTCCGAACCTGCTCCTAAGGCCGCGGCTACGGCCGGTGGCCAGACGAACTTGGGGCGTTCGCCGCGGCCGAACGGGTCGGCGCGACCAATGTACTGCTCGATCTCCCGGGTCAGGACCTGCTCTTCGGCCGTGCGTTGGCGCTGACCCTCGCGCCCGTATTTGGCCGCGGACTGGTTGCAGATGGCCGCCCACTGGATCTGCGGGTGGAAACCCGGCAAGGCAAGGCATTCTTCCGGTGCGCCGT
The DNA here is from genome assembly GCA_028818795.1 of Gammaproteobacteria bacterium. Taxonomy (GTDB): domain Bacteria; phylum Pseudomonadota; class Gammaproteobacteria; order Pseudomonadales; family Azotimanducaceae; genus VXYL01. Next base: position 45,903 of record JAPPND010000087.1, on the reverse strand, counting down.
CGCCGCCGGTGATCTGGCCATCCTTGACCATCAGGTAGTAGGCCGCCATTTCCCTTCCGCCCTCGAGCAGCCGTGCGGGCGGGTGGGTGTAGATTTCGCTGAAACCCCACGCGGTGTCGGCGGGCAAATCGCCTTCCTCGAGTAGCTGTACGCCGTACTTGCCGCAGGCCTCGCACCAGGCCTTCGAGCCGAATTCGCCGACGGGTTCGAGGTCGGCAACGTCTACGCCCATGATCTTTGCTCCTTTTCCTTCCTAGCCCGCCACCGGGCGAGAATCTCGTCTATCTGTTCCGGGGTCTGGTTCGAAGCACCCCAGTAGAAAAACGAAACAGCACGGCGTGGACGATCCGTTGGATTGGTCCCCGACCAATGCACGGTCAGGGAACTGTGGATGACCGCATCCCCCGGTTGGACGGTGGCTGGCATGGCCGTTCCGTCATTCACGTCGAAGCCGGGGATGGGAATGCCGTAGCCGAGTTCGTGTGTGTGGGAGCCGCGACCGTAGTGGAGGCAGCCGTTCTCCGGATCCGCCGGATCGAGCGCGATCCAGATGGTTGCCCCGGCCTCGAGGCCCGGCGGTCGGCCGATCGCGTCGCGGTGGGGTCCGATCTCAGCCATCGAACCTGGACGCTTGGTGAACCAGGCGGCCGTGCCCGGCACGGGCTCGTCGTCGATGAGTGCCTTGATCAACGGCACATGCCTCCCCGCCTTGAGTTCGTGGTCGAACCATGCGTCGTGATCCTGAAGGCCCTTGAACACCTCGCCGAAACGCCGTGCCGGCTTCGCGACGCTTCCGCGGAGGTCAGGGCCTTCGCGTTTTGGTCGTCGCTGCAGGAGATCGGCGGCGAGTCTCGTGGCCCGCTCGCGCAGGTCGTCCAGCGCACGTTCGCGGAGATAGCCTTGTAGGATGACGAAGCCGTCCCGGTCGTAGTCGCGTTTGATCGCTGTAATCTGGTCGTTGGTCATCGTTGTCGAGGCCGTCTTGACCGCCGGACTCCGGGTAGGCGAACCGGGCACCCGCGAGTGGGATGTCCGGGCGGCGGGGAACTAGCCGATCAACCTAGCACGACCAAGAGCCGAACGACACGGATGACGCGATGTCCCGTTCAGGAAGATCACCCAAATACCGCCATCATCCGGACTTCAATGCTGCGTCTCGGTGGGGCGTCGTCGGGAGAGCCGGGATCGTCGAACGACGTGTGCGGGCAGACCTTGGACTGGCCTTGCCGCGTGTCCAATTGCTTGATCAACAGCAGTTCGTCGGTCTTCATTCCCCGGACGTAGTAGAAACGATGGTCGGGGTCGCAAAGCGGCATCGCCGACTTTCCCTTCTGGCCATATCCCGTGTAGTGGTAGTCGAGGACGTCCTCGGCGTTCACGGTGCTGGCATCGACCACGGCCAGCGGGTTCCGCTCGACGGAATGGTCGAACGGTTGCCAGCTGTTGAACCAGGCGAATTCGCTCGTCGCATAGTCGCTGCTGTCGAGATCGCGCCTCGCCAACGCGCGCTCGGCCAGTCCCCGGGGATCGTCGAGCGTGTAGTCGCAGTGCAGGAAACGCGCGTAGGCCCGGTTGAAGTCCGACGTATCCTCGGTGCGCACGACGTGCTGGGTGATGACGACTTCCCGCGCACCTGTCGTGCGCTTGGCGAGAGTGACCATTTCCGGGTAGTAGGTGCGACGTACTTCCTCGTCGTCGCGGAAATCGCGAACGGCCGAGGCGTGGCGAAGTAGGGCGAATCCGTTGACGTCGAGGGTCAGCTCGCCGTTGGCGAGACCGCCCCGGGCGTCGTGAATTTCGACGGCGTGTTTGGCGGTGTTGGCTCGCCGGCTGTCGCGGTCACCGACTACCGGAATCTCGGTGCGGTCACGCCACTCGGCGTTCAGGTAGCGGACATCAGCGACAAGGGGCATAGGCGCCTCGTGGCGAACGGGTACCCCGATAGTAACGACGCCCGGGACCGAGGTCACCGGGCGTCGTTTGTCTCGCGCCGTAGGGGCGACCTTAACGCGCCCGTCCGTGCGGCCCGCGTTGGCTTCCCGAACAACGGGACGGGACAAGCCCGTCCCCTACTGGGTCCGCCACTGCGCCCTGACGTAGTAGAAGCCGCCGTTGAAGCCGAACGGCGACTGCTCCGGGTAGATGAGACCTGCTACCTCGCCGTGGGGATTCGTGGACGGATACTCGTCGAACATGTTCCGCAGGCCGAACAGCAGGGTCACGGAGTCGGTTGGATCGAGCGCGACTTCGGCGTCGAACAGCAGGCTCGCATCCGGATAGAAGGCCACCGAGCCGTCGTTTGTCGGGGCGTCGTAGTACTCGCCGTAGTGCCGGGCACGCGCCATCAGGCGCCATCGGCCTTGGCTGTGCGTCCAGGTCAGCGTGAACCGGGAATCGGGACGGCCTTGCTCGATCTGCAGCCGCCGGTTGTCGCTGGTGAAGTCGGGATTGAACTTGGTCAAGTCAACGCTCTGCCAGTTCCCGGCGAACGTCAGGTTGGACAACCCGCCGCCCAGCGAGAACGGCCACGTGGCCACCACGTCGATCCCGGATGCTTCCACGGTCTGCAGGTTCGAGAAGAACCGCACCGACGTGAAGCTCTGCGCGTCGCTGACCCCCGCGGCCAGAAGGGCGGTGATGTCTGCGGCCGTCAGGTTGAACCGGCTCGTGAACGAGATCCGGTCCTCGATCTCGATCCGGTAGTAGTCCACCGTCACGTCGACGCCGCCGACATCGAAGACGACGCCGAGCGTCGTGTTCACGGACTCCTCCGGGGTCAACGCCTGCGCGCCCTTCTGCTGGGCGATTGGATTGGTCGGCGGCAGCGTTGCGATATCCGCCAGGAAGCCCATGTTGAACTCGGTCGTGACGTTGCGCAGGTTCGCCTGGCCCGCCGTAGGGACGCGGAAACCGGTGCTGACCGCGCCACGGATGGCCAGGTTGTAGCCGATCTGGAGCCGCGCGGCGATCTTGCCGTCGAGGGTATTGCCGTACTCGGCGTAGTTCTCGTAGCGCAACGCCCCGCCGAGAAGCAGGTTCTCGGAGACATTGGACTCGAGGTCGAGGTAGGCCGCGAAGGAACGCACCGTGTTTTCGCCGGCATCGCCAGGCTGGAAGCCTGGGAATCCGTTGGAACCGACGCCGAAGCCCTGCGACGCGAGGCCGTGCTCGAGGTTGGGGTCGATGTAGAACGAGTTCGGCTCGCCGTTGTCGATCCGGAAGGTTTCGTCCCGGTACTCCAGGCCGGCGGCCACGTTGATTGTGCCGAACGTTTGGACGTCGAACGGCTTCGACAGATCGAAGTTCAGCACCCGGTCGGTTTCGGTGTAGGCGCCGGCCTCGTAGTAGGTGTCGATCTCATTGCGCTGCCACAGCAGTTGCGGGTTGATCGTGTTGTAGATGTAGAACTGCGCGTTGCTGCGGCCCGCCGTTGCGCCCAGGTCGTAGAACCAGCCGGAGTCAAGCGTGCCGCGGAGCCCGCCCGCGATGCTCAAGTCGTGGATGTAGCCGCCGAATTGCGGCGTGAAGCCACCCGGGAACTTCTCGATCAGCGAGTAGCAGTTCGGGTCCGAGCGGATCGACGCGAGCGCAGCGCTATCGGGCACGTTGTTCACGATCCGCACGACCGGGCAGTTTCCGGAGCCGTCGGGGGTTAGGTCCGCGACCTTGACCGTGGGCGTTCCATCCACGACCGGACCGCGGAACACGCCGCCCCGGGTGTGGGGATTCCGGAAGTAGAAACCGCCTTCCACCTGCCGCTCGGCCCAGTTGCCAAATGCGTAGGCTTCGCTGCCGTTGTTGAGATCGAGGCCGAAGTTGCCGAACAGCTTGAAGTCGCCGGAGATCCGGGGTGCGCCCCAGATCTGCGCTGCGGGTCGCCGTACATCGGTATTGCCGGCGTCGATCAATCCCTGGGCATCGCCGCGCTGGGCGCTGCGGCTGGTCGGATCCGACTCTTTGAATTCGAAGCTCAGATTCGCGAAACCCAGATCCGTCAGCGGGAGGCCGACGTTGGCGGCGATGGTTATCGCATCGCCGTCGCCTTCGACGTGCCGGCCCCACTTGGCTTCCACCAACGTTCCCTGGGCGTCCTCCTTGAGCACGAAGTTCATTATCCCGGCGATGGCGTCGGACCCGTACTGAGCCGATGCGCCGTCGCGGAGCACCTCGAGGCGATCCAGGGCGATGGCCGGTATGGCCGACAGGTCGGGGCCTTGCGAACCGCCCGATATCCCGGCGCCGAGCAGCGCGATGACGGCAGCCCGGTGACGGCGCTTGCCGTTCAGGAGAACCAGCGTGGCATCCGGTGGAAGCGATCGCAGGGTTGCTGGCCGAATAAACGTCGCGGCATCGCTGATGGGCTCTTGGGCGACGTTGTAGGACGGCACCAGCGCCGCGACCAGTTCGTCCATGTCGGTATTGCCGTGGGCGAGAAAATCGTCGCCGCCGATCACGTCGACGGGGACGGGCGAGTCGGATGCCGATCGGTCGCGGCGTCGTGAACCGACGACCACCACCTCTTCGATCGGGCCGGAAGATGCTTGCTCACCGGATTCCTCGGCGATTGCCGGTTCGTTTGTGATGGCAAGCGATGCAAGTGTGATCGGTACTGCTATAGCAAACGATTTCAAGGGAGTGCTCCAGAAGGCTGCGAACGGACAAAGGGCATTATAGCCCAGCTAGGGCGATGCAGGATGAAGCCGGGACGTATCACTTTGAATAGAAGCCAACCACCGCCCGCAGGGGCCTCTAGATAAGGTCGCGAATCCTTGCCGCCATGGCGAGATGGTCGGCCGCCCCGGGTAGATAGTCGATGATCCGGCTGAACGGATCGACGATGTAGACGATCGTCGAATGGTTGATCTGGTGGTCTGGGGTCGTGTCGCCCGAGAACTCCTCGAACAAGGTCTTGAAGGAATCGGCCGCGCCCTTGAGGGCTGCGCGGGAGCCCGTTAGGCCGACGAAGCGCTCGTCGAAATACTCGAGGTAGGCAGCGACCTTCTCCGGCGTGTCGCGCTCCGGGTCGACGGAGATGAACACCGGCGTGATACGCGTTCCATGACCGGTCCGGTCGAGTTCCGCCATCACTTGGGTGAGTCTGTTCATCTGTGTGGGGCAGATCATATGGCAGTTCGTGAAACCGAAGAACACCATGAGGTGTCGACCGCCGAGGTCCGTCGCCGTCAGGGTCTCCTCCTCGTGGCTGGTGAGCCGGAACTGTATCCGCGAACCGATGTCCTCGTGCAGCCAGACTGCGAACGCGAACGAGGCGACGATCACGCCGAGGATGACGAGGAACAGGACAGCCGTCTTGGCGGCGGGAGAGACGGTCACGAAGACTCGGTCCGATGCGGAGCGGTCTCGCCGGTTGCCGTGTCTTGGTCCGCTTTGGACCATGCGAAGCGACCATGGGTTGCGACCCAGTAGCCGAAACCCATGAACAGGCTGCCGCCGATGATGTTGCCGACCGTCACCCAGAGGAGGTTGTGGGCCATGCCGCCGACACTGATCGTATCCGGATGATCGGTGAGCAGCGGGATCGAGAGGAGGGTCATGTTGGCGACGCTGTGCTCGAAGCCGCTGGCGATGAATGCGAACAGGCACCAGAAGATCACGATCGCCTTCGTTGCGTCGCTCTTGGTCCGCGCGGACATCCACAACGCCAGGCACACCAGCCAGTTGCAGAGCGTCGCGCGCGCGATCAAGGCGGGTATCGAGGAGTTCATCTTGAAGTCCGCGATCTTGAACAGGAACGGCGCACCTTCCGACAGCAGCCCGCCCCCTCCACCGGCAACGAAGAGCGCCGCCAAGCCGACCGAACCGACCAGGTTGAAGATCCACGACGCGACCCAGACTTTGCCCAGGTCGCCCCACGTCGTGGTGCCTTTCAGCTTGCCGAACACCATGTACATGGTGTGACCCGTGAACAGTTCGGACCCAGCGAACACGACGAGCGTCAGCGCGATTCCGAACGACACCCCCATGATCAGTTCCTGCCAGGCGGGATCGAGGGTGCCGCCCTGGTTCTGGGCCTGCTCATGCGGCTCTCCCAGGCGACTTGGCTGGAACTGACGCCGAACCTCTTCTACGAAGTAATGACCGCCCATGGCGCCGGCATGGTCGGCATATCCGGGCTCGCGGCCAGCGGCGTGATCTGGTACTTCCTGCGCCGCTACGTCGACCTGTCCGTGGGCATCCTGTGGACGAACCTGGCGTTCTTCCTGCTTGGGGTCGTCCTCATTCTCGGCGGAATCTTCCTGGGGAACTACGCCGGTGGCTGGACCTTCCTGTTCCCGCTGCCCGGCACGAGCGCCGGCGTGTGGGGACCGGCGGGCGCCGCCTCGTACCTCTTTGGACTGTTGTCGATCGGCGTCGGGTTCCTGTTGCTCTACCTCGACTTCGCGAGGGCGATCATGGCGAGGTACGGTTCGCTCGCCAAGGCGCTTGGCTGGCCGCAGCTGTTCCGCAACAGCGACGACGAGGCGCCGCCGCCGACGGTCGTCGCGGCAACCATGGTATTGATCGTCAATATCGCCGGCATCCTCTCCGGTGCCGTCGTGCTGGCGCTGATACTCGTCAACCTGTTCGCACCGCAATTCGCGGTGGATGCGTTGCTGACCAAGAACCTGACGTACTTCTTCGGGCACGTATTCATCAACGCCACGATCTACCAAGCGCTGGTGGCCGTCTACGAGATCCTGCCTGTACCTCCTCGCAGGCACGGGTTTCTCGGTGGGGCTCCTGGCAAGCGGGCTCGGTTCGGTTCCCCGGCGCTGGGCGGTGCATTTGCCGGAGTGGGTGGCTGACAGCCAGGCTTCCTCGGTATTTGCGGCCGTGATAGCCGTGGCGGCGCTGGTCTTCGCCGTGCGTTTCCTGACGAGCCTTAGACACGCCCGGACCGGCTGAAATGCCTTGGCGGTCGGCGTGCGCCGCCGTCCTCGTCCTGGGGTTGGGTTGCGCGGCGCTGATCCTCGGCACCGACGGCGGGTCCATTTGGACCGCCGAAGGTGCCCGTCGCCAGGCGGCGCTTTCGAATCCCAAGCCACTACCGGACTATCCGCTTAGGGACTCCCTGGGGACCCGGATTTCCCTCGCCAATCCCGGGCGTGCACTGCAGGTCATCGACCTGATCTACACGCGTTGCCCGACCGTTTGCCTTGCCATGGGCGCACAGCTTCGCATGCTGCAAACCGAACTCGCGGCCGTCGGTCTGCTAGAACAGGTTGGGATACTCAGCATCACCTTCGATCCCGCCGATGACGAACGTGCGCTCGCGGACTACCTGGCGCGGTTTCACGCCATCGAACCCGGTTGGCGGGCCGCCCGGTTCGAGAACGACGTGGATCTTGCCCGGACGCTCGACGAACTCGGCGTCGTCGTGCTTCCCGACCCGAGCGTCGGCTTCGTCCACAACGCCGCGTTCTACCTGGTCGAGCAGGGGCGTGTCGTTGCGATCCTGGATGTCGAGGACCGCGCCGGCCTGTTCGAGGCCATCCGCAAACGGACAGGGGCATGAGCGCACTTGCCGGTTGGATAGAGGGCCGGATGCTCATCGCGGTCGGGGTCCTGCTCGCGATCATCGCGACGCCGTTGGGGTCGACGCTGGCATCGACGATGGTCGGCCATGTATTGATCCAGATCCCACTGCTCGGCGCAGCTGGGTTCGTGCTCGGCAAGAGCCTCGAGCCGAAGATCGAAGCCACCCTTCGAACCTGGAACGCCGGCGGCATCCCGGGGATCCTGCTGGCAAGTCTCGCGATCGCGTTCTGGATGATTCCGAGGTGGCTGGACGGTGCCGTGACCAGCACGGCTGTAGACATGGCGAAGTACGGATCCGTGGTGCTGCTAGCCGGGGTCCCGCTCGGGTGGAGTTGGGATCGCCTGCACCCGATTGCGCGCGGCGTGGTCAAGATCGAGTTTCTCGCGATGCTGTTTCGACTGGGCTGGCTGTACTTGATTTCGCCGGACCGGTTCTGCAACAACTACCTCCTCACGGACCAGGTCTGGTTGGGACGCGGTCTGGTAATCGTCGGGATCGCACTCTGCATCACGTGGCTCATTCCCCTGTTTTTCGGGGAATTCTCGCAAGACCGCGCCGCGCCGGCTGAGAGTGGCCGAGCGACACCGGGATGATCGCGCCCGAAAGGTGTGTCGGGAAGGGACAACGCCGCCAGACCGCTCGCACGCGCCCCGCAAGGGCGCGAACTCGCCGTCTGGCCCCAGCCCCCACCGCCCCAGGCCTCCGCGCCCATCAACGGCGCTTGCGCGCCGTTGCTGCGCGCAGACTCCTGGGCCCGTCGTCCCCTACGACCGTGTTCCTAGGGGGCGTCAGATGAGCCGGAATAACGCACCGGTCCAGGTCATTCGCCATGTCAGTTTCGTAGGCGTCGGCACGATCGGGGAGGAACTTGCACGCAGCGGATTGTCGTTCGACTACCTCGACCCACCTCGGCAACCGGTGAGCGCGGCCCGGGAAGCCCGGCTCCTGGTCGTCATGGGGGCCTGATCAGCGTCAACGACGTGGACCGTTTCCCCTATCTGGCCGACGAGGTCGAAGTGATTCGCCATCGCATCGAACACGGTCTGCCAACGTTGGGGATCTGCCTGGGTGCCCAGTTGATCGCCCGGGCCCTAGGTGCCGCCGTTGCGCCCATGGCGAGCCCGGAGATCGGCTGGGGGACGCTTGCGTTGACGGATGTCGGCGCAGCGAGTCCGCTACGGCATCTTGCAGGCCCGGTGTTGCATTGGCACGGCGAAATGTTCGAACTGCCCGCCGGGTGCCCGTCGTTGGCATCGACGCCGGCTTGCGCGAACCAGGCCTTCATGGTCGAGCACCACACGTTGGCGTTGCAGTTCCACATCGAGGTCGGACCCGGGGACCTGGAACACTGGCTCGTGGGCCATGTCCACGAGTTGGACCACCATCGCATCGGCGTGCCGAAGCTCAGGGACGACACCCGCAGCTATTCGCGGACGGCCATCGCCGAGGGGCGGCAGTTGCTTTCCACTTGGTTGTCGGTGCTTCGAATCGACGGCGGCAGTCGGAGCAGAGAAGCGACCCTAATGCGCCCCTAGGGCGCGCGGTCGCCCGTGCCGGCTCGTCCGCTCAATCGTCCGCATGCAGGTCGTCGAACAGGCTGCCGACATCGGCGAACTGTGGCAGGTTGCCGGCGCGGGCTTCGTTCATCGCGGCGATGGTCTCGTCGTCGGGCACGAGGGGGGCGAAAGGCAGCGCCTTCTCGCGGGCAACGCGCGTAAGTAGGAGGCGTACCGCATCGGAGACCGTGAGGCCCATTGCCGCTAGCACCGTTGCCGCTTGTTCCTTGACTTCGCGGTCGATCCGCGCCTGGACAAGATGGTTCGCCATAGTGTTCGTACCGTAGCGCCTGATGTTGCATGGCATTGTCATGCAGCACGGTCGCCGGTCCAAGGATTGGAGAGTTAGGTAGCGGCGAGCATGCGACTGCGGTGAGCTAATACGGCCGTCGCGCAGGTTGAGTTCCATCGGGCGCGTTCCGTCGCTCGGCCATTCGCACGCAAACGAGCTAGTCAATCACGCCACCTGAAGCCCCCGTGCGATTGGGCTTCTTGCGATCCGATAGCCGGGCAACGATGCCCCTATGAGTCCGATTGCACAGGCCCAGAGCATGCCGAAGGCGACATGCTCTGCCGCGACTTCCAGTCGTAGTGTGAGTTGATTGACGCTTGCACCGGGCCCCAGGAACTGCGTGGCGGCAAAGGCATTCCCATCGCCGACCACCCAAGCCAGCAGTGCCCCCAGACTCGCACCGATGATCGCCAGCACCGTTGACTCCGCCAGGATGGAGACCATGATCGGAGTCGCCCCGAACCCGATTGCGCGCAACGTCGCCACCTCCGTTGTTCGTGCTTCCACGATGGAATACGTCATGTTGAGCGCACCGCACGTGGCCCCGATCGCCATGATTGTGCAGACGACGTACGCAACGATGGAGACAAGCCGCGACATGGTCTCCGACTGCCCCTCGTAGTAGGCCGACTCACGCTCCGCCGCCAGGTTGGCTCCGGGAATGGAGGAGACCGCGCCCCGAAAAGTCTCGAAGTCCTGGGCCGACGTGAGCCGGACGGTCGCGGAACTGAATTCGTCGCGGCCGACCGCGGCCATGAGCGTCGGACCATCCGCGAGTATCTCCGACTCGTGCACGTCGCCACCGCTCTCGAAGACCCCGACGATTCGCCAATCGACTGCGTTCACTCTTAGGTGGCTTCCAATCGCGAGTGACGGTGTTGACCGCTGGGCGAGCCGACCGACGATCAGCTCGTGCTTGCCTTGCTCCAGCATCCTGCCTTCCACCAAGGCCAGTTCCGGCCGTAGCTCGAAGCCCGCCGCTGCAAGCCCGCGCACGAGAACCAGGCCGTGGACGTCACCGAGCATCACGCTGATGAGCACTTCCGCTGACATGGCGACATCGCCGCCCTGCAGACGCGCAATACCCGGCAGAGATCGCAACCGTGCAACCTCGTCCCGGGCAAGCGAACTCAAGGATTCGGCAACGGCGCCGTTCCTGAGCACGAGGGCGCGGTCGGGATGTCCTGTCGTGCGGATCGTATTCGTCAAGCTGCCGAGCATCGCCAGGGCCATGACGAGCACCCACACTACACAGCCGATGCCGATCGCGACCTCGCAGGACTCGCCCAGCCGCCGCGGGATGCTTCGGAGGCCGACCAGCGTGATCTGCAGTATTTCGCTCACTGCCTACCGCCGATGGCCCGCGTAGCCGACACTCTCCGGAGGTAGACGATCGGCCAAAGGGAAATCAAGGCCGAAAGACCGATCGCGAATCCAAGAGCGCTCGCGTAGACGTCGACCGAAAGGCCCAGACCCGCAGAACCGATGAACTCAAAGATCGACGGGAGCGACAAGGCGCCGATGGCCAATCCGACGACCGACCCGCTCTAACGCAGGTGGCCGCCGGACTCGGCAAGGATCATCACCGAGATCGCGCCGTCACGGAACCCCATGGCCTTCAGGATGCCGAACTCCGGTGTGCGGGACTTGGTGGCCTGGATCATCATCGTTCCGGTCAGGAACAGCAGTGAGAAGAACACGGCGCCGACGACCACCCTGACAAACCAGCGGAGATCCTCGAGCTGCCTGAGCTGTGACGAGACCCATTGTTTCTCGCTCAGCGTTCGGGTTCGGTACGACGAATTGCTGAACAGTTCGTCTATCGCTCTCGCCGCCGTGGCGGCCCGCGCCGGGTCGTCCAAGGCAACGATGAAGTGCTGCACAGTGTCCTTCTGCACGAGTCGCGACTCGTTCAAGTACCGGTAGTCGAAGAACAGACCATCGGCGTAGAGCTTGTCGTCGTCGGGACCGTCGTTGGCGATGGCGAGGACCTCGAAGCTCCAGGTCTCGTTGCCTCGGTCGTTTTGCCAGAACGCCGACTTGAGTGGAATGCGATCGCCGAGGCGCCAGCCAAAGCGATTGGCCGTCGAACTCCCCACGATTGCGCCATCTCGGGTGGCCAATACGCGATCGAGCTGCGCTGGCGGGACGCGCATTTCCGGAATCACGTCCAGGAATTCGACGATGTCGACGCCCGCGGAACTCACAGGCTGGTTCAGATTCTGGTAGTAACCGCCAAATAGGGTCGCGTGGGTGACTTTTGCGCACGTTGTCCAAGGTCGACAGCCGAGTGCCGTAGGCGATCGGCAGAGTCTCGAGCGGGCCCGTTCGATTGAGAACCCGAAGCCTCGTGTCGCCAAGGCGTTCGAACGCCCCATCGATTCCGGAGACGACGCCATTGAGTGTCGCATACAGCAGGAACGCCAGGGTTGTCGCAACAAGCGTTAGAGCCCACCGCAGCGGGCTCCTGAACACATTGCTCACGGCAAGTCGAAAGGGGATTGACAAGCCAACGTTCTCCGATCAGCAAGGGATTCGAACCCTGAGAAAGATCCCCTTGAAGGTGCTCAAGACCCGTGCTTCGTCCGCGCAGCCACGTCCCGGCTGCCCGGTCATGATCGCACCATCTGTCCGGTGCTGAGCCGAGAACACTATCTGAACCCGGACTTCCAATCCGCTACCGCCCGGGAAAAGCGTTTGGCCAACCGGGCGTTCGCCTGCAACCGGCTGTCTCCCCAATACCCGGCGGCGTATGGCGGTCCCCACATCGGCTGGGCGTCCCAGTCGCAGTTGATATAGGCCAAGGCGCGAACGACGTCTCGGTTGTCGTTCATCAGGCGGAATAGAGGCTCGTACCATGCCCGCCAGATCTCCTCGGTCGACAATGCCGTGGGTCCGGTGCCGGCGTCGCCGTCCCAGATCGGGCTGATCGAGCGGTGCGACAAACGCGACAGGTCGAATCCCTGCGGTGTCGCCTCGGCGATCATGACCGGCTTCCCGGCGGCACGGGCCATGGTCAGCACTTCCTCGGCAAGTTCCCGGGGCGTGGCCGGCAGGTGATCGACGGGCACCGAGGGCCTGGCGTCCGGATGGTGAAACCACGAGAAGGCGAACCAATCGACGTATTCGTTGCCGGGGTAGAAGAGCGCAATGTCCTCGCGACGACCGTCCAGCACATCGTCCACCGGCGATGCCGACGCATGCCAGACGAACCGGACGTTGCCCGCGTCCCGGGACCAGATCGTCTCGACAATGTGCCGGTAAGCCCGGACGTAGCGGGCGGGATCGGCGTACGCCGCGTTCCACGCACCGTCGAACTCATAGCCGATTCTGAGGTAGACCGTGCCTTCGACCAAGGCAAAGAGCTTCAGCAGTTTGTCGATGTTCGCGTCGTACTCCCCCGCGATCAGTTGGTCCAGCGAGGCGGATCCCACCGTGTCGATCAGGTGCAGTCCGATGGCGAGGTCGCCGACACCGAAAGCGGTGGCCGTCTTGCGAGCGTCGACGGGGCCGGATCCCCACGAATGCTCGGCGGCCAGAGGCTCCCCGGCGTTGTCGAAGCCGACGCCGCCGTATCCAGCAGCACCGGAGCGAAGGTTGAAAAACGACAGGTAGGCGGTCAGCCCATCAGGGCGCGGACAGCAACCGCTCGCCAGGTAGCCGCGAATGGCACCGAGATCCTGCCCCATGATGAACACCGGCGGGTGGTCGAGGCCCGCGCCAACCGCACGGGCGGCCCAGGCGGTGGCGAGAAGCAGCGTTAGGATTCGCATGTGGAAGGAAATATACAACAATATCAAATTGTTACTGACATTGTGTGGCGGAGGGGCAGGGATTCGAACCCTGGGAAGGTCGCCCTTCTCTGGTTTTCAAGACCAGTGCTTTCGACCGCTCAGCCACCCCTCCGGGGTCCTGGCGCGGTGCGTGCCATTCTACGCCTTTTGGTCCCCGAAACCGTGCGGGTGGGTTGACTGCCAGCGCCAGAGATCCGTGCAGATGCGGGCAAGGTCGTACTTCGGGGTCCACCCAAGTTCGTCGCGGGCCTTGGTTGGATCAGCATAGGAGACGACAACATCGCCGGCGCGACGTCCCGCAATTCGGTGAGGGATCGAGCGTCCGCAGGCGCGTTCGAACGCGCGTACGACATCGAGAACGCTTCTGCCTTTGCCGGTGCCGAGGTTGTGCACGAAGACACCCTTGTTTCTGCCTAGGTAGTCAAGCGCCTTGAGGTGTCCCTGGGCGAGATCGATGACGTGCAGGTAGTCGCGAATCCCGGTGCCGTCGGGCGTGGGGTAGTCGTCCCCGAAAACGCTAAGCCGCTCGAGGCGACCCACCGCTACCTGGGCGATGAACGGCAGCAGGTTGTTCGGGACGCCACATGGATCCTCGCCAATGGCGCCGCTGGCGTGGGCGCCCACCGCGTTGAAGTAGCGCAGGATCGAGATTCGCCAATCGGGGTCGGCGGCCTGAAGCTCACGCAGCAGTTCCTCGACGATGAGCTTGGTGCGCGCATAGGGGCTTTGGGGGTCGGGCGGGCAGGTCTCGTTGATCGGCATGGCAGCGGGGTTGCCGTAGACGGCCGCACTGGAACTGAATACCAGGGTCTTGATGCCATGCGCGGCCATTCGATCCAGTAGACGTGCGGTACCGGCGACGTTGTTGTCGTAGTAGCGCAACGGTTCGACGGTGGATTCCCCGACGGCCTTGAGCGCCGCGAAGTGGACGACGGCATCGAAACCGCCTTCGGAGAACACGCCGTCGAGTGCTGTTGCGTCGCGAATGTCGCACTCGACGAACGGCAGGTCGTGGCGGGTCAGCGAGCGGAGCGCCGTGACGGCCGCGCGCGCCGAGTTCGAATGGTTGTCGAGGATTACGACCTCGTGGCCCGCATCGTGCAGCTCGATGGCCGTGTGGCTGCCGATGTACCCGGCACCGCCGGTCACCAACGTCTTCATCGAGCTCCTGGGGTGGGCGAGTCGGCGACGCCGTAGTAGTCGAGGTACCAGCGGAGGAACCGGGCGATGCCCTCTTCGATGGGGGTAGCGGGCTGGTAGTCGAGGTCGGTAGCCAACGGCCCCACGTCGGCGAAGGTGTCCTGCACGTCGCCAGGCTGCATCGGCAGGAGCTTCTTCAAGGCGCGCCGTCCGAGTTGGGACTCGATGATCTCGATGAAGCGCAGCAGTTGCACCGGCTCGCCGTTGCCGATGTTGTAGACACGGTACGGCGCTTCGGATGAAGACGGATCGGGACGGTCGCCGCGCCACGTGGGGTCGCTGCCCGGCGGGCGGTCGAGGACACGTACGACGCCCTCGACGATATCGTCGATGTAGGTGAAGTCGCGCCGGTGGTTGCCGTGGTTGAAGACCTCGATGGGTTCGCCGGCCAGAATTCTGCGCGTGAACACGAACAGTGCCATGTCGGGCCGTCCCCAGGGGCCGTAGACCGTGAAGAAGCGTAGTCCCGTGGTCGGGATTCGGTACAAGTGGCTGTAGGCGTGGGCCATCAGTTCGTTGGCCTTCTTGGTGGCCGCGTACATGGAGAGCGGGTGGTCGACGTTGTCGGCGGTACTGAAGGGCATGTGCGTATTGGCCCCGTAGACCGCGCTGGTCGACGCGTAGACCAGGTGGTCGATACCGGAATCCCGCGCGGATTCGAGCACGTTCAGGAAGCCCGTGACGTTGGCGTCCACATAGGCGTGGGGATGCTCGATGGAGTGTCGAACCCCCGCTTGAGCCGCCATGTGGACGATGCGCTCGGGCCGATGCTCATCGTAGGTCGATTGCCAGGCGCTGCGCTCGGCAATGTCGACCTTCTCGAACGAGAAACCGGGCAACTTGCCGAGGCGTTGGAGGCGGGCGCGCTTGAGGTTCACGTCGTAGTAGTCGCTCAGGTTGTCGATGCCGACGACCGTGTCGCCACGCTTGGCGAGACGCTCGGCGGCGAACGAGCCGATGAAACCGGCGGCACCGGTGACAATGATCTTCACGACAACCGCCTTCGATCGAAGACGTTTCGTAGGGGCGACCCTAACGCGCCCGTCAGGGCGCGCGGTCGCCCGCCGCGGATGTGACGCTGGGCTCGGCGCGGGACGGGACAACGCCGCCAGACCGCTCGTGCCTCGCCGCCTGGCCCCAGCCCCCACCGCCCCAGGACTCCGCGCCCATCAACGGCGCTTGCGCGCCGGTGCCGCGGCGCAGACTCCTGGGCCGGTCCCCTACGGGTCCACGTCTTCTCACCGTTCACAGTCGCTCGTCCGACACGTCGGCGGACCATAGCTGCTTGACGTCGAATACCACGCAGGGCGACCGTCCGAAGGACCGGACGCCATCGCGGAAGTGGAGAAAGTCGGTGTGCCTGACGGCGCCGACAATCGCGTCGTAGGTGCCGGGTTCGGGTTTGCCGATCACCCGAATGCCCTCGGGAACGTCGTTGGCGTGGACCCAGGGATCGTGCACGTGGATCTCGGCGCCGTGGCCCTCGAGGGCGCCGACCAGGTCGACGACCTTGGTGTTGCGCACGTCGGGGCAGTTCTCCTTGAAGGTGAGGCCGAGAACCAGGATGCGCGAACCGGCGGGCGCGATGTCGTGCCGTTCCATCAGCCGCACGACGCGTCCCGCGACGTATTCCGCCATGGCGTCGTTGATGCGGCGCCCGGCAAGTATCAACTCGGTGTGGTGACCGGCCTGCTCGGCCTTGTGGGTCAGGTAGTAGGGGTCGACACCGATGCAGTGCCCGCCCACGAGCCCGGGCGTGAAGGGCAGAAAGTTCCACTTGGTGCCGGCCGCCTCGAGGACGGCGTCGGTGTCGATGCCGAGCCGGTCGAAGATCATGGCGAACTCGTTGACCAGCGCGATGTTGAGATCGCGCTGGGTGTTCTCGATGACCTTGGCGGCTTCCGCCGTGCGCAGATCGGCGACGGGGAAAGTTCCGGCTTCGATGATCTCCCCGTACAGGGCGTCGACGAACTTGGCGGTTCGCCGTGTCGAGCCCGATGTGATTTTGACTACCTTCGTCAGTCGGTGAAACGGGTCCCCCGGATTGAGCCGCTCGGGGCTGTAGCCGACGAAGAAATGCCAGTTGTACTTGAGCCCCGATGCCTCCTCGATCAGCGGCACGCAGACCTCCTCGGTGGCGCCGGGATAGACGGTCGATTCGAATATCACGAGGCCGCCCGGTTGAAGCACTTCGCCGACCATGCGGCTCGCGGCCTTGAGCGCGGTAAGGTCGGGACGCTTGTGCTCGTCGATGGGCGTCGGCACCGCCACCACGAACACGTCGCTGCCTCTCAAGTCGTCGAGGTCGGCGGTAAACGTGACGCGCTGTTCCCAGTAGATCTCTCTGTCCGTTACTGCTTGCGAGCGGTCCCGACCGCTCTGCAACTCCTCGACGCGGGCAGCGTCGATGTCGAACCCGATGGTCGGAAAGCGTTTGGCGAACGCCAGTGCGAGCGGCAGCCCGACGTAGCCCATACCGAGTACGCTGACGTTGGAACCGTCCACGGGCAAGGTGGGTTGACGCGCTCTTCTGGGCATGGACACGCGGAACGTCCGGACGCTGGTGGTGGAAGTGTAGCCTTATCGCCCGGGGGAAAAGGACGTCACGCGAAGAAGGCGCTGTAGAGCCAGGGCAGGCCGAAGGCCAGGACGATGCTCACCACGAGGCCCGACAAGGCTTTCAAGGCGTCGGAGACGACCTTGCGCACCGTGCCCTTGGTGCTGGTGTCGGCTAGGTAGAAGGACAGTGCGAATTCGCGGCCCGCCAAGACGCCCAGGAACACCCACGTGGTGCTCATCGGCATGCTGCTCGCTTCCTTGAAGATGAGCAGCACGATGCCGTAGATGAAGTCGATGATCGTTGCGGCGCGGATGTCCGTGGTGTCGGTCTTGCTGGTGACGATCTTCTGAATCTCGCCGCCGAAGCGGTAGAAGATGTAGCCCTGCATGGCCAGCAGCGCCCCGATGCCGAATACGAGCCACTCCACCGACAGCTGGCGTGGCAGGTAGACGAAGATGTTGGCGAGATCCTGGATCAACCACTGGCTCCACAGGAAGCCGGTGGACGCCCATTGTAGGAACACCCAGTAGTTTGGGATTTCCTGGCCCTTGGTGCGGTGGAAATACTCGCTCAAGGGTTTGAAGACGAGGCTGAACAGGATGATGGCGGAGGCGAAGGCCACCACGTAGCCGAGCCCCGACTTGGTGAGCATCGCGCCGAGGTTGCTGGTCTCGCCCCCCGTGACGGCGAACACCGTCAGCACGAGGAAAGTGGTGCTGACGGGGACGCCGAGGCGCGTCAGGATGAGCAGGGCCAGCGGTGGTATCGCATGGATCCAGGACACGCCGCCGTCGGGGACCGGGAACTTCTCCAGGCGACCGTAGGCGGGGTCGCCGCCGTACACGAACCAACTGTAGAAGATGACCACGAGCAGGATGCTGCCCGCGAACATCCAAAGCAGCCACCAAGGGCGTTGCGCGTTGGACGCGAGGAACGTGCCGAGTGTCTGAATCGAGTCGTTTGCGACCACGGAGTACGCGGCCAGCAGGAACCCCACGACCATCCAGATCTCTAGCCAAGGCACGTTTGGTCGGACCTCCTGTTGGTCGTCGAGAGGCATTCGCGCCTTCGTGTCGGCGCATGGAAATGGTAGCGAATCCCAGCCGCGGGGACAGCGTGGATCAATGTTCCTAAAGCACGCACACCTGCCGTTGCCCGGCAGGCACGGCACCGGATACCAGTGTCGGTAGAATCCCTTGAGATCCATTGCCAAGGAGCATCGGCATGCCCAAGTTGGTCAACCTCGGTTCGCTCTGCATCGATCACGTCTACCAGGTTCCGGCCTTCACCGGTCCCGGCGAAACCGTGTCCAGCCGCACGCACGAGGTCTTTCCCGGGGGCAAGGGCCTGAACCAGTCCATCGCTGCGGCACGCGCCGGGGTCGACGTCGTGCATGTCGGCTGCGTGGGCGAGGACGGTAGGTGGCTCAAGGACGCTCTCGCCGCTGAAGGTGTGGACGTGTCGGGCCTGCGGGTTGCCGAGGGTTCCTCCGGGCACGCGGTGATCCAGGTCAACGAGGTGGGCGAAAACGCCATCGTCATCTTTGGCGGGACCAATAGAACCCTCGTCGAGGACGACATGCGCACTGCGGTGGAGCGCGTCGCCAGTGACGACTGGTTGATGCTGCAGAACGAGATCAACGATCTCGATCTGGTACTCCGCCTAGCGGAGGAATCCGGTTGCCAGGTGGCGTTCAATGTCGCGCCGGTCGATGGCCGGGAGGCAGGATACGACCTGGCGGGCGTCGGGCTTCTCATCGTCAACGAGATCGAGGCTTCGGCCTTGGCGGGCACCGGTGCGGTCGACGACGATTGGTCGAGGGTCATGGCGGCGTTGGCGGAGCGCGCTCCCAACGCAGCTATCGTGCTGACCCTCGGGTCCAAGGGCCTCGTCTATTCGGATGACTCGGGACTGGCGGCACTCCCGGCCTACGTGGTGTCCGCCATCGACGAAACCGCTGCTGGCGATGCGTTTATCGGCTATCTGATGGGGTCGCTCATTCGTGGCGAGTCGATGCAAGACGCCCTAAGAATGGGATCCGCCGCCGGGGCGCTGGCGGTCACGCGGGCCGGCGCAGCCAGCTCGCTACCTGGTTTGGCCGACGTGCGGTCGCTGGTACAAACCGGCGAGGCATAGCGCTCAGGGGAACTTCAGACCGGTTGCCTGTTCAAGGTCGGCGATTGCCTGGTCTTCCGTAACCACCTTGATGGTGACCATGCCCATCGCCCGGGCGGGTTTCAGGTTGATGCCGAGGTCGTCCAGGAAAACCGCGTTCTCGGGAGCGACGCCCAGCCGGTGGCAGGCCAGCCGGTAGATCCGGGGGTCCGGTTTGCGGATGCCTTCGACGCTGGATTCGACGACCACATCGAACTGATCGAGGATCGCGGCCGTCCGGGCGGCGCGTTCGGGGTTGGATGCCGGCGCGGTTGTTACCTGCGTCGGCGTGTTCTTCATGTTGTTGGTGATGCAGCCCACCTTGTAGTGCCGTTTGCACTCGGTCAACACCCGGGCCATGCGCGGCCGGAACTCCCCGGCGAGCAGGGCCAGGACATCCTTGCCGCGAACGCTGTGCCCGAGGGCCTCCGCTTCGCGCCGGAAGGCTTCGTCGAACTCGTCGACGTCGATCTCGGAGGACTCGAACCTGGCCCACGGCCCACGCGTTGTCGTGGATGTTCGAGGAATTGACCGTTCGTATGAAGTGCTCGGGAAGCCCTTGGGCAACTTCGAAGCTGTTGAAAGCCTCGAAGGGACTGGTGGTGAAGACGCCGCCGAAATCCCAGAGGACGGCTTCGATCATTGGGAAACTCCTTCGCCACCTGGTTGGCCTGCTTGCCGCCGTACCCGATGGTCGGGGCAACGAAATGGCAGTTTGCGGGGATTCGCCATGTCGGGCAACGGTGGACGTGGTCGCGAGGGAGGGGCGGGGATAGTCGCGCACCCGGTCGGGACAGGGGATAATCGCCGCCGGTTCGACGAATGAGGCGGCGCACGACGCCGACTTGCACACTGCTTGAGCTAATCCGAGCCGGCGGTTGGCTGATGGTCCCCATTGGGCTTTGCAGCGTGGCGGCGCTCGGCATCTGCCTTGAACGACTGTGGGCGCTTCGTGTTCGACGGGCGGCGCCAGCGGGTCTTCTGGCCGACGTGCAGCGGGAACTCGAAGGCGGCAGCGCCGATTCGAAACGCGTTGCCGAACTGTGTGCGGACTGCCATCTCGGCAGGGTCTTCGTGGCGGGGCTCGCCACCGCGCGACACGGCCGGGAGGCCATGAAGGAGGCCATGGAGGGTGCCGCCGCGACGGCCGTGCACGACATGGAGCGCTACCTGACCGCACTCGGCACCATTGCGGCGATCAGCCCGCTCCTGGGACTCCTCGGCACTGTGCTGGGGATGATCGAGGTCTTCCGGGTACTGGTCGAAGACGGCATCGGCAATCCAAGTGTTTTCGCGTCCGGAATCTCTGAAGCCCTGGTGACCACCGCAGCCGGGCTCGCGGTGGCTATCCCCGCCTTGATTCTCCACCGCTACCTGCTGCGCAAGGTCGACGATCTCCTGGTGATCATGGAACGGCAATCGGCCCGGTTGGTGGAACTGGTGCAGACGAACGGGGGCGGGCAGTGAAGTTCGCCCGTCCGCGGCGCAGCGGGCGCGGCTTCGCGGTGGTGGAAATCACGCCGCTGATTGACGTGATCTTCCTGTTGCTGATCTTCTTCGTGGTATCGACGACATTCGTCCGGACGTCGGCGATCGAGGTCGACTTGCCGGATGCTTCGGGCGCGGTCGACGGAATGACGGCGGGAATCGAAGTCCGCGTGACCGCGACAGGCGACTACGCGGTGAATGGTCAAGCCCTGCCGGTCCCCGAGCGGGCCGAGCTCGTGCGCGCCCTCGGCCGGGCCCGTGATCAATCGGGCGACCCGACGCCGTTGCTGGTGATTGCCGCCGATGCCGAGTCGCGGCACGCGAACGTGGTACGCGTCATGGACGTCGCCCGGGAACTGGGATTGACGAAGCTGACTGTTCTGACGGAAGCTCGGTCACCCACGCCGGACGACGAGGCCGACGATGGCTGACGCCGCGAAGCGACACGTCATGCAGTTGCCGACAACCGGTGCCCCGGCGGGGTCTGGCGAGCCCAAGGACTGGCAGACCTACCTGCGATTGCTCGGCTATGTCGCCGACCAGAAGTTCTACTTCGTGCTCGCCATTCTGGGATTTCTCGTGGCCGCGACATGCGAGGCCGGATTCGCAACCGTGCTCGGCGTCATCGTCGACACCTTCGACGCGGACAGCGACGCTGCCCCGGCGATCGACAATCGTTTCAAGGCGTTGGTTCACTTGGCCGTGCAATTCGGCTGGGCGATTCCCGTGGCGATGCTCGCTCTGGCCCTGCTGCGCGGCCTCGGCGCGATCGCGGGCGAGTATCTCCTGTCCCGGATTTCGTTCCGGGCGATCCATGTGATCCGTTCCCAGTTGTTCGACCGGCTGCTGGCCATGCCGAGTGCCTTCTACGACAAGAGCGCCCAGGGGCACCTGGTATCGAGACTCACGTTCACGGCCGCGCAGTTGCGGGACAGCACGACTGACGCCTTGAAGATCATCGTTCAGGACGGTCTGAAAGTCATCGTCTTGATGGCAGGCATGCTCTTGCTGAACTGGATGCTGACCTTGATCTTCCTGGTCATCGCGCCGATCGTCGGGATGATCGTCCGCTACGCGTCGCGCCGTTTCAGGCGCATCAGCAAACGCATTCAAGACTCCATGGGGGACGTGACCCACGTCGCTTCGGAAGCCGTCGGTGCCTACCGCGATGTCAAGGTGTACGGAGGCGAAGCGTACGAACGGCGTCGATTCAAGTCGGCAAGCGATACCAACCGCCGCCAGAACCTGAAGATGACCGCGACCAAGGCAACCAGTGCCCAGTTCATACAGCTCCTGGCGGCCGGGGGACTTGCCATGTTGGTCGGTCTGCTCCTCCGTCCGGAGGTCGCGGGTACCATGTCATCGGGCGAGGTCGTCGCCTACCTCGGATTGGCCGGACTGCTGGCCAACCCGATCAAGCGGCTCTCGGATGTCAATGCGCGCCTGCAGCGCGGTCTCGCCGCGGCGGTTGACATCTTCGCCCAGCTCGACCAGGCCACCGAGGACGATGCCGGCGACCTCGACATCGAGCGCGTGGAAGGCGCCATCCGCTTCGAGGACGTGTCGTTCGGCTATACCGACGGAAAGGCCGTGGTCAAGGACGTGTCGTTGACCGTGCAGCCGGGTCAGACAGTGGCGCTCGTGGGTCGTTCGGGGAGCGGCAAGTCGACGCTGGCGAGCCTCATCGCGCGCTTCTACGAACCGACATCGGGCACGATCCTGCTGGACGGCGAACCGCTGGGGCGGTACCGGTTGGCCTGCCTGCGTCGCCAGATCGCCCTGGTACCCCAGCACGTCACCCTATTCAACGACACCCTGGTCAACAACATCGCCTACGGGGGCCTGGTGGATGCGGACAGGGAGTCCATCGATACGGCCGTGCGCCGGGCTCACGCGGACGTGTTCGCCGAACGGATGCCGGAGGGACTCGATACCGTGGTGGGCGACGACGGCGTACTGCTGTCCGGCGGCGAGCGGCAGCGGATCGCCATTGCCCGGGCGCTTTTGAAGGATGCGCCCATACTGATCCTGGACGAAGCCACATCATCCCTCGATACCCACGCCGAGCGGCATATCCAGGCGGCCCTGGAAGAGGTGATGCGGGACCGAACGACGGTCGTGATCGCGCATCGGCTGTCCACGGTGGAGAAGGCCGATCTCATCCTCGTGGTTGACGATGGGCGGATCATCGAGCGGGGCGACCATGCCGCGTTGATGGCGGCTAATGGCGCCTACGCCAACCTGTATCGTTCGCATCTCGACGACAATGGGACCGTGCAGGTTCCGCCGCGGCATCACCCCCTCGTGCCCGTAGCTAACCGAACGAAAACCGGCTGGCTCGAGCCACTGTTGAGGGCGTGGTATGGGAGGCGGTTCTGGCCGCGCCTGCTTATGCCACTCGCTGCGCTGTATGGGTGGGTCGTCAAGCGCCGCCGTAGTCGGTTCCGGACCGGCAAGACGCCCTCTTGGCGGGCGCCGGTCCCGGTGGTCGTGGTGGGGAACATCACTGCAGGGGGTACGGGAAAGACGCCGCTGGTGATCTGGCTGGTGGCATGGTTGCGACGGCGAGGGGTGCATGCAGGTGTGGTCACCCGGGGCTACGGCGGTCGAGGAAGGTATCCGCTGGTAGTGACGGCGTCGACGCCGGCGGCGGCTTGCGGAGACGAAGCGGCGATGGTCGCCCGACGGGCCGACTGTCCGGTGGTCGTGGACCCGGACCGGCCTCGCGCGGTTCGCAAACTCCTGGAGTCGAGCGAGATCGATGTCGTGATCGCCGACGACGGCCTTCAGCACTACGCGCTTCAGCGAGACGTGGAGATCGTCGTCCTGGACGCCTCGAGGGGACTCGGCAACGGCCTATGTCTTCCTGCGGGCCCGTTGCGCGAACCTGCCTCGAGACTCCGCGAATGCGATTGGGTCGTGGCGAACGGCGGATCCGCCGAGGCCGTGCCCGACGCCTCGACGATCGTTGCCAGGGCGACGGCCTTCGTGAACGTGGCGACGGGCAATCGGATGGCACCGGATGACTTCGTCGCCGGTCACGGTCGCCATGTGCTGGGCGTCGCGGGTGTCGGCAATCCCAATCGCTTTCAATCGACGCTTGCCGCTCTCGGGCTCTCGCCGCTGATGCGGACGTTTCCGGACCACCACCGCTTCGCGGCAGCCGACCTCGATGCGGGCGAGGGCACGGTGGTGGTCGTGACCGAGAAGGACGCGGAAAAGATCAAGCATCTGGACGGCCTGGGGGCCAACTGCTTCTACCTCGAGATCGAGATGGAATTCGCCGAACCGGTGGACGAATTCCTTGAGGACTTGCTGCGCTCCCGGGGCGTGGACCTTCGCGATGCGACCGTGGTGGCCGTCGAATCCTAGTGTGCTATCGAGTGGTGATTCCGGCCCGTTTCGGGTCGACCCGGCTGCCGGGCAAACCGCTCGTCGATATCGCCGGCAAGCCGATGATCGTGCGGGTGGCGGAACAAGCCATGCGGTCGAAGGCGACGGGCGTGGTCGTCGCCACGGACGACAGTCGCGTCGTGGACGCGGTGCGGGGGTCCGGCGCCGAGGCAATGCTCAC
Organism: Gammaproteobacteria bacterium; assembly: GCA_028818795.1. Classification (GTDB taxonomy): domain Bacteria; phylum Pseudomonadota; class Gammaproteobacteria; order Pseudomonadales; family Azotimanducaceae; genus VXYL01. The sequence goes on along the minus strand of JAPPND010000087.1, from coordinate 21,745 downwards.
TCGCGGCGACCATCGATCCGGGTCGGATCGTGTCATGGAGGTGGTCGATGCCAAGGGTTGGCCGGACGACGAGATCGTGGTCAACGTCCAGGGCGACGAGCCGCTGATTCCACCGGTCGTGATCGACCAGGTGGCGGCGCTGATCGACGACGAGTGCGAGGTCGCGACCTTGAGCGAACCGATCGCTGAACCCGCTGATGTCTTCGACCCCAATATCGTCAAGGTGGTCACGGATCAGCACGGGCGCGCACTCTATTTCTCCCGAGCGCCGATTCCCTGGCACCGGGACACGTTCGGCGGGCGCCTGCCACCCCGGATAGGCAGCGCTTGGCGACGTCACATAGGCATCTACGCCTACCGCGCAGGCGCCCTGAGAGCCTTCGTCTCCTATCCGCCTAGCCGGTTGGAGGAACTCGAGGCGCTAGAGCAATTGCGTCTCATGGACCACGGCCACGCCATCGCCGTGGCCGAGGCCGAGGCCCCGGTGCCGGGTGGCGTCGATACGCCCGCGGATGCCGATCGGGTTCGCGACGTGCTGCGCGGCGTGGACTGACCCCTCGTTATCTCGGCTGCATTCGGATACCGCCATCGAGGCGAATGGTCTCGCCGTTCAGGTAGGGGTTCTCGATGATCTGCTGTGCCAGTCGCGCGTATTCGACATCGGCACCGAGCCGGTTGGGAAACTGCACCATCTCGATCAACGGCACGCGAACCCGGTCCGGCATGCCCGTCACCATGGGGGTTTCGAAGATGCCCGGCGCAATGGTGCAGACGCGGATCCCGTTTCTGGACAGGTCCCGGGCGATAGGCAACGTCATGCCGACGACCCCGCCCTTGCTGGCGCTGTAGGCCGCCTGCCCGATCTGGCCGTCGAAGGCGGCCACCGAAGCGGTGTTGACGATGACGCCGCGTTCGCCGTCCTCGGAGACAGGTTCGTTGTTCGCCATCTGCGCGGCGCACAGACGCAGCGAATTGAACGTGCCCACGAGGTTCACCTGGATCACGAAATCGAACGCCCGAAGGTCCAACGGGCCGTCGCGGCCCACCGTTCGTCCGGCCGTGCCGATTCCGGCGCAGTTCACGTCGATGTGAATGGCGCCGAAGTGTTCAACGACCGCGTCGACCGCGGCGGCGACCGAGTCCGCATCGGTGACGTCGACGACATGCGCGACGGCGTCGGGCGCGAGTTCGGCGGCGGCCTCGACGACGAGTTCCGCGTTGCGGTCGAGTAGGGCGACCTTGCCACCGGCGGCGACGATGGCGTCGGCGGTGGCCCGGCCAAGTCCTGAGGCGCCGCCCGTGATCACGGCGACCTTGTCTTTGATGTCCATGGGAAGTCCTCGTTGTATCGTTCGCTCACGCGAACGCGCTAGCCCGACCCAAGGGTCGGTCGGTCTGCTGGCGCGTTCGACCCTCGCCGCCATCCCTTAAGGTGCCGTTCGACAGCGGCTGCGACGCTATCATAACCATCATGACCTATTCCCCGCCCACGGGGCTCGTGCGGGCCGGCCGGGATCTCGGGGTCGCCGAGACCCTGTACGTCCCTGGCTTCCTGTCGCCAGGACGAGCCGATGCGTTGCTCGATGACGTGATCGATGCCGCGAACTGGCAGCAGGAACGGTTGACCATGTTCGGGCGGCAGATGGTCGCACCGCGGCTCACGGCCTGGTACGGCGAACCGGGTGCGACGTATCGCTATAGCGGCATCGCTCGCCCCGCCGGAGCGTGGTTGCCGCCGATCCGAGAGCTGGCGCTCGAGGTCGCGAAAGCGGTTGCGTGGCGTTTCAACTACGTACTCGTCAATCGCTACCGGGATGGGAATGACATGCTGGGCTGGCATGCGGATGACGAGGCGGACCTGGGCGAGGCACCCGTGCTTGCCGCGATCAGCGTGGGTGCCGAACGCGTGTTCCGGATGCGACCACGTCGCGGCGGTGCCAGCTCGGCCAGCGTACTGGGTCACGGCTCGCTGCTGGTGATGTGGGGCAACAGCCAGCGCGACTACAAGCACTCCCTGCCAAGGACGAGACAACCGGTCGGCGAGCGCCTGAGCTTCACGTTCCGGCGAACCCGCCAAGTGGTTGAGGACGCCCAGCCGGAGCGCGCGTGAGCAGCGGCCAGGTCCCCAACACCCTACGGGTCGAGTGCATCGCCGACGACATTCGGTGGGTCCACGACGAACAGGACCTGGCCGAGCAACTCGTCCACGCGGATATGAACCAGATCCCCGCGACCATCGTCGGCGGGGGCTCGAACCTGGTGTTGCGCACCCGGCTGCCCGGTGTGGCGCTACTACTGAAGCTGCGCGGAATCGCGTTCGAACGGTTGGGTGACGACGACTGGCGGATAGTGGCCGCCGCTGGAGAGGACTGGCAGACCGTCGTCGATGGGGCGTTGCAACGGGGGATCGGCGGATTGGAGAACCTGACGTTGATTCCCGGTTCGGTGGGTGCCGCGCCCGTGCAGAACATCGGTGCCTACGGCCGGGAATTGTCGGAATTCCTGGAGTCGGTGACGGTCTTCGATCGCCAGCACCGGTGCTACTCGACCCTGACGGGCGTGCAATGCGCTTTCGGCTATCGCGAGAGCGTATTCAAACGGGACGCTCTCAACCGCTATGTCATCACGCGGCTCGCGTTGCGCGTTGGCCGCACGGCCCTGGTAACGAACTATCCCGACGTTGCCAGGGAACTGGCCGACCACGGTGGCGGTGTGGATCGCAAAACCGTTGCCGACGCCGTCGCCAAAGTGCGACGCCGCAAGCTGCCGGATCCCACTCGGATCGGCAACGTCGGGAGTTTCTTCAAGAATCCGGTGGTGACCGAAGCGGAACTCGACGGCATCCGTGCCGTAGTCGACATCGATGACTACCCGGCACCGAGCGGAACCGCGGGAAGGAAGATCCCGGCCGCCCGGTTGATCGACGCGGCCGGATGGAAAGGCGTGCGGAAAGACCGGGTAGAGGTGTGGTCACGCCAACCCCTCGTTCTCGTCAATCTGGGGGGAGCCACCGGCGGCGAGGTACTTGACCTCGCCGCCGTCATCCGCGACGACGTGTACGGCAAGTACGGCGTGGCGCTCGAACTCGAACCGGCTGTCCTTGGGTCCGACTAGGGTTCCTCGGTCTCCTCGCTAAGCGACTTTTTCTGACGCTGCCGTGCCAAGCGCGGATCGTTGCTTGCTCGGCCGAGGGAGGCGACTCCGGAGGGGGTTGCCTCGATCGGTTCCGGGTCGGCGACCGGGGCCGCCGTCGGCTCGTCGATTGCTTCGGACACTGTCGCAACGGGTTCCGAGACCGGTTCCGGGCTTTCGTCCGCGGTGGGCGGCGGCGGATGGGATTCGGCATCGTCGTTCTCAACCCGCGCCGGACCCCGGCGTTTTCGCTCCCGCGGATCGTTGCTGGCTCGACCTGCCTGGGCGACGCCTTGGGATCGAGCCTCCTCCCCGCTAGTCGACGCGTCGGCAACTTGCGTCACGGTTTCCGCCGACGAGCCGTCGGCGTCTACAGCCTGAGCGGCAGCGGGTGCTGGGGCGCGCTCCGGTGAGTCGCCGTCGGCGGGGCGACGGCCGTCCGTTGCACCGTCTCGTTTGGTGCCAACGGAGACCGACGCCCGGTCGCGGCGCGGCTTTCGTTTGCTAGGCCCGGCCGGGGCGTTGTTGGATCTCGTTGAACCCCGTTCCCGTGTTCTGCCCGTGCCGGCATCGGATTCCGGCTGATCGACCGGCCGCGCCTTCTTTTCCGAGGCTTGGCCGGACTTTGCGCCGGATCCCTTGCCGGTCTGGGAGTTGCGTTGTCGTCTTGGGGCCCGACCGGCGTCCTCGGACCGAGACGACGATGACTGACGGGGAGCGTCCTTGCGAGGCCGCCGGCGGCGTCGACGGCTGTCGTCTCGGCCCTCGCCCCGGGCTTCGAGCCGGGGTTTCGATTCGCTTCGCCTAGACCGGCTGCCGCCCGCGGATTTGTTGACCCGCTCCGTGGTGCTGCTCCGGGCGTCGCGGCGTCGGCGTTCGTTGGCGCTTGGCGCCGCCTCGGCAGGCCGGGAGTCGCCGCCGAAAAGGTTGGTCTTCACGGAACGCAGGAAGCCCGCCAGTCCGCGCGTGGGCTTTGCGGCCTTCGTGCCCGCAGCGCCCTTGGTGCTCTTGGCCCGGGGCGCCGGTTTCTTCGTGGGCCCGCGTTGTGGTGGAGCGGCCGGCACGGCCTTGACGGCGGCTTGCTCCGGCTTCAGGGGTTGCGTGTCGCGGATATCGGGCAGGTCGGACCCTAGGGAAGGTTCCGTGAACTCGTAGCTGGGCACGCTCCCCTCGGTGTCGACGGTGTCGTCGCGGATACGCTCGATGTCGTAGTGAGGCGTCTCTAGATCGACCGCGGGTACGATCACGACGTGGGTCTTGGTTCGCTGTTCGATGTCGGCGACTTCCCGGCGCTTTTCGTTCAGCAGATAGGCTGCAACGCTCAACGGAACCCTGGCGCGGACGATCGAACTACGTTCCTTGAGCGACTCCTCCTCGACGACCCGGAGAATCGACAGCGCAAGCGACTTGATGTCGCGAATCCGCCCCTGCCCGGTGCAGCGGGGACAGATCTCGGTAGTCAACTCGTCGAGGGATGGGCGAAGGCGTTGCCGGGACATCTCCATCAAGCCGAATCTCGAGATGCGCCCGATCTGCACCCGGGCCCGGTCGGCTTGCAGCGCTTCGCGCATCTTCGTCTCGACGGCGCGTTGGTTCTTCGTCGAGACCATGTCGATGAAGTCGATGACGATGAGACCGCCGACGTCGCGCAGGCGCAGTTGCCGGGCAATCTCCTCCGCCGCTTCGAGGTTGGTGTTGAGTGCCGTTTCCTCGATGTCGGCCCCCTTGGTGGACCGGGCGGAGTTGATGTCGACGGACACCAACGCTTCTGTGGGATCGATCACCACGCTGCCGCCGGAAACCAACTTCACCTCGTGCTGGAAGGCGGTCTCGATCTGGGACTCGATCTGGTAGCGGCTGAACAGCGGGATCGCGTCCTCGTAGTACTTGATCCGGTCCTTGTAGCTCGGCATGACCGGATCGATGAATTCGTGCGCCTGGTCGAAGGCTTCCTTGCCGTCGATGAGAACCTCGCCGATGTCCCGTCGCAGGCAGTCGCGGATGGCGCGGACGATGACGTTGTTTTCCTGGTAGAGGAGCTTCGGGGCCTTCAGTTCGTCGGCCGCTTTCTCGATGGCCTCGTTCAGTTGAAGGAGGTAGTCGAGATCCCACTTGAGATCCTCCGCATCGCGATCGACCCCCGCGGTGCGGACGATGACGCCCATCCCGTTCGGTATGTCGAGACCGGACAGCGCCTCGCGCAGCGTGTCTCGGTTCTCGCCGTCGATACGCCTGGAAATCCCCCCGGCGCGGGGATTGTTGGGCATCAGCACGAGGTAGCGTGCCGCGAGGCTCAGGAAGGTCGTCAGGGCGGCACCCTTGTTGCCCCGTTCCTCCTTTTCGACCTGGACGACAAGCTCCTGGCCTTCGTCGAGGACATCCTGGATGTTGACCCGCCCCTCGACGGAGGTCTTGAAGTAGGAACGGGCGATTTCCTTGACGGGAAGGAAGCCGTGCCGGTCGGAGCCGAAGTCTACGAACGCGGCCTCGAGGCTCGGTTCCACCCGGGTGACCCGGGCCTTGTAGATGTTCCCCTTCTTCTGCTCGTAGGTGCGGTTTTCGATGTCGAGGTCGTATAGCTTCTGGCCGTCGACGAGGGCGACCCGGACCTCTTCCGGCTGGGTCGCGTTGACAAGCATGCGTTTCATGTTGGTGCTTCCGTGTTGCGACGCCCTTGACGCGCTACGCACCATCGCGCCGCTTGAGGAGCGGCATCGGATTGTCCTGCTCGGCCGGGCGCGCGCCCGGACCGATCACCCCGGTATCGCGGGGCGACCCTTGGCGAAGTTGACTGCGAACGGCAAAAATGCGGCACCCCCGTGTGGGAACGCGTGCCGCGTCGGCGCGACGAAAAGCTCGCGACCGCTGTTGCGGTCGGGAGGTGAGCGCCGCTGCCTGCACGGGAACCGTCTCGTTCCCGGCAAGCCGTCAACGATCGCCGCCACGCCAGCGGAAGGACGAACTAAACGGATTCGTTCAGGACCACTGCGTGTCGAGCGATGACAATTCTCAATCGAGCCGAGCCGAACCCGGGGGCTCGTCTCCCGCCTAGTCCCGCGGACGCCGTCGGGCGACCGGTGGGGCAATTCAGGTGATTGGATCGGCGGGTAGGCTCTCGCCAGCGTCGGTTCGCTTTCCCGACCTGGCGGCATCTTGACGATGGTTACGCGCTTCGTGGCGTTAATCGTTCAATAACTCGTTGCTCATACAGCTTGCGCGAGCCCCAGCAGGATTTGAGTCCCTCAATACGGAACCCCGCTGCCCTTTGGCGTCGCGCGTGGTGCACGATAACATAGGTGCGGTAAGTGCTTCAATCGGCAGGATATTGAGTGGCTGCCGAGGTGAACATCGTGAGTGTGGATGCCGAGCACGGGCAGCGGCTCGACAACTTCCTCGTTGCCCGGATGAAGGGACTCCCGAAGAGTCGGATCTACCGCATGGTCCGCCGCGGCGAGGTCCGCGTCAACGGTGCCCGCCGGCGTCCGGACTACCGCGTGCAGCGGGGCGACCGGGTACGAATCCCCCCATTCCGGAGCGGTCCGCCGGCGGCATCCGACGCCTCCGATCCGGGCGGGGTCGCGGAGATACTGCGGAATGCGACCGTCTACGAGGACGAGGACGTCCTGGTGATCGACAAGCCGAGTGGCATTGCCGTCCACGGCGGCAGCGGGATTTCCCTCGGCGTGATCGAAACGCTGCGCCGAAACGACCCATCGGTTCCCTACGCGCTGGCGCATCGACTGGACCGCGACACCTCGGGTTGCCTGGCCGTGGCCAAGAACCGACCCACGCTGCTCGCGCTGCATGCCGAGCTCCGCAAAGGTGCCGTCGCCAAACGCTACGACCTCGTCGTGGGCGGCCACTGGCCGGCGGGTCTGGGTGTGGTGGACAAGCCACTGGCGCGCTACGCACTCGCGAGCGGAGAACGCCGGGTGCGTGTGCAGGCTGACGGCGAAGCCTCGACCACCGAGTTCAGCGTGGTGCATCGGCTCGGCGAGGCCACTTGGCTGGCCGCATTTCCGAGAACCGGACGCACGCACCAGATCCGGGTTCACGCGGCCGCCAGCGGCCACCCTATCCTTGGCGATGCCAAGTACGCCCGGGGTAGCGCCCAGGCCCATCCCCGGCTGTTTCTCCATGCCACCCGGCTGACGTTCGGGCTGCATGGACGGCGGATACGGATAGACGCGCCAGTGCCTCGCGAGTTCGAAGCGCTTCGAGACGCTTTGAGATCGCTCAATCCCCCGGCGCGAGCGGATTGACACCCTCCTCGCGCAGCAACTCGCCCAGCGCGATCAGCGGCAGTCCGATGGCGGCGCTCGGATCCACCGTGTCGACGCCGTCCAGGAGGAGGGGACCGAGGCCCTCGAACCGGATGCCGCCGGCACAGTCGAGGGGTCGGTCGCGTTCGACGTAGCGGCGGATCTCCGCGTCGCTCGCTTCCCGAAAGCGGGCCGTCGTCGTGTCCATGGCGGTGCGAGGGCGACCCGTGGCGGTATTGAGAACCGCAACACCGGTCAGGAAATCGACACGACGGCGCGAGAAGGCGCGCAACTGGCGGACCGCCGCATTCGCCGTCCCGGGCTTGCCGAGAATCCGACCATCGAAGGTCGCGACCTGGTCGGAACCGATGACGATGGCGTTCGGCCAGCGACTCGCCACGGCCCGAGCCTTGGCAACCGACAACCGCAGGACTAGCTCACGAGGGGTCTCCCCGGGCAGGGGTGCCTCGTCGATGCCGGGAGAATCGACACTGAACGGCATGCCAAGTCGTTCGAGGAGAGCCTGGCGGTAGCGCGAAGACGACGCGAGCACGAGTGGCGCGGATCGGCGCAGAACGGACGCGTCGGCCTGGCGCACATCGGTCATCGCAGGGGGTCGCCTGTTTTGACAGCTAGGGGGCGCGACCATATCATCCGCGCCGCCGTAAGTTAGCCGGTGATGTGGTGTCGGTGCCGCAATTGGACGTCGCCCAGCTTGCCCGGGAAGGTGGCAGGTGGCGCGGCATGATCGATGTAGCTGCTTTCGAGCGGCTCGGCAACGTGCTGTTCAACGCCGGGGACTCGGGCAAGACGAAAGCGACGAGTGTATTCGCCGCTCTCGACTTTTCGCTCGACGACGAGGGCAGGCCTCGGGTTAGGGGTACCTGCAAGGTCGTGGCACCGATCTGCTGCAGCCGGTGTGCTGAAACAGTGGATGTCGAGGTGGCGAGCCAACTGGACTTCCGAGTCGTCGCGTCGGATGCTGAAGTCGAAGGCCTGATGCCGGAGTTGGACGCGGTAGTCAGCGAGGACGCGCGGTTGCCTCTGACGGCCCTCGTCGAGGACGACATCCTGCTCAGCATCCCGGAGCGGTGCTGCGCGCCAGGGGAGTCGTGCGTCCATGCCGGCGAGGCCGAATCGGCAGCGCACGATGCCGGGATGTCGGAAGCGAAACCCCTTGCGGGTTTGCAGGCACTTGTTGAGGGCCTTCGGCCCGTTTGAACGGAGATACCAAGATGGCTGTGCAGCAGAACAAGGTGACGCGGTCGAAACGCGACAAGCGACGGTCGCACCATGGGCTCAAAGAGCCCACGTTGTCCATCGACTCGACCACCGGCGAAACCCATCGCCGGCATCACGTCACCGATGAGGGCTACTACCGTGGACGCAAGGTCGTCGAATCGCGGCTCTAACCGGGAAAGCCCGGACTCACGCCCATCCGCTTAGCCGTTGACATCCTCGGTGGCGATGCCGCGCCGACGACTCTCGTGCGCGGCGCCTTGGATGCGGCCGAGTCGCCCGGCCTGCGGAATGCAAGCTCGGAACCGGTAAAGCTGATCTTCTTCGGTCCGGGCGACGACGTCGCTCCACTGTTGACCGGAACGTCCCACGACGTCGTTCACGCACCGCGGCGCGTCGAAGTCGACGACCCACTACGTGGCTCGCTTCGGGGCGAGGTCGACTCGTCGATGCGTAGCGCCGTGAGGGCCCTGGCAGTCGGCGACGCGGACGCCTTGGTGAGTGCCGGAAGCACGGGTGCGCTGGTGGCGCTATCTAGGCACTTGGTGGGCATGCTCCCCGATATCCGCCGACCCGCGATCATGAAGTCCCTCGGGGGTGCGGACGGCCGTCGATTCCGGATGCTCGATCTTGGCGCGAACATCGGGTCGGGACCGGGGCAACTGCATCAGTTTGCACTGCTCGGAACCGCCGCCGCGGCCACCGCGTCGCCTGACACGGACGACTGCGCCGGTCGCCACGGGATCCCGATTCCATCCGTCGGGCTCCTGAACATCGGTTCGGAAGTGCGCAAGGGGCCGGCGACCGTTCGCGAGGCAGCACGGCTGCTGGAGTCCGACAACCGGCTTCGATATGGCGGATTTGTCGAGCCCCACAGACTGTTCGATGCGGCGACCGACGTGGTCGTTGCCGACGGGTTCGCGGGAAACATCGCGCTGAAGGCTGCGGAGGGTGCGGCCCAGATGGCGCGTTACCTGCTGGGCAGGGAGCTTTCGGGGCGTTCGCCGGGTGTGACGCTGGGCCGGGCCATGCTCCGGAGTCGTTTGCGCCGTGTTCGGGATGCGTACAATCCCCAGTCGTACAACGGCGCCAGCCTTCTCGGGCTCGCGCGTGTCGTTGTCAAGAGCCATGGCGGTGCGGACCGACAGGGTTTCGAGAACGCGGTAAGGCAAGCCATGGACGCTCTGTCGACCGGTCTCGTCGCACGGCTTGCGGCCGGGATCTAATGCCCGCCGCCTAGGAGACCGCTTAACAGAAGGAGAACAGATGGGTTTGGGGTTCCTGTTTCCGGGCCAGGGCGCCCAGGTGGTCGGCATGGTCGGCGACATCGGGGCCGTCGAGGAGGCGGTGCCAAGGCGCTTCGAGGAGGCTTCGGAGGCGCTGGGATTCGATCTTGGCGACATCGTCGGCAATGGCCCCGCCGAACGTTTGCACCAGACCGAGATCACCCAGCCGGCCTTGCTGACGGCGGGTGTCGCGCTGCTCGATGTCTGGCTTCGTCGCAACGGGGCGGAACCCGAGGTCGTGGCCGGGCACAGTCTCGGGGAGTACTCGGCGTTGGTTGCGGCCGGCGCGCTCGAGTTCGCAAGCGCAGTGGTGCTGGTACACGAGCGCGGCAAGTTGATGCAGGGCGCAGTGCCCGCCGGACAGGGCGCGATGGCCGCCATCCTGGGTTTGGACGACGACGCGGTCGAGGCGTGCTGCCAGGACATGGATGGCACCGTCACGCCGGCAAACTACAACTCGCCGGGCCAGGTTGTCATCGCCGGTGCTGCCGATGCGGTGGCTGCTGCCATCGAGGCCTGCAAGGCCCGGGGTGCCCGCCGGGCCGTGCAACTTGACGTCAGCGTTCCGTCTCATTGCGCCCTGATGGCACCGGCCAGCGAGCCCCTTGCCCAATTGCTCTCCGACGCGGACATCCGCGAAGCGCGTATTCCCGTGGTTCAGAACTACAGCGCGGCGGCCGCGACCGGCCCAGCCGACATCCGGGACAACCTGCTGCGGCAACTCGTGTCCCCGGTTCGTTGGTCGGAGTCCGTGGGCACTATGGCGCGTTCCGGCACCGAGGTGTTCGTGGAGTGCGGTCCCGGCAACGTCCTCGCGGGGCTGGCTCGTCGAATCGACCGGTCGCTGTCGGTCCATGGCATCGGAACCCTCGACGGGCTCGAGTTGGCGCTCGAAGCCTGCCTGGAACCGTGATCGTGAGCGAGAACCGCAGGATCGCGCTCGTAACCGGCGCCAGTCGCGGCATCGGCAGGGCCATTGCCGCACGGCTCGCCGCCGATGGCCTATTCGTTGTTGGGACCGCCACGAGCGACGAGGGGGCGGCGGCGGTGGCGGAGGAGTTGGCGACCGGCGGGACGGGCGTGGTGTTGCGCCTGGAGGATGAATCCCTGGTCGGCGAAACGGTTGCCGGCATTCAATCGCGCTACGGTGCGCCGCTGGTCCTCGTCAACAACGCCGGGGTGACCCGGGACAACCTGCTCCTGCGGATGACACCGGCGCAATGGTCGGCGGTGGTCGACGCGAACCTGACAGGAGTCTACCGGCTGACCAAACCGCTGCTGCGCGGGATGATGCGGGCACGGTGGGGGCGAATCGTCAACTTGAGCTCTGTCGTCGGCCGAATGGGAAACGCCGGTCAAGCCAACTATGCCGCAACGAAGGCGGGCATCGAGGGGTTCACCCGGTCGCTCGCCCAGGAACTCGGCGGTCGCGGCATCACGGTGAACGCGGTCGCCCCCGGCTTCATCGACACGGGCATGACCCGGGCACTTGCCGAGTCGCAACGCCAGGCGATGGTGGATCGAACGGCCCTCGGCAGGATGGGTGAGGTGGAGGATGTCGCGGCGGTGGTCGCCTTCCTGGTCGGCGACGGCGCTGCCTACATCACCGGAGAGACCGTGCACGTGAACGGCGGCCTCTACGCCGGATGACCGGGTGAGGGTTGGTGAACGAGGCGAACGACGCGGACCGTTGAGCCTGTGGTTCAGAGCGTCCAAAAGCGGATAAACTTACGCCCCCGCTGACGGCAGCGGTTCGCTTACGGTCAACGAAGCGCGGGTGCCGGTTCCGCCGGCGAGTTGCACACCTTAAGTAGCGATTAGAAGGAGTCTCGAACATGAGCAGTGTCGACGAGCGAGTCAAGCGACTCATCTGCGAGCAGTTGGGCGTCAAGGAGGAGGAAGTCAAGGACGAGGCGTCATTCGTTGACGACCTGGGGGCGGATTCGTTGGACACAGTGGAACTGGTGATGGCTCTCGAGGAGGAATTCGAGACCGAGATTCCCGACGAGGAGGCGGAGAACATCACCACCGTCAAAGAAGCGATCGACTACATCCTTGCCCATCAGTAGTCAGCGCACGACGCGTTGCAAGTCCGCGACGCGTTCCCACGGGCATTCGGTTATGAGCAAACGGCGAGTCGCGGTAACAGGCCTCGGCATGCTGTCGCCTATCGGGAACACCGCCGAGGAAGGCTGGCACAACGCCCTTGGCGGCGTTAGCGGCGCCGCCCCCATCACGGAATTCGATACCACCGGCCAAAGCGTTACGATCAACGCGGCGGTCAAGGATCTCGTCGTCGAGGACTACCTGGACCGAAAGGAAGCCCGTCGCCTCGACCGCTTCATTCAGTACGGGCTGATCGCGGGGATCCAGGCGGTGCGGGATGCCGGCCTGGACGACACTGCCAACGGCGACAGAATCGGCGTCGCCATCGGTTCTGGTATCGGCGGCATCAACACCATCGAACAGACCCACTCCACCTGCCTTGACCGCGGTCCGGGACGCGTGTCGCCGTTCTTCGTGCCGTCGAGCATCATCAACATGATCGCCGGCAAACTGTCGATGATGTACAACTTCCGTGGCCCGAACCTGGCGGTCGTCACAGCCTGTACGACCGGGACCCACAACATCGGTTTGGGTATGCGTGCCATCCAGTGCGGCGACGCCGATGTAATGGTCGTGGGCGGTGCGGAACAGGCCACCTCGCCGGTTACGGTGGCGGGGTTTGCCTCCATGAAGGCGCTGTCCACGCGCAACGACGATCCCGAATCCGCGAGCCGTCCCTGGGACCGCGACCGTGACGGGTTCGTACTCGGCGACGGTGCCGGCGTACTGGTCCTCGAGGACTTCGAGCGGGCCCGGGCAAGGGGCGCCAACATCTACTGCGAACTGGCCGGGTTCGGCATGAGCGCCGATGCGCACCACATCACCAGTCCTCCCGACGACGGCCATGGTGCCGTCGCATCGATGCACAACGCGTTGGCCGACGCGCGGCTCGGCCCGGACGACATCGACTACATCAATGCGCACGGCACGTCGACGCCCCAGGGGGATATCGCGGAGACGCTGTCGATCAAGGCGGTGTTCGGCGAATCCACGCAAGTCGCCGTGAGTTCCACGAAGTCGATGATCGGGCACTTGCTGGGCGCCGCCGGCGCGGTGGAGGCGATCTTCTCCGTGCTCGCGGTCGCGAACGACATCGCGCCGCCCACGATCAACCTCGACAAACCCGGTGCCGAGTGCGATCTGGACTACATTCCGCACACCGCTCGTGAAATGTCCATCGACGCAGCGTTGTCGAACTCGTTCGGATTCGGCGGCACCAACGGAACCCTGATATTCACGGCGGTCTGATCAAGCGGCAGTCACCGCCTTACTCAGCCGCGCCGTAGAGGTCGCTGTTGAATCTCGTGAACAAGCGAATACTGTTCATCCCCGCAGTTGTCATCGTGTTGGGAATCGCGTTCCTGGTCGGGGTGCGGGTCTTCCTCGATCGGTGGGCCGAACAACCCTTGTCGGTCGCCGAGGACACGGTGTTCATCGTCGAGCCCGCCATGACGTTCTCCTCGGTCGCCGACCGACTCGTAGAGGCAGGGGTCGTCACGGGGTGGCTGTTTTCGCTGCGTGCGCGTGAACGAGGCCTGCAGGCGTCAGTTCAGAGCGGCGAATACCTGATCACTGCGTCTCTGACACCGGACACGCTGCTTGACCGCCTGACGCTCGGCGATGTCGTGGCGCACCGGTACCTGATCGTCGAAGGAAGCACCTGCGAAGGCGTGCTGGAGGGCTTGGCGGCCGACGACCGGTTGAGTTTCGACCTGGCAGGGGTCGACGCAGCGGACTTGATGGTCCGCCTGGGGCTGCCGGCCGGCAACGCGGAGGGCCGGTTCTTTCCCGATACCTATCTCTTTCGACGCGGCGACAAGGCGTCCGGGCTGCTGCTGCGGGCGAAATCCAAGATGGACGCCGTGCTTCAGGAATTGTGGTCAACGCGCTCGTCGAGGGTGTCGTTCGAGTCCCCCTACGAAGCGCTGATCCTGGCCTCCATCATAGAGAAGGAAACCGGGTTTCAACCCGATCGCGCCCGCATTTCGGGGGTGTTCGTACGTCGCCTGGCAAAAGGCATGCGGCTGCAGTCCGATCCCACGGTGATCTACGGCCTCGGTGACGAGTTCGACGGCAACCTGACCCGCCGGATGCTGAAGAAAGACGGGCCGTACAACACGTACCGTCGATACGGGCTCCCGCCGACGCCGATCGCGCTGCCGGGGAGTGCGGCCATCGAAGCGGCGCTGAACCCCGACGACGCCGAGGACCTGTATTTCGTTGCCCGCGGCGACGGCACCAGCGAGTTCTCGATGACCCTGGAAGAGCACAACGAGGCGGTGGCCCGCTACCAGCGGAGATGACGCGTTTGTCGAGGGGACGTTTCATCACCATCGAGGGAGGCGAGGGCGCCGGAAAGAGCACCAATGCCGAGGTGGTGCGGAGCGTGCTGGAGCGTTATGGCTTCGGTGTGCTGGCGACGCGGGAACCGGGGGGCACGCCGCTGGCGGAGGAGATCAGATCGGTTCTTTTGGGGCCCCGCGACGAAGCCGTCGATCCCATGGCCGAGACGATGCTGATCTTCGCTGCCCGCGCTCAGCATGTCGCCCGGGTGATCGAGCCCGCATTGCGCGCCGGTCGCTGGGTGCTGTGCGAGCGATTCACGGACTCCACGTTTGCCTACCAGGCCGGCGGAAGAGGCGTGGCGGCCGAGGCGGTGGCGAAGCTGGCGGAGCTCGCCCACCCCGGCCTATGGCCGGACCTCACGCTTTACCTGGACGCGGCGCCGGATGCGGCGATGACGCGGATATCGACGCGGAGTCTCGACCGGTTTGAACGCGAGCGGCGGGATTTCTTCGATCGGGTTCGTGAGGCCTACGCGGTTCGAGCCCGGGAACGCCCGCAAATCGTGCGCATCGATGCGAATCGCGATCTCGCGTCCGTGCAGCGGGAAATCGTACGTGCGGTCGAGGGATTCCTTTCGGTACACGGGAAGGCATGAACGAGCCGCCGTGGCTGTCGAGCGCCTTGGCGAACGTTCGCCGGATGGGCGCTCGCCTTCCCCATGCCTTACTCATCCATGGCCCGCCGGGGTGGGGCGCTGAACGCGTGGCGAATGCCCTAGCGCTCGATCTCATGCATCTCGATTCGGATCGTGACGCCCGGGGCGTGGCGCATCCGGACCTGCGCTGGCTGCAGCCGGAGGATGGCATCATCAAGGTCGATGCCGTCCGGGAGATCGTCGAGTTCCTTGTCCAGACGCCCCAGGCGGCGGGACGCAAGATCGCCGTCATCGAGGATGCCGACCGCATGAACCTCAACGCGGCGAATGCCCTACTCAAGTCGCTGGAGGAACCGCCCCGGGAGAGTTTCATCGCGCTGTCCACGAGCGCCCCTGAACAACTGCTGCCGACAGTCCGAAGTCGGTGCCAGGAGATCCGCATCAGGCGCGGCGGGAGCGACGACGTACGGGACTGGCTGATCGGGGCCGGCGTCGATCTAGAACGGGCGGGCTTCTGGGCCGTCGAATACGGCGGGGCGCCCTTCGCCATCGCAATGGCTGCGGAACAGGATAGAGCACCGCTGTGGGACTCGTTGGAGAAGGCTGCACGGTCTCCCGCGGCCGCCCGGGCCATCGGCGAGGCCCTTCGCGCAGAGGATCTCGTCGATCTTCTCGAGCGGTGGCTGCGAATCACGCATTGGCTGATGAGGCAAATGGCCGTTCCCGGTCGCATGGCCGTTCTTGACTTCGCCAGCGAAGTTCAAGACGTCCGGCGGGCGGCGCTTGTCAACACCGGGTTGAACCGCACCATGCAGTTGCATCGCCTGCTTCTGCTTTGGGCCGAACTATGGCGACATGCACCGGTCCCCGCCACGCCGAAGTTGGTCTAAGCGGCGCCCGGGCGCTCAGAGCGTGTAGGTGTCCTCGATTCCGTCGGGGTGGTCTGCCAGACAGGCCGCAATACGCTGGCGAACTACGTCGTCGTGGTCGCCGAACTGCACACCGATTCCCTGCTGCTTGCCGCCTGACGCGCCGCCGGGCGTGATCCAGACGACGCGCCCGGCCAGGGGTAGTCCGCGTGCATCCTGCATCAGGCGGAGCAGGACGAACACCTCTTCGCCAAGGCGATAGCGGCGCGGCGTCGGGATGAACAAACCGCCGTTGACAATGAACGGCATATGCGCCGCCCTCAACGCGCTGGCATCCTCAATCGCCACCGACAGCAGGGGGGAGTCCCGATCTTCGCTCGACATCGTTTCGCTGCCTTCCAAATGCAGAGGTGGACAGCAGACCACGCGGAATGCCCCGCCCGATACGGAAAGGGACCCGCGCCAGTGGCAGCATTCGCTGCGACTTAGCGTGCGAAAAACGCCACTGGCGGTCTTGAGCGGTTTCAGTCTTCACAATTGAGCGAAGTCTGGGCCGAGCGCGTAGGGCGACGCTATCGCGCCCGCCGGGGCGTGCCGTCGCCCGCGCACGGGACGGGACAACGCCGACGGCTTGTCGGTCTGACGTGGCGACTCGCTGGGATCAGTCGAGCGCTTCGAATACCGGCCGCGTCAGATTCTCGACCCCATCCGAAGTGACCAGCACGTTGTCCTCGATCCGGATGCCACCGCAGGGCATCAGCGTCTCCAACTTGGGCCAGTTGACGTCGCGAGCGGCATCGGACGCGGCCAGATCCTTGAGCAGACTCGGGATGAAGTAGATGCCCGGCTCCACGGTGAACACGTAGCCCGGCTCGACCGCCCGGGTGAAGCGCAGTTTGGGGAAGCGTTCGGGCGGTTCGGCCAGTTCGCCGTCCTCGTTCGCGAAGTGCCCGCCGACATCGTGTGTCTGGAGGCCAAGCAGGTGGCCGAGTCCGTGCGGGAAGAACAGATCCGTGACGGATCGTTCGTAGGCGCTCTCGACGCTGCACCGGAGGATGTCGAAACTCACGAGGAGGTCGGCGACTTCCCGATGCATGCGCATCTGCAGGTCGACGAACGATACGCCGGGTTCGACCTGCGCTACGGTGTCGCGCTGCTTCGCATCGAGCGCCCCTAAGAGATCGTCGAATTCGTCACCGGGATTGGCGCTGTAGGTTCGCGTGATGTCCGAGTGGTAGCCACCTGAACGCCCCCCGGCGTCGATGAGAAAACTGCGCGCCGGGTCGGGTCGCGCTCGGTCGTAGTGCTGGTAGTGGAGTACACCGGCGTGCTCATTGAGGGCGATGACATTGGGGTAGGGCAGTTTGCTCTCCTGCTGTCGGCTCGCGCCCAGATACGCCATGTGGATGTCGAATTCGCTACCGCCTGCCCGAAAGGTGTCCCGGGCGGCGATGTGACCGCGCACGCCCACCTCGGTGGCTTCGCGTAGCCGTGCGACCTCGAAAGCTGTCTTTTTCGCTCTCGCGAATTGGAGCCGGCTGACCAGCGCCTTCGGGTTGACGGCGTCAGGGGAGAGATTCAGATCGCAGGACTCGGCCGGTCCCACGAGAGCGATGCGGCTGCAGCCGGACACCGCTGCGGCGAGAGCCTTCATGAGTTGCTCGTCGTCGGCGTGGGTTTCCACGTCGAATGCGACCTCGGCCCAATCGGGAAGCGTCGGCGGCTGGTACCAGTAACTTGCTGGGCGGTGGAAATACAGCTTCGGCCGGTCGCCGGGGCGCACCAGCAAGATGCTGTGCTCGCAGTTGTCGTCGGGGTAGAAGCGTGCGAAATGGGGATTGGGATGGAATGTAGGTGCTTGGTCGTCCTGGAAATACATCTGCGCGATTCCCGCAGGAACCACGGCGGCGTCGGCGCCGCTCGCCCCGAGGGCCCGTGCCCACTGAGCGGTGATGGTGTTGACGTGTTCGAGGTATTCGCTGTGGTCGAAGGCGGGTTCGGTCATGGGTCGCCGAGGTGCAGGATGACGACGGTATTGTAGCGTCAGGCACTAGACACTAGCCCGGTTCTTCGGCCAGCCCACTTGCTTCGTGAATCGGCCACGGATTTCGTGATATACATACGCGCTTCGCTTAACGGGAAGGGAGAAGTCATGGGGGCATACGCCTACCTTGCACCAACCAGTGTCGAGGAAGCACTGTCGACGCTGGCAGCGGAGGCTGCGGCCGGCAACCGGGCTCAAATGCTCGCCGGCGGCACCGATGTCATGGTGCAGATGCGGTCGATCGACAAGGGGCCGCGTACGTTCGTAGACGTGAAGCATGTCGCCGAAGCCAACGAGCTGCACATCGGGGACGACGAGGTGTTCATCGGCGCCGGGATCGCGTCCGCAGTCCTGAACGAGAACGCCGAGTTGAAGGGCATCCTGCCGGGACTGATCGAAGCCGCCGACCTCATCGGGTCCACGCAGATTCAAGGGCGCGCGACGATCGGCGGCAATCTCTGCAACTCCTCGCCAGCGGGAGACACGATTCCCGCGCTGATTGCCTGCGGGGCGGTTTGCGTGATCGCCTCGCCGGGCGGCAACCGGGAAGTACCTACCGAGGACTTCGTGACCGGTGTCGGCACCAATGTGCTCGAACCTACGGAGTTTCTAATAGGGTTCAGGATCCCAAGACCCAAGGGCCGTACGTCGGACGCCTACCTGCGCTTCATTCCACGCACCGAGATGGACATCGCGGTCTGCGGTGCCGGCGTGGCGCTGACGCTCGACGAGTCGGGCGTATGCACGGCGGCAAAGGTGTCGATCGGCGCAGTGGCGATCACGGCCCTGGTTGTACCGGGCGCGGCTGCCGCGTTGGTTGGTACCGCTGTGGATGATCAAGCCCTCGCGGCGGCTGCCGATGCATCGAGCGCGCTCTCCAAACCCATCACCGACAAGCGCGGCACCGTTGAATACCGCAGGAAGGTCGTCGGCGTGCTGACCAAGCGCGCGGGGGCTATCGCCCGCGACCGTGCACTGGCCCTCTAGAAGGGCTGCCGACGAACGCTCATAGCTTGAGACAAGGAATACACATGAGCAAACAGCACGTATCCACCACCATCAATGGCGACGGCGCATCGCGTCGAACTCGAGTCGCAAAGGGGGCGTACCAGTCATGAGCAAGGTCCACGTATTGACCAGCATCAATGGCGATGCGGTCGAGTTTCTATGCGAACCCCATCAGTCACTACTCGAGGTCCTGCGCGACGAACTGGGCTTGACGGGCACCAAGGAGGGCTGCGCCACCGGCGACTGCGGCGCCTGTTCGGTGATGATCGACGAACGCCTGGTCTGTTCTTGCCTGATGCTCGGGGTCGAAGCCGAGGGCGTCGAAGTGACCACGATCGAGGGAATCGCCGGCGCAGACGGACTGCATGTCATCCAGCAGAAGTACCTGGAACACGCCGCACTGCAATGTGGCATCTGCACACCGGGATTCATCGTCGCGACCAAGGCGTTGCTGGACAAGAACCCGGATCCCGACGAGACGACTATCCGCTACTGGCTCGCCGGCAACCTGTGTCGGTGCACCGGTTACGACAAAATCGTGCGGGCCGTACAGGACGCGGCCCAGAGCCTAGCCTACGAAGCCTAAAACGGGGTCCGAACGGAACAAAGAGACTTTAAGGAGACATGAAGTGGCAGAAGCCCTAGACCTGAAGGCGATCGGCACGCGGCCGGTACGCCCCGACGGCATCGACAAGGTAACCGGACGAGCGGCGTTCGGTGCCGATTTGCATTTGCCGAACATGCTTTACGGCATGGTATTGAGGAGCCCGTACGCCCACGCACGCATCAAGAGAGTCGACCTGACCCGTGCACGTGAGGCCGAAGGCGTGCTGGCTGCGGTGACGGGTGCCGACTTCCCCGGCGGGGCGGGTGCAGGCGACCTCGCGAAGAACGTCATCGCCCGGGACAAGGTCCTCTACCACGGCCACGCGGTGGCTGCGGTAGCCGCCAAGACCCTGCTTCAAGCGGAGGCCGCACTGGAATTGATCGAGGTCGACTACGACGTGCTCGACCCGGTCATGTCCCTCGACGAGGCCATGGCGGACGGTGCCACCTTGGTGAACGAGTCCCAGCACACAAACGGGGACACGTCGAAGCCCGCCAGCAACGTCGCGGCCACGCAGCGATTCGAACGTGGCGACTTAGAAGCCGGTTTCGCCGAGGCCGATATCGTGGTCGAAACCGAACACCGGGTACCCATGGCCCACCAGGGCTATATCGAGCCCCACGCCTGCACCGCGACGGCGAACGAGGACGGCAAGGCGACGGTCTGGTGCTGCACCCAGGGACATTTCGACGTCCGCTCCCTGACCGCCCAGGTGTTGGGGGAGAAAGTCGGCAACATCAAGGTCATCCCGTCCGAGATCGGCGGTGGGTTCGGCGGCAAGACCACGATCTATCTCGAGCCGCTGGCGGTCAAGATGGCGCAACTGTCCGGACGCCCGGTGAAGATGACGATGAGCCGCGAGGACGTTTTCCGTGCCACCGGGCCCACTTCGGGGACTTGGTGCAAGGCCAAGATCGGCGCCAAGAAGGACGGCACGTTCACGGCTGCCAGCGCATGGCTCGCCTACGAGGCGGGGGCCTTCCCGGGTGCGCCGATCGGTCCGGGCTGCATGTCCGTGCTCGCGCCCTACGAGGTGCCGAATCTCGTTATCGAAGGCAACGACGTGCTCGTCAACAAACCCAAGGTCTGCGCATACCGGGCACCCGGTGCGCCGCAGTCGATGCACGCCATGGAGTGCGCGATCGACGAACTGGCGCGCCAACTCGGCATGGATCCCATTGACCTGCGGCTGATGAACGCGGCTGCCGAGGGTACCGTGGCACCGTACGGGCCCCGCTTCCCGGCCATCGGCCTACGCGAGTGCCTGGAGGCGGCCAAGGTACACCCGAACTACAAAGCGCCTGTTCCGGAAGGTGCCGGTCGAGGCGTTGCCGTGGGGTTCTGGTTCAACATCGGCATGCAGTCGAGCGCCGAGGTACGGATTGCCGAGGACGGTGCGGTCACCGTGATGGAAGGCAGTCCCGACATCGGTGGTTCCCGGGCCTCCATGGCGCTAATGGCGGCGGAGACCCTCGGGGTTCCCTACGAGCAGATCAAGGCCCACGTCGGCGACACCGAGAGCACTGGATTCTGCAACGTGACCGGGGGCAGCCGCACGACCTTTGCGACCGGCATGGCGGTGGTCCAGGCCTGCGAGGACATCATCGCCCAATGCAAGCAGCGCGCGGCGCTGACCTGGGATCTCGACGAGGAGCAGGTGGACTGGGTAGATGGCGAGGCTGTGCCGAAGCCCGGCGTCAACGCCGATGTGAAGCCGCTTTCCCTTGCGGACATCGCCCGTGGCGCCGGCCGAACCGGTGGCCCGCTGCTGGGTCGTGCCAGCCTGAACGCCCAGGGTGCCGGCGCGTCGTTCTCCTGCAACTTCACCGACACCATCGTCGACACCGAGACCGGCAAGGTCGACGTGCTGAGCTTCACTGCGGTTCAGGACGCGGGACGGGCCATCCACCCGTCCTACGTGGAGGGCCAGATGCAAGGCGGTGCCGTGCAGGGAATCGGCTGGGCGCTCAACGAGGAGTACATCTACGACGACAACGGCGTCATGGAGAACGCCGGCTTCCTGGACTACCGGGTGCCGGTGGCGTCCGATATGCCGATGATCGACACGGAGATCATCGAGGTGCCGAATCCGTTCCACCCGTACGGCGTACGCGGCGTGGGGGAGACGCCGATCGTGGCGCCGCTGGCGGCCGTGTCAAACGCGGTACGCGACCAGTTGGGATTCCGTATTCCGGACCTGCCGCTGTCGCCGCCAAGGGTTCTGGAGGCCATCGACGCACAGGGGTGAGGC
>JAPPND010000149.1 GCA_028818795.1 Gammaproteobacteria bacterium | reverse complement strand
GCGAATCGCCGGGCCAGACCGGCTGGTCGCGGGACTGGGCGCCGACAAGCTGGGGCAAATACCGGGCCACCATGGTTCACGCACCTGGCGGGACGGGACAGCGGATGGCCCTGTTTTCGACGGAGATCGGCCGGGATGGGCGTTGGCGCTTGGACTATCACATGCCAAACACGCAGTTCGTGATGGCGCCGGGCAAGTCCGTTGGCTCTCTGGAGATCACCGTCTCGGCGAACGGCATGGCCGAGCCCAAGACGTTGGTTTTCGATGCGTCGGCTGCGGAATCCGGTTGGTCAGCGGTCGGCACATTCGACTTGCGGGCCGGGAAAGCCCGCGTTGCCCTGTCGGACCGCACGGATGGGACGCACGTAATCGCCGACGCTGTGCGATGGGTAGAAACGGATTAGCAGCCTAGCGGACTTCGTCGGCTTCCGGTCGGGACGGGCCTGAAGACCTCTCCTGTGACTATTCGTAGTTAAATCAACGCCTTGTTAGACATTCGAACGAAGCGACGCCTCGATTCGACCTTCCCTGGGGACCTTGTTCGCTCGGGATCGGATGATGGTATGTTTGGGTGATCTACGGGCGTTGCGGCCCCGGTTCCTGGGCCGGTTGATGAAATCGAACAGGGGTGTACGAATGCGTCAGGTGAGGTCCAGACCTGTAGAAAACCGTCCCGGAAACCCGAGGGACGAGGGTCGTGGCCAGGCCGGGGGTGTTCCGGTGTTCGGCGACTTGGAGTTTCCCGGCTGCGAGCAGGTGCCCATGTCGAGCGTCCAGCACGAGGCGTCCGAGCAGCACGTCGAGTTCTGGGACGAGGCCGCCGGGATCGCCATGATCGCCGACTCGCCTGGCCTCGGCCACGAGGAGCCGCGCGGGCTGCTGGCCGGCGTCGTGGAACGGATCGCCCAGGAGCGAGGCGCGCGCATCGGGCGTTTCTGCGCCGTGTCGCTGATGCGGCACGACAGCCGGGGACTTCGTCGCGCGGTGGAACCCGACGAGTGCCTGTATCTCTATCCGGACCGGGCGAGCCTCCCCGCAGGCGGTTCCCTGATCGTCGGCGAGAGCGATCCGCCGGATGTCGTCGTGGAGATCGACCACACCACGGATGTGCGGCGCGGCAAGCTCAGGGTCTATGAGTCCTGGGCGTTCCCGGAGTTGTGGGTGGAGGTGCCCGACGCGGAGCCGCCGACGCGTCGCCGGCGGCGGCTGTCCGGGTTGACGATCTATCTGCTGAATGCCGACGGCGAGTACGAGCCGGCGCCGGCAAGCCGTGCGTTTCCGGGCTGGCGGGCGGAGGAGATCCACGCCGCCGTGAACGAGCCGGTGATAACGGACCGCGCCAATGCGATCCTGCGGCGGGTGGGCGCGGCATTGGGCAGGCGGGACGGCACGGGGCCCGACGACGATCCGTTGCTGCGCGCGCATCGTCGTGAAGGCGGGCTGTGCGAACGCGTCGAACTGGTGCGCGAAACCTTGCGGGCACGTCGTGTGGCCATGTCACCCGCGTTTCCTTCCGAATCGTGTCTCGCGGCGCTTGCCGAGGCATCGACGACGGACATCGTGTCGGCGAGCTTGGCTTGCCGGGATGCTGCCGACTTCGAGGATCTCGTTCGCGGCTGATTTTCGGCGCCCTCCGCCGGCAACGGTTTGTCTGTAAATCAACGCCTTGCAGGTGTCCTCGAACTGATTTGGGAGTCCGATCCGACGTTTCTCGGGGTCTTGTCCGCTCGGGATCGGACGGTGCTATGTTTGGGTGATCCGAGGTGCTGCCGTCCCGATTCCGGTACGGGTCATTGAGAACGAACAGAGGTGTACGAATGCGTCAATTGAGGTCCAAACACGTAGAGGATCGTACCGGGACTCGGAGGCGCGATGGTCGTGGCGAGGGGTCGAGCGTTCCCGTGTTCGGCGACTTGGAGTTCCCCGGCTGCGAGCAGGTGCCCATGTCGAGCGTCCAGTACGAGGCGTCCGAGCAGCACGTCGAGTTCTGGGACGAGGCCGCCGGGATCGCCATGATCGCCGACTCGCCTGGCCTCGGCCACGAGGAGCCGCGCGGGCTGCTGGCCGGCGTCGTGGAACGGATCGCCCAGGAGCGAGGCGCGCGCATCGGGCGTTTCTGCGCCGTGTCGCTGATGCGGCACGACAGCCGGGGACTTCGTCGCGCGGTGGAACCCGACGAGTGCCTGTATCTCTATCCGGACCGGGCGAGCCTCCCCGCAGGCGGTTCCCTGATCGTCGGCGAGAGCGATCCGCCGGATGTCGTCGTGGAGATCGACCACACCACGGATGTGCGGCGCGGCAAGCTCAGGGTCTATGAGTCCTGGGCGTTCCCGGAGTTGTGGGTGGAGGTGCCCGACGCGGAGCCGCCGACGCGTCGCCGGCGGCGGCTGTCCGGGTTGACGATCTATCTGCTGAATGCCGACGGCGAGTACGAGCCGGCGCCGGCAAGCCGTGCGTTTCCGGGCTGGCGGGCGGAGGAGATCCACGCCGTCGTGAACGAGCCAGTGATCACTGATCGCGCCAACGCGATCCTGCGGCGGGTGGGCGCGGCATTGGGCGAGCGGGACGGCACCGGGCCCGACGACGATCCGTTGCTGCGCGCGCATCGTCGGGAAGGAAGGGCCGAGGGAAGGGTTGAAGGAAGGAGCGAGGGGCGAACCGAAGGCATCGGGGAAGGCCGGCTGCGCGAACGCGTTGAAACGGTGCGCGAGACGTTGCGGGCACGCCGTGTGGCCATGTCCCCCGGGTTCCCTTCCGAATCGTGTCTCGCGGCGCTTGCCGAGGCATCGACGGCGGACATCGTGTCGGCGAGCCTGGCTTGCCGAAGCGATGGCGACTTCGAGGATCTCGTTCGCGGCTGACTACGGTTCCTTGAGCTGGGTCTGGGCGATCCGTTCCAGCGCCATCAATCGTAGTTCGTCCTCCACCGGCTTGGACTCGGTCAAACCGGCCAGGTTGCGTGTCTCGCGGGGATCGTCGTTGCGGTCGAACAGGAGATAGCACTGACCGTCGTCGTTCAGCGCCATCTTCCAGTCCCGGGTCATCAGCATGAACTCGCCGCGGATCTCGGAAGTGACGGTGTCCCGGTGCTCGCCGTTGCCACCGAGCGCCGGGCATAGCGACCGGGCGAACTGCCGGTGCGTCAGCTCGCCGCCGGCAAGTTCGGTGAGCGTCGGACCCAGATCGCAGTTCTCGACCAGCGCGTCGCTGACCACGCTGCCGTTCCTCGCGGTCTCGGGGGTGCGAACGAGCATCGGCACGCGCACCGAGCCGTCGAGGAAGACCATCTTGTAGATGAGCCCCCAGTCGCCGTTCATTTCGCCGTGGTCCGACGTGAAGCCGATGACGGTGTTGTCGAGTTCGCCCCGTTCCTCGATGACGGCGAGGATCTGACCGATCTGGTCGTCGATCAGGGTGACGTTGCCGGCGTAGTTGGCGCGCATGGCGGCCTCGTCACCGGGGTCCAGCTTCGGACTGTCGCGCTCGATCCGTTGATCGAGATAGCCCTTGGGGCGGGGATGGTCGTCGACGGGCCGGGGCACGGGGACAGGCATCGCCTCCGGGTCGTACATGCTGGCGAAGGGCTCCGGGGCGTCCCAGGGTTCGTGCGGACCGCCGAAGCTGACCCAGCAGCACCAGGGCTCGTCCCGGTCGTAGTTCTCGAGATAGCGCTTGGCTTGCTGGCCGACGTAGACGTCGATGTAGTCCTCGAGCGGCAGAACCGACGGCCGAACCACATGGGGCTTGTTGGCGAACCGTTCGGCGTAGTCCTCGCGGTAGGCTTCGAGCAGCCCTTTCGCTTCCCAGCCCGCCGTCATGTGGCTCATTACCTGGGCGCTGGCCCGGGGACCGCCGATCTCGTCGATGTCGTCTAGGCCGTAGGCGTTCAGGAGATGCTCGCGTTCCCGCAGGTCGCCCTGGTGCGGGTGCAGGTGGGTCTTGCCGAACAGGCTGGTGCGGTAGCCTAGGTCGCGGATCGCGCGCATCCAGGTCGGCCCGTCCGGCGGCATGGTGTACTGCATGTTGTTCCAGACCGCGTTGTTGTGCGGATAGCGACCCGTGGCGAGAGTCACCCGGGCCGGGATGCAGATCGGCGTCGTGGTCACGCACTGGGTGAAGCGCACGCCTTCGGCGGCGATCCGGTCCAACGCCGGTGTCTTGACCCAGTCGTCGGCGCAACTCATGGCGTCCCAGCGCTGCTGGTCGGTCATCAGGAACAGGATGTTGGGATTGGTCATTTCGCTACGGTACGCTTGGCGGCTTGAGACGGCTTAAGGGTGGCGCGATGTCGGAGCAAATTCAACGCATGGGATCGGATGCCGGGTTCATTGCGGCGCTGGACCAAAGCGGCGGCAGTACGCCGAAGGCGTTGAGGCTCTACGGCGTCGACGAATCGGCGTATTCGAACGACGACGAGATGTTCGACGCGGTGCACGCCATGCGCACCCGGATCATGACCAATCCGAGCTTCAACGGTGATCGTATCCTCGGCGCGATCCTGTTCCAGAACACCTTGGATCGCGACGTGGCCGGCATGCCGAGTAGCGAGTACCTGTGGCGCGAGAAGCGCATCCTGCCGATTCTCAAGATCGACTACGGCATGGCGGACATGGCCGATGGCGTCCAGGTGATGAAGCCGATACCGGACCTGGGCGAACGGTTGCCTGCGGCGAAGGCAAAGAGCGTATTCGGCACCAAGATGCGCTCGGTCATCGCCTCGCCGAACGAAGCCGGCATCGCCTGGGTGGTCGAGCAGCAGTTCGCCTTCGCCGACGAGGTCCGTGGTCACGGACTGGTGCCGATCATCGAGCCGGAGGTGGACATTCACGCCGAGGACAAGGCGACCTGCGAAGCCATGCTGCGGGAGGAGCTACGCAATGGTCTCGATGGTCTCGACGGCGACCTTCCAGTGATGTTCAAACTGACCTTGCCCGACGAGGCGAACTACTACCGGGAGTTCTGCACGCACCC
>JAPPND010000236.1 GCA_028818795.1 Gammaproteobacteria bacterium | reverse complement strand
GACAAGCCCGTCCCCTACGGTACAATCGCATGTTGTGCCGTTCGCGATGGACCCATGAGCGACGACCGCGTCTACTGCTCCGATCTGTGTCTGGCATCCGGCGAGCCGATGCTAGGCACGGCGGTCGAGGTCGACGTCTGGTTGCTGCTCGAGTACAAGCCCGCGTGGAAGCCCAAGGCAATCGAGGACAACGACCTCGCGCGTCGGACCCGCGATTGGCTCGACCGCACGCTGGCGGCCGTCGACGAAAGTGGACGCAAGGCGCGAGCGCAGTTCATTCGGCGACCCGAACTCGATACCGACGAGACGACCCTATTCATCGCGGAAGAAGGCACGCTGAAGCGTTTCCGCAGCCTCGGTTACGACGAAATCCAAGAACTGACTCTCGATTCAGCTCGCCTCGAAGCGGTTCCGGAAACACATTACTTCGTGTGCACCAACGGTCAACGCGACCTGTGCTGTGCGCGCTACGGACTTCCCGCCTACGCTGAACTCCGCACGCTAACGGGAGACCGCACCTGGCAAACGACGCACTTGGGTGGACACCGCTTCGCGCCCAACGTGCTGGTCCTGCCTCAGGGCGCAATCTACGGTCGGGTCTTCCCGGAAGAGATCGCGGCCTTCGTCGAGACCATCGAAACAGGCGCGTTATCGACCGATCACCTCCGGGGTCGCTCGGCCTATTCGCCCGAGGCGCAGGTCGCCGAGGCGCTCCTCGACGGCGCGCAGAAGCTCCGGTCCGTTGACGGCGGCACGGTCACCTTCGAGACGGCGAACGGGATCGCCACCGTGGATGTTCAGCCAGCCTCGACACCCCTCGAGATCATCGCGAGCTGCGATAGAACGGAACCAGAAGCGGTATTCCCGCTGCAGCCGGTGGGGCGTCCACGCCGGGAAACCGCCTGAGACCCTGGCGCATGCCGTAGACCACGAACCGGCGCAGCGTCCCGGCGAGTTCCGCCGGATCGCCGCTTGGCTCGAAGGGTTCGCCGACATCGATCCGGTATTTGCCGCCGCGCTTGTTGATTATCTCGCGGAACAAGGTCATGTCCTTGATCTCGCGATTCACGAACCAGGAAAGGTAGTAGAGCACCGAGTTGTGCCCGTTGACGTGCATCGGGACGATGGGAACACCGTGTTTTTGTGCCAGCGCAAACGCGGTCGCTTGCCAAGGCCGTTCCCAGAGCCCCAACGGCGTCGGGCGTGCCAGGCGTCCGGACGGGAAGATGACCACCAGCCGTTTCCGCTCGAACGCCCGCCGGGCCTGCCTGAGGGTCTCCCGGGTCTTGGCCATTGTCCGCGCGCCGTCCCGCCACTCCACCGGCACGATCATCTCGGAGAATCCGGCACAGATCCGGATGGCGTCGCGGTTGGCCAGGAAGGTGATGTCCATCCGCACCCGCTTCAGGGCCTCGTAGACGGCAATGCCGTCGGCGATGCCGGCCGGATGGTTTGCCGTAACGACCGCGCTACCGGTTCGCGGGATGTTCTCAAGTCCGGTCGCTGCGACCTCCATCGCAAGGGTCGCGCGCAGGTATTCCATGGCGTCGTCCCCGGACATCGGCGCGATGATGTCGGCCATCGCCCGGGCCGTGTCGTAGAGGAGCAGCGGGTCGAGTCCGCGCCTCAGGAACGACCACAACGCGGGGTGGCGCATGAGCCGGGTCGCGCGCTCTTCGATCAACGTGTCGATGATGTGGGCCATCGAGGGTCCGCCTCACAACGCCCGGGCAAGGGCCGCACAGAACTCCGTGGTCGTCGCCGTGCCGCCCTGGTCCGGCGTCAGCGCCGAGCCGTCGGCGTAGACCCGGGCCAGCGCGTCCTCGATCCGGGCCGCGGCAGTTTCGAGACCGAGATAGTCGAGCATCATCGTCGTCGACAGTATAGTCGCCGTCGGATTGATGATATTCCTGCCGGCGATGTCGGGCGCGGTGCCGTGGGCCGGTTCGAAGTAGGCGTAGTCCGCGCCGAAACAGCCGCTTGCCGCGAGGCCGAGGCTGCCGAGCAGACCACCTGCCGCATCGGACAGGATGTCCCCGTACTGGTTCGGCATCACGACCACGTCGAACCGCTCGGGCTCGCGGATCATCCGGCAGGCGAAGTCGTCGACGATGAACGACTCGAACTCGATGTCCGGATAGTCAGCCGAGATCTCGCGCGCCACCTCCAGGAATAGGCCGTCGGTGGCCCGCAGCATGTTGTGCTTGGTCGCGCAGGTCAGCTTGCGTTTGCCGTCGCGCTTCGCCGCCAGATCGAAGGCGAAGGAGACGACCCGCTCCGTGCCTTCCCGCGTGATCGCCTTGATGGCGTAGCGACCGTCTCCCAGTTCGTGCACCGGCTTGCGAATCGTGCGGCCAACGAGGTTCAACGCGGCCAAGTCCGTGAGCGGTCCCTCGGCGCCGACGTAAAGGTCTTCGAGGTTCTCGCGCACGATCACGAAGTCGATGCCTTCCGGATGCCTCAACGGGCTCGCGCACCCCGGCAGGTATCGGCAGGGACGTACGTTGGCGAAAGTCTCCTTGCCCCAGCGCAAGTAGCCGAGCGCCGCCCCGGACTTGCCGCTGGTGGAGCCGAACAGCGTCGTGTCGGCCGCATCGATGACGGCCCGGGCCGAATCGGGAAACGTCGAAGCGGCCGCGTCGCCCACCTCTGGATATACCCATGTCAGACCCAGTTGCAACGAATCGAGCAACCGGACCACCGGACGCACCGCCTCCGGCGCGGCGTCGTCGCCCTCGATGACGGCGATGGTCTTGTTCAAGGCGTGTCCTAAGGTCGGTGTCCCCTTCGAGGAGTCTGTCGATTTGGCGCTTGAGCGGCAAGTGGCGTAGCGGTCGTCCGGCAGCGCACCACGGTTTGAACCGATCCGTTTTCGAGGGATCTCGGTGGCTATTCCGTACGAACCTGCCCCGTTGCGCGTAGGTGCGCACGGGCGGCTCTGCGTTCCTCGCCTGCCCGGCGCAAGGCCTCGACGTTGGCCTCGCTCACCTGGAAGTAGCCGTCCCGCCACGACTCGTCATCGCTCCATCGGTGGGGCAGGTTGACGACGGTGCCCGGTTCGGCGGCTGTCTCGAACAGATCGATGGCAGCGGCGGCGATGGCGGCCTGGGTAGCCCGGTCGTACGGCTTGCCGCCGGGATTGCCGAGCGGGAAGTCCACGAACGCGAATCGAGGCACCCCACAGTGCGTGACAATGTCGCGGGCGGCGCCGAGGATCACCGTCGGGATGCCGTTGGACTCCAAGTGCCTGGCGACCAGACTCACGGTCTGGTGGCAAACCGGTCAGATCGGCACCAGCAAGGCGATGTCGGCGCTGTCCTCCCGGCAGCGGTTCAGGATTTCAGGCGCATCGGCTTCACGGGTACGGCGCTGGCTGTATTCCGTCGGTGCGCAATGGAACCGTCCGGCAAGTGCGCCGATGCGTCCCCGGCGCACGAGATCGTTGAGCACGTTGATCGGAAAGTACGACTCCCGGTCATTGAGGTGGGTGGCGGTTCGGTCCCAGGACAGGTCGTCACCGTATAGACGGGCCGGCGGCTCGCGGGTCGAACAGGACGCGACCTGGCGCACATCCGCCGCGTCGCGGTCGTAGAGCGCCATGGTGGTGATGAGGACAAGCGTCGAATCCGCGACGGGTTTGTGTAGCGGCGTGAACGGGATGTCCTCGAAATGGGCCCAGGCATACGCCTTCTCGAAGCCCTGGGCCTCGTAGTAGCGCCGGGTGCGCTCCATGTAGCCGATGGGGCCCGCCATCGTGGTCGTCGCCGCCCGGAACCTCGCGATCAATACCCCTCGAGTTCGCCGTAGCGGTTGCGGTGGAAGTTCACGTCCCCGAAAGTCTGCTCCGTAACTGCGGCACGCTTGATGAAAAAGCCGATGTCGAACTCGTCGGTCATGCCGATGCCGCCGTGCATCTGGATGCCTTCCCGGGAGACGGTGTGGAAGGTCTCACCGACCTTGGCCTTGGTGAGGCTCGCGAGCTTGGCGATCTCCGCCGCGTCGCGCCCCTCGTCGAGTGCCGTGAGCGCCTCGAGGACACACGATTTCGACAGTTCGATCTCGCAGAACATGTTCGCGGCCCGGTGTTTCAGGGCCTGGAAGGAACCGATCGGAACACCGAACTGCTCGCGGTCCTTCAGGTACTGGACGGTACGGTCGAAGCACTCCTGGGTGGCGCCGAGCATTTCGGCGCAGATGCCGATGCGGGCGATGTCCAGAGCCGGGTCGAGCACGTCCGCGCCCTGCCCTTCGGCGCCGATGAGGGCATCCGCGCCGACAGCAACGTCGGCAAGCTCGACATTGGCCGCGTTGCGGCTGTCGACCATCCTGGTGCGCGTAACGGACACGCCGTCGGCGTTGCGGTCGACGAGGAACAACGAGATGCCGTCCCGGTCGCCCGCGGATCCCGAGGTGCGTGCGGCAACGATTAGCTTGTCGGCCACGTGGCCGTCGAGGACGAACTTCTTCGAGCCCGAAATCGCGTAGCCCTCGTCGGACTTAGTGGCCGTGGCGGCGATGCCATATGGATTGTGCTTGTGGGACTCCTCCAACGCTAAGGCAAGCAGAAGTTCTCCCGACGCGACCTTGGGCAGAAGGTCGGCCTTCTGGGCATCGCTGCCGCCGACGTTGAGCACGGTGCCGCCGAGCCAGACCGTCGCGTAGAGGGGGCTGGCGGTCAACGTACGCCCGGTCTCTTCCGTGACCACGCCGAGACCCTTGTAGCCGAACGCCAAGCCGCCGTGCTCCTCCGGGAATGGAATGCCGGCCCAGCCGAGCTCCACCATCTGCGACCAGGTGTCCTGATCGAAACCATCCGGGTTGTCGTCATCGCGCAACTTGCGCAACGCCTCGATCGGCGCACTGTTGGTGCAGAAGTCCTTCGCGCTGTCCTTCAGCATGTTCTGCTCTTCGTTGAGAATCATGGGCATTCGCGGTTCCCCCTCAAGACGAACCGGCGATGATATGCCAGCCGCGCGGCTCGTAGAAAGCCCT
>JAPPND010000011.1 GCA_028818795.1 Gammaproteobacteria bacterium | reverse complement strand
CATGTCATCGCATGCACTTCCCCCTTCGCCAAGCTTCGCCTGGCGCAAGACAAGCACGTCCCCTACGGTTGTTGCCCGTCTATGCCTGCGGTCGGTAGACGCGAACCGCCGTATCGTGAAATAGCGCGGCCTTTTCGGTGGCGGAGAAGCCTGCCGTCAGACGTTTGAACGAATTCCAGAGCACCCGGTAGGAGCAACTCACCTTGTCCACCGGAAAGTTGCTCTCGAACATGCACCGCTCGACGCCGAAGCACTCGATCATGTGCAGATGGTAGTCCCGCGTCGCCGCAACGAGTTCCTCGGACGTTGCGGGTCGTTCGCGCTTGTGGAAGCCGAACCCGTTGATCGCCATGACGAGGCCGCCGAGTTTCGCCACGACGTTCTCCGAGCGGGCGAGTTCGCGCACCGCCCCCTTCCAATAATCGAAGATCTCCGCTCGCTTGCCCGCGTACGGACCGATGCCGAGCGGGCCGCCGAAGTGATCGAAGATGATCACCTGGTCCGGAAACGCCCGGGCGAGGTCGGTCAATTCCCCGATCTGGGGGTGGTAGAGCCAGCCGTCGAAGGTCATGCCGCGCTTGCCGAGTTCCGCGAACCCCTCGCGGAACTTCGCCGTACCCAGCATCCCTTCCTCCGGGGCAGTGTGCGAGTTGCGGATCTCGTCGTGAACGTCCCAACCCGCGGCGTGTCGGATTCCCCGAAACCGTGAGCTAACGGCCGCGTGCCGATCGAGCACGTCTCCCACCGCAGCGCCCAGGTTCAGATCCGCATACCCCACGATCGCGGCGCAGGCCCGGCAGTCGCCGTATTGGCCGCTGGCGCTCATCGCGGCGATGCCGTTGACGAACTCCGTCTCGCCGACGGGCTTCATCGGCTCGGGTCCGTCGGCGCGGTACATCGACCCGCATTCCATGAACACCGTCGAGGCGACCCGGTGCCCGCTGCCGACATCGGCGAGCAACTCGTCGAGCAGGTAGCGGCTTCCCGGGTAGTCCCAGAGGTGGTGGTGTGGGTCGCAGATCGGCAGTTCCGGCTCGATGACCTCCTCGATCACCTGCGCGAGCCATGTTTCTCTATCCATCGGCACGAACCCCGGTGTCTTCGCCAAGTGAGTACTCACTCTCCAACGCGATGATGGAGGTTACTAGCCGGCAGTTTCGTCGACAAACCGAGTACGACCGTCTCCTTGGGCTACGACAGGTGGTGGTGAAGCCTAGCGATCGTAGGTGGTGTTGTCCTGGTACACGAAACCGCGGACGCGAACAGGATGCGGCTGTCGCCCAGTGGCTATCAAGCCGCCACTTGTGAGCTCTTTCTTTACGGTTGCACTGTATCGCGATAAATTTATGCAAAACACAGGGAATAGGGATGTTTTGAGGAAATATCGGCATGGAGTTCATCACACGGTCGCTTTCGCCCCAGGAAAGCCGCGTCATCCTTAGCTTGGCCGAACGCGGTGCCAAGGAAACAACGCGTCGGCAAGTCATCCACGCTCTCGGCGTCAGCACCCAAGCGGCAGACCATGTGATCCGAGGGCTTCGCCGGAAGGGTTGGCTGCAACGCGCCAGTTGGGGCCGCTATCTGCTGGTTCCTCCTGAAATGGGTCCGGAAGCCATCGGAGAGAGCAACGTCCTAGCGCTCGCGAGTCGGATCGTCGAACCTTACTACTTTGGATACGGCACGGCAGCCACGCACTACGGGTTCACCACCCAGCACCGCCAAGTGGTCCAATTGGTCACGACGACGCGCACCCGGAACCGTAGCGTGCTTGATACGGAAGTCCGCATCGTCAATCCGGTCCAACGAAAATTCTTTGGATTCGGCCCAGTCGACGTCTTGGGTTACACCGTCATGATGTCCGACCGAGAAAAGACGGTCATCGACTGCATCGACCGGCCAAGCCTCGCCGGGGGCGAGGGAGAAACGGCCACAATCATGGCTGTGGCATGTCGACGAATGGACTGGCACCGGGCAATCACCTACGTGGAGCGAATGGCTTCGTTGGCACTAACGCGACGCTTCGGATGGCTGGCTGACCATGCTGGTGCAGAGATTCCGGATGATGCACGTGCGCATCTTCAGGATCTGTCGAAAGGAAGCGGCAAAGCATTTCTCGGTCCGAGGATCCCCAGACCCGGCTCAATCGGCTACCAGGACAGTTGGCAGCTCACCGCCAATGTCGCCGGCCACGAATTGCGCGAAAGCGCCGGCGCCGCACGGCGGCACCGAGTGCGCTGAACCATGCTGACGCGTCCACAGACCCAGCGTTACTCCGCCGAAGCCGGGCTCGGCAACATCATGATTGCGGAAAAGGAGGTCGTGCTGACGTACCTCCTTCAGCTGTTGGAGGACCGCGACATTCTGGAAAGGCTTGCCTTCAAAGGCGGCACCTGCCTTCGCAAGATGTTTGTTGGGAGCGCGGGCCGGTTCTCAACTGATCTGGACTTCACGCGGATCAAGGAGCACGACTACCAAGATGTAGTCCTCGCCATGATGAAGGCGTTCGAATCTCCGTTTCACGACGTTCAGTTCAGCATTCCAGACGATGGCTACTACGAGACCCGTGATGGAATGTCGTGGGGCGTCAATCCTTCGTACGCGCACGAGTGGAATCCGAGCGGCGAAAGCGAGATACGGATCCAGATCAGCCGCCGGGAGATACCGACTCTTCCCCCGACATCGATCTCGCAGTGCCAGCAGAGCTATTTCAGACACCTGCCTTTTGAACCGGCGGACATAACATGCATGGCCTTGCCCGAGATCCTCGCCGAGAAACTCCGCGCCTGCTACCAGCGCAGCAAGGCCCGCGACATCTACGACCTCGCCACGTTTGCGACCCGTCCCATCGACCGGCCGCTCGTGCGCCGGCTGGCAGGCGGGTGACGCGTTCGAACCGGAAGTTCTGCTAGCGAAATTCGAAGGTGCCAACGCCTTCGATTGGGAGGATCTCCGGCAGCTTGTTCGAAGGACGCAAGCCATTGACCCGGTTGATATTACGGCTGCGTGCCTGAGTGGTTTCGCCTTCCTAAAGGACCTTAGCTCGGAAGAACGGGTATTGGCCGCAGATCGCTTCCGCCGAGAACGAGGATTGTGGAAGCGACTCAGCGAAGAGATAGTCGTGGACAAGGCGCAAGGTCCGCCCACCTGATTCGGACGTGAGCTTGTTCGCCCTGTGCCACAGTCGAGCGCGCAACGACGACTCGGTTAGTTGCACGGAGTCCGGGCGCCTGCGAACGGGTGATCGCGCGGCGCGGTGGTGGCGTCGGGGAATCACGGAGAGAGAGGGGAAAACCATGGAACAGGCCGGCGAGCCACGCGAACCGGTCGGCGGCGAGCCGACGCTGCGGCGCAGCATCAGCCTTTGGCAGATGACGCTCTACGGTGCCGGGGGCATGCTCGGCGCCGGCATCTACGGCCTGATCGGGCAAGTCGCCGCAGAGATGGGGTCGGCGATCTGGCTGGCCTTCGCGCTGTCGCTGGTCGCTGCGGGACTGACGGGACTCTCGTATGCGTCGCTCGGCTCCCGCTATCCACGGGCGGGCGGCGCCGCCTACATCACGCAGCGCGCCTATCGTCGCAGCCTGCTGACCCACGTCGTCGGCCTGACCGTGGCGTGCTCGGGCCTGACCTCCATCGCCGCCGGCGCGCGCGTAGTCGGAGAGAATCTGCAGGCCCTGCCCGTTTTCGAGGGCCTGCCCACCGGGGCGTTGGCGTTCGTCTACGTGGCCATCGTGGGCGCGATCGCCTATCGCGGCATCCGCGAGTCGATGTGGGCCAATGTCGCCCTTACGCTCATGGAAGCGGGAGGACTGCTGCTGGTGATCGCCGTGAGCCTACCGTACTGGGGCTCGGCGAACCTGCTGGAGTTTCCAGTGCGGCCCGAAACCGAAGCGGGGCTTCCGCTGGTGTTCTTGGCGCAGGGAATCGTGCTGACCTTCTACGCCTTCATCGGTTTCGAGGACACGCTCAACGTCGCCGAGGAGTTGAAGAACCCGCGCCGCAACCTGCCGCTCGGCCTGGTGATGGCGCTCGTCCTGACCGTCGTCATCTACATGAGCGTTGCGATCGGGGCCGTGTCGGTCGTGCCGTGGCAGGAGTTGGCCGAAGCCAGCGCGCCGCTGGCCGAAGTCGTGGCGCGCGCGGCACCGTGGTTCCCCGCGTGGGTGTTCATCGTCATCACGGTGTTCGCGGTCGCCAACACCGGGCTGATCAACTACATCACCACGTCGCGTCTCTTCTTCGGCATGGCGCGCGACGGGCACCTGCCGCCCGTGCTCTCGAGAGTCCATCCGGTGCGGCGCACGCCGCATTTCGCGATCGGGCTGATTTTCGCGCTGATCGCGATTCTGATCCTGGCGGGCGACATCTCGGAACTGGCCTCGGCGACCGTGTTGCTGCTGCTGGTGGTGTTCCTGGTGGTGAACAGCGCACTGGTGGTTCTGAAGCTGCGGCCCGGCGAACCCCGCGGCGGTTTCGAACTGCCGATCGCGGTGCCCGCGCTCGGCGCCGTCGTCTGCGTCGTGATGTTCGCAACCCGCGTCGGGGCCGGGGACTGGCGCGCCCCGGCGATTGCCGGCGTTCTGTTGCTCGGGGTGGCCGCGCTGTACCTGGTGCTCCGGCGCCGACGCTCCACGGATGAGGGATAGCATCGGCAGGGAGGCGCGCAGCTACATCTTTTGCTCTACGAAGAGATGTTGTCGCAGGGTCGCCCCGAGGAGGTGCTTCGGCCACCGCTCCGGCACCGGCCCTATCCCGTCCATTGCAGCCGAAGACCGAGCAGCCAGGCGGCCGAGGCCTCGGTCCGCACGTTGCGGCCGTCCTCCAGGCGTAAACGGAACGACCGCCGCACCTCCCGCTCGACGATTGCAGTCAACCGGTGCTTGGCGGTCGCGGCGACGGTCAGCCCGACACCGTATCGCCACCCGGACTGCCGGAACCGGCTGCGCCGGTCCAGCTCTTCGGAAAACACCCGCCAACTGCCGCCCGATGGATGGATTCGGGCTTGGACCGCCCACCGCAGGTGCGCTTCCCAAGTCAATGCCGATTCAGGAAGGCCAAGGGAAAGCTCGAAGCGCTCAAGGTGCCAGTCGACGCCGACAACGGGTGCGAGGCGACGCCTGCCTAAGCGGTCGTCGCGGCAGACGCCCCAGATAACGGAGACGGATTTGCCGAAACGATGCGTTCGGCGGGCCACGCCATGCCATGCGACGGTGTCGCGGTCGATCACTCTCGGATGTCGTCCCGCGTTGGACGACGCGGCGAGCAGCGATGAGACCGCCCACTCCCAGGCGCCATGTTCGACGCGGTACTCCAATCCAAGGTGATGGAGATGACCGTTGGTTTCGAGCTTGATGCCCGTGGATGGTATGTCGTAGGCCCGATAGTGGTGGACAAGGCGCAAGGTCCGCCCACCGGATTCGGACGTTCGCTTGTTCGCCCTGTGCCACAGCCGAGCGCGCAACGACGACTCGGTTAGTTGCACGGAGTCCAATGCCGGTGAGGCAAGGGTCGCTGTTTCGATGCGGGACCACTCGGCAAACAGCGCACTGTTGGCCGCGTCCGGTGCGCACACGGAACCGGCAGCCGGCCAGCCCGCGACACCCGCAATGATCAACCACGGAGGCATGACAACGAGACGCATTGCGCGACCCCTATCCGACCCGCCGAGAACCCTTCATCAAGTGTAAACCGTCCTAGCTTTCCATTACGCTTACCGCCCGTCAGCAGACGGTGTTCTCTT
This sequence comes from Gammaproteobacteria bacterium, assembly GCA_028818795.1. Classification (GTDB taxonomy): domain Bacteria; phylum Pseudomonadota; class Gammaproteobacteria; order Pseudomonadales; family Azotimanducaceae; genus VXYL01. Next base: position 42,764 of record JAPPND010000011.1, on the reverse strand, counting down.
ACGGATGCGTATCGCCGTGCCAAGGGAGACGTGGCCCGGTGAACTGCGCGCCGCGTTGGTCCCAAGCAGCGCCAAAAAGCTCGTTGATCTCGGCTTCGATGTCATGGTCGAAACCGGTCTCGGCATCGCGTCCGGGTTTCCGGACGGGAATTACGAAGCGGCGGGCGCGGACGTGGTCAAGGACATCGCCTCGGCTTTGGTGTCATCGGAGGTCGTGCTCCGGGTCCGAAGGCCCGCCGAAGAGGACCTGGAGTTCCTGGCGGAAGACACGTTGCACATCAGCTTTCTCGATCCCTTCAACGAGAAACCGCTCATCGAGGAACTCGCCGCCCGTGGCGTGACGGCGGTGTCCATGGAAATGATCCCGAGAACCACGCGGGCGCAGAAGATGGACGCGCTGTCGTCCCAGGCTAGCTTGGCGGGCTACGTCACGGTCGTCCTGGCCGCTTCGCACACGCCGAAGGTCTTCCCGATGATGATGACGCCCGCTGGCACCATCGCACCGGCGCGGGTATTCGTCATCGGCGCGGGCGTCGCCGGACTCCAGGCGATCGCGACGGCGAAGCGCTTAGGAGCACGGGTCGAAGCTTTCGATACGCGCCCAGTCGTGGCCGAGCAGGTGCAGTCCCTGGGTGCCCGATTCGTCGAGACCGACATCGGCGAAATCGGCCAGACGGAGCAGGGCTACGCCCGGGAACTCACCGCGGAGCAACTCGACATGCAGCGCCAGGGCATGAAGCGGGTCATCGGCTACTCCGACGTGGTCATCACCACCGCCCAGGTGTTCGGACGACCCGCCCCTCGAATCGTCACCCGCGACATGGTGGCAGCCATGCGCCCCGGGAGCGTCATCGTGGACATGGCCGTGGAATCCGGCGGCAACGTCGAGGGCTCGGTGTTGGATCAGGTCGTGGACATCGACGGCGTCAAGTTGGTCGGCCTCGGCAACCTGCCCTCGGAGGTGGCGCAGAACGCGAGCGAGATGTACTCGTCGAATGTCACGCACTTGATCGAAGAGTTCTACGATGCAGAGAACCGCCGATTCGATCTGGACCCGGCCGACGAGATCGTTGCCGGCTGCGTGCTGACGTGCGGCGGCGAAGTGGTTAGCGAGACGGCGCGGGCGGCGTAGCTCTCCCGCGAATTGGAGCACCGAGTGGAACTGATCCCTGTCTATCTCGCGTTCATATTGATCCTCGCGATCTTTCTCGGTTTCGAGTTGATCTCGAAGGTGCCGGCGACCCTGCACACGCCGCTGATGTCGGGCGCCAACGCCATTTCCGGCATCACCATCGTCGGCGCATTGCTGGCGGCCGGCGCCGGGGGTCCGAGTTGGCTCGCGACCCTGCTCGGCGCGACGGCCGTGTTCTTCGCAACCGTCAACGTCGTCGGCGGCTATCTGGTCACAGACCGGATGCTCGGGATGTTCAAGAAAAAGACCGATGATGCGCCGTAACGCGCGATGAGTGCGCTCCTCGTCAACCTTGCCTACATCGTCGCGGCCGTGATGTTCATCTTCGGCCTGCGGATGTTGAGCTCGCCTGCCACGGCCCGGTCGGGCAATGCCCTGTCGTCCGGCGCCATGTTGATCGCCATCGTCGTCACGCTGCTTTCGAAGGGCATCGTCGAGTTCCACTGGATCGCCATCGCCGCTGCCGCGGGCGCGCTGGTCGGCGCGATGGCTTCCCGCCTCGTCGCCATGACCTCGATGCCGGAAATGGTCGCGCTGTTCAACGGTTCCGGCGGCATCGCGAGCCTGCTCGTGGGCTGGGCCGCGCTCTTCGGGGCTGACCCAAGCGTCGGTGCGGTGACCCCGTTCACCGCCGTCACGGTGTTCCTCTCGGTAATGATCGGCGGCGTGACCTTCTCGGGAAGCATCATCGCCTGGGCCAAGCTCGCGGAGGTGATGCCGAGCAAGGCCATCGTCTTCGCCGCCCAGCGCGTCATCAACGGCGCGTTGCTGGGCGGTCTGGTGGTCTGCGGCGTCTTCTTCGCCCTCGATCCGGCGCCGGACACCCATCTCTTCTACGCCATTCTGGGGCTCGCGTTGCTGCTCGGCGTCATGGCGGTCATTCCGATCGGCGGCGCGGACATGCCGGTGGTGATTTCGCTCCTGAACAGCTACTCCGGGCTTGCCGCCTGCGCGGCGGGTTTCGCCATCAACAACAACATCCTGATCGTCTCGGGATCCCTTGTCGGCGCCGCCGGCATCATTCTCACCAACATCATGTGCAAGGCGATGAACCGGTCGCTCGCGAACGTGTTGTTCAGCGGCTTCGGGGCGGTCAAGACGGCCACGAAGGTGGAGGGCGAGGTCAAGTCGATTGTCGCGGAAGACGCCTACCTGATCCTCGAAGCCGCATCGTCGGTCACCTTCGTTCCGGGCTACGGAATGGCGGTTGCCCAGGCCCAGCACGTGGTCCGCGAACTCGGCGGGATCCTCGAGGCGAACGGCTGCGAGGTGAGTTACGCCATCCACCCGGTCGCCGGACGCATGCCGGGGCACATGAACGTGCTGCTTGCGGAGGCGAACGTCCCGTACGATCAACTCCTCGAAGCGGACGACATCAACCCACGCATGCCGAACGTCGACGTCGCCGTCGTTATCGGTGCCAATGACGTCGTCAATCCGGCGGCCAGGGATGACGAAGCGAGCCCGATCTACGGCATGCCGATCGTCAACGTCGACCACGCGCGCACCGTATTCGTCCTCAAGCGTTCCATGGCCTCGGGCTTTGCGGGTGTCGACAACCCGCTGTTCTTCGGCACCAATACCCGCATGCTGTTTGGCGATGCCAAGGCGTCGATCTCGGCGCTGATCGCGGAGTTCAAGTAGTGCGCATACCCGAGCCGTTCTTTCCGGTCATCAACCGCGTCATGCGGTTGCTCCTCACCTCGCCCTTGCACGGTGTGATGAGCGGCAGCGTGATGGTGATCTACTTCACGGGACGGAAGACGGGCCGGCGCCGCTCGACACCCGTGCGTTACCTGCGCGAGGGCGAGTCGCGCGTGGTATGCCTGACCGGCCGCGAGACCGGGTGGTGGCCGAATTTCTTGGAACCGCGCGACGTCGAGCTACAGTTGGCGGGCCGTCGCATCGCGGCCCGTGCCCATGCCCGACCGGATGACACCGAACACAAGACGTCGGTACTCCGGGAGACCCTCGAGCGGTTCCCGGCTGACGCGCCGTACCACGGGATCGTGGTCAAGCGGGGACAGGAGATAACGCCGGCGCAGTTCGAGTCGGCGGTGGCCCGGGACGTAGTCGTCACGTTCGACCTGCACCCGTAGAGCCCGCAACGTCGGGTTTGTGTTACGAGAATGCGGTAGCATTCTCGATCGCGCCCGTAGGGCGCGCCGGGACGGGACAACGCCGCCAAACGACTCGCCGGGCTCGCCGTTTGGCCCCAGCCCCCACCGCCCCGGGACTCCGCGCCTTGCGACGGCCTTTTGCCGTCGCGGCGTCGCAGACTCCCGGGCCCGTCCCCTACGGTTTGTTGTTCCTTGCACGTACGCCGGTCGGTCCGTTCCCTTTGGCGTATATTCGATTCTAGGAGGAACGCATCGTGTTCAACCTGCTCGATTTCCTGGCCCAACTGTTCGTGCTCGCCGTCGGCGTCGGCGTCCTCGTCGTGGCCGTCCTCTACGTCATCGACCGCACCCAGACCACCCAGGCGGTGCGGCGCAACTTTCCGGTCATCGGGCGTTTCCGCTATCTCTTCGAGCGCCTCGGCGAGTTCTTCCGACAGTACTTCTTCGCCATGGACCGGGAGGAGATGCCGTTCAACCGGGCCGAGCGTTCCTGGGTCTACCGGGCCGCGAAGGGCGAGGACACCATGGTGGCATTCGGCTCCACCCGGGACATGCGCCCCGTCGGTTCGGTGATCTTCGTCAACTGCCCCTATCCGACCTTGGAGCAGGATGCGGTGGATACGACCGACGTGACCATCGGGCCGTATTGCGAGAAGCCCTACACGACCTCGTCCGTGTTCCACATCTCCGCCATGAGCTACGGGGCGGTCTCCCGACCGGCTGTGGCCGCCTTGTCGAACGGCGCGCGCATGGCAGGCGTCTGGCTGAACACCGGCGAAGGCGGCCTGTCGCCCACGCACCTCGAAGGCGGTGCCGACATCGTGTTCCAGTTCGGCACGGCGAAGTACGGTGTTCGCGACCCCGACGGGGAGCTCTCGGATGCGCGCTTGAAGGACGTCGCCGCGAACGAGCAGGTGCGGATGTTCGAGATCAAGCTCTCCCAGGGCGCGAAGCCCGGCAAGGGCGGCATCCTGCCGGGCGGGAAGGTGACCGAGGAGGTCGCGGCGATCCGGCTCATCGATCCGGGCAAGGACTCCATCAGCCCCAACCGCCACCCGGAGATCAACTCCGAAGCGGACCTCCTCGACATGATCGAGCGGGTACGGCGCGTCACCGGCAAACCGACCGGGTTCAAGACGGTGATCGGTAGCCATGACTGGATCGATGACCTCTGCGGCGAGATCCACCGGCGCGGCATCCAGTCCGCGCCCGACTTCATCACCGTCGACAGTGCAGACGGCGGTTCCGGCGCCGCGCCCATGAGCCTCATCGACTATATGGGCCTGCCGATCAAGGAAAGCCTGCCGCTGGTCGTGGACCTACTCACGAGGCACGGCCTGCGCGACCGCATCAAGGTGATCGCGAGCGGCAAGATGGTTCTGCCTGGGCCGGTGGCCTGGGCGCTCTGCGCGGGCGCTGACTTCGTGGCCTCGGCCCGTGGCTTCATGTTTGCGCTGGGCTGCATCCAGGCCCTGCAGTGCAACAAGAACACCTGCCCCACTGGGGTCACGACCCACGATCCCAGGCTCCAGCGCGGTCTCGATCCGGTTGACAAGGCAGAGCGAGTCAGACGTTATGCGCTTTCGATCCGCAAGGAGGTCGGCGTCATCGCCCACTCCTGCGGCGTGCCGGAACCGCGACAGTTGAAGCGATTCCATTGCCGCATCGTGCAGGACGACGGAAAATCCGTGCCGTTGGACGAGCTATATCCGGAGCAGGAAGCCGTGGCGCCGCCACACTAGGAGTCGAGGCAGTGGAACTCTACGATGTCATGCGCACCGCGTTCGCTGCGCGGGATTTCACGGCGGATCCGGTGCCGGACGACGTGCTCGAGCGGATCCTCGACAACGCCCGCTTCGCGCCGAGCGGCGGCAACCGGCAGGGCTGGCGCGTCATCGTCGTCCGCGATCTCGCCAAACGCGCTGCCCTCGGCCCGCTGATCGAACCCACCTACCGGCGCTACCTGGCCGAGGTCCACGCGGGTGCCAATCCCTGGAACACGATTGCTCCCGCCGCGGTCAGCCAAGCCGACATCGACGCCGTCGCGATTCCCCCGGGTTTCATCGACCGGCTGATCCACGCGCCGGTGCTGTTGCTGGTGACCGTCGACCTCGCCGTCGTCGCGTCCATGGATCAGCACCTGCCTCGCATCGGCGTCATCTCCGGGGCCTCCATCTATCCCTTCGTGTGGAACATCCTGCTGGCGGCTCGCAACGAAGGGCTCGGCGGCACCCTGACCACGTTCCTGGCTGCCGAGGAAGCAAAGGCCAAGGCGCTGTTCGATATCCCGGCGAACCACGCGCTGGCCGCCATGCTGCCCATCGGCAAGCCGGTCAAGCAACTCACGCGGCTGCGGCGCAATCCGGTGGCAGCCTTCGCCACGGTCGACGCCTTCGACGGCTCTCCCTTCGGCGACTGAACGTTGGTCGAGTCGTTTCCCGCAATTCGGCGCGTCGCGTCGTCCAGCATTGAGACCGTGAGTTACGACCACGAGACCCGAAGGCTCTACCTGCGATTCGTCGGTTCCGGTAAGGCCTATGTCTACTACGACGTCCCGTCGTCGGTCTTCGACGAACTCATGCGCGCCGAGTCCAAGGGCGGATTCGTGAACACGATGATCAAGGGCAGCTACGACTACCGCCGGCTGTAGCAATGGAAGTGCCGAGCTATTGACGTGCAGGGAACACGGCGTAGGGGACGGGCTTGTCCCGTCCCGTTCGTCTCGGTCATCCTCGCGGCGGCTGTTTGGCTGGCCGCTGCGGGTTTCGGTTCCGAAGAAGAGCATGAGACCCCGCCGACGCGTTCGGTGCGCGACGGGGTCTACACCGAAGCCCAGGCGGCACGCGGAAAGACCGTCTATCTCGAGCAGTGCGTCGAATGCCACAAGGAGGATCTCCGCGGCGATCAGCAGATGACGCCCTCCCTCGTCGGCATCGCCTTCACCTTCCGCTGGAAGGACAAGAAGCTCTACGACTACTTCGTTGGCATGCGCAACACGATGCCCCAGAGCGAACCGGGAAGCTTGAGCGAAGAGACCTACGCCGACCTCGTCGCCTACCTGCTCTCGGAGATGGGGTACGCGGCTGGAAAGGACGAATTGTCAACGGATCCGGAGGTTCTCAGTGAGATCGTGATCGAGTCGTCCGCAACTATGTAAATGTGACACGTTGAGTCACATTTGCATGGATGAATCGAGAACGAGTTGTGCCGCCGTATGAAAACGACCGTATCAATTCCCGACCACATTTTCGAACGTGCCGAACGACTGGCCTCGCAGGGACGGCGGTCGCGAAGCGAAGTCTACGCCGCCGCGCTCGACGAGTATCTTGCGCGCCATGCCGAGGACGAGGTTACCGACGCAATCAACCGGGTCTGCGGCGATGTTGGAGGGTACGATGACGCCTTCTTCGCCGCCGCGGGCAGGCGGGTGCTCGCCGACACCGAATGGTGATCTCGCAGCGCGATGTTTGCTGGGCTGAATTGCCGGAGCCAACGGGTTCGGGGCGGGCGCATGTCTCACGGCAACGCGAACACGTACAGGTTGTTCCCGAAGCTCGGCCTAATCTCCGGCGTCATCCGGAGGAAGCTCCCGGTGGTTGCCGAGAACCCGGTGCTCACCGCCACGTACTGGCGTCCGTCCACCGCGTAGGTAATCGGGAACCCGGTCACGGGAGAGCCGAGTTCCACGCGCCATAACACCGCGCCGTTTTCCTGGTCGAGAGCCATGAATCCGCCGCCGGTGTCGCCGAAGAACAGCAACCCGCCGCCGGTCGCGACCACCGACGTCGTCGACGCCCGCTGCTCGTAGAGCCAGGTCGTGGCCCCGGTTTCCGCCGAGACCGCATAGATGGTGCCGAGGTCCGTCTTGCCCGGCGAGAGTTCGAACCCGACGTTGAGCGCGTAGTAGGAATGGGACGCATCGCGGTCGGTGGTGATCAAGGTCGGCATGCAGGCGTTGCGCAGCGGAAAGTACATCGTGTTGGTCAGCGGACTGTACGCACCCGCCTCCCAATCCTTGCCGCCATGCATGGACGGGCAGATGTTGAGCGTCTGCCCCATTTCGGTCGGAATGGAATCGGCTTCGCCGGTCACCTTGCCGGTGCCGTCGATGTTGGCGACGACGTTCTGCTCGACGGTGGGTCTCGCCCAGAGGAACTCGCCCGTCTCCCGGTCTAGGGTGTAGATCAAGGCCGTCTTCCCGGGAATGCCGGTCATGACTTTGCGGGTCTCCCCCGGCTTGATGCCGGGATTGATCCACGGCACGTCCTCGGAATCCGGCGCGACCGCCGTGTCGAGCAGCATCCGCTCGAAGGGGTGGTCTAGGTCCCAGTGATCGACCAGGTGCTGGTAGTACCAGCGGATTTCCCCCGTGTCGCCATCCAGCGCCAGGGTGGAGTTGTGGTAGAGATATTCCTTGTCCGACCCCTGCAGTAGGAACTTGGGGGTGGGTGCCGTCACGGACGTACCCACGAACACCAGGTCGAGTTCGTGGTCGTAGCTCGGCACCATCCAGGAGCCGACGTGGCTGCGCGCTTCGAACGGCATATCGCCCCAGGACTCGTCGCCGTGCTCTCCGGGTGCAGGGATCAACCGCCGCCGCCAGACTTCCCTGCCGGTCAGGGCGTCGAGGGCGACGATAACGCAGGCGTGGGGTCCGGCGTACGGCAGACAGCTTCGCCCGGAAACTGCCTTGCCGTTGGCGATGATCGGCCCGGCGCCCTGGATGGCGCGGTCCTTCGTGAAGTCGAGGACCGGGGCCTCCCAGACCATCTCGCCGGTCTCGGCATCCAGGGCGAACAGGTGGAGATCGACGCTGGTGTCGATGATCAGGTTGCCGTATATCGCGATGTTCCGGTTGTTGCTGCCGAGCAGCCCGCCCATCCTGCGGGCCGCCTCGGGTGTCTCGCGCTCGTGTTCCCAGATCAGATCGCCGCTAACAGCGTCCAGCGCCTGGATCACGTCGTTGGGATTCGGCATGTAAATCACGCCGTCGTAGACCAGGGGTGTCGCGGTCTGACTGCCCCGTCGCAGCGGCCGCGTCCACACCTGTTCAAGCTTGGCGACGTTTTCGGTGGTGATCTGATCGAGCGGGCTGTAGCCCCACGCGTCGGTCGTGCGCCGCCAAGTCAGCCAGTGCTCGGCCGGCGGGTCGGCAAGCATGGCATCGGTGACCGGGACGAAAGCAGACTCTTCGTTCGTGTAACCGGTTAGCGGAATTGCCGCGATTGCGACAAGGAGGGCGGGCGACACTCGGCGAGATGATTGAACCATTCTTTGGAGTCCCGAAAAAACGACGCGAGGACAGTATAGGCAATAGGACTCGCGACTGACTGCACATTTTGCTAGCATCTGCAAGTCCGGGATGCCGTGGCGACAAGATGAGCACGACCATCACGATTCGGGGACTCGATCCAGTGGACAAGTCGTGGTTGAGGCTGCAAGCGCGCCAAGACAATGTATCGATGGAGGAATTCGTTCGGCGACTCATACGTGAGAAGCGCGAGAAGACGGCGAGGCGTCCCAAACCGTCTGAAGCGTTCAAGCGCCACTTTGGTCCCGACCGCGGAATCGAACTGGATCTCGACCGACGGTACGGGTCTCCGCCGCTGACGTTCGCCGATTCAGGTGATTCCGAGTCATGACAGTGGCTTGGCTTTTGGATGCGAATGTCGTCTCGGAGATGATGAGACCGGAGCCCGACGACCGCGTTGTCGACTTCCTAGACCAGATTGCCGAGGAGGGTGGTATCGGACTCGCGTCCATCACGGTTTGGGAGATCCTCAATGGGATCAGTCGCCTAGACCCCGGACGACGGCGAGACGGTCTTTTTGACGGATTTCAGGATCTCCTCGACGACCTACTCGAAGGGCAAGTCTTCGACTGGACGCTCGAGGACGCCCGGACGTGCGCGAGTATCATGGAGCACAGACGACGTCAGGGAGAGCCGCTTGACGATCATCTCGCCGATGCGTTCCTGGCGGCGACGGCAGTCCGGTTAGGCTGCACCGTCGTGACCCGCAACGTAGGCGAGTTTCGGATCACGGGCGTCGACACAGTCAATCCGTGGGCCTAACCTGGCGACGCGTGGCTTGTGTCCTTCCACTCGGTGCCCCGGGGCTTGGTCGCGGCACCGCTACGTCGAAGTCTCGCTCGACCGCCGCCGCAGCCACTCCACGGTGAACAGCACCAGCACGGCGAAGATGATCAGGAGCGTCGCGACCGCGAGGATCGTCGGGCTGATCTGCTCCCTGATGCCCGACCACATCTGGCGCGGAATCGTCCGTTGCTCCAACCCGCCCATGAGCAGGACGACCACCACCTCGTCGAAGGACGCGGCGAACGCGAACAGGCCCCCGGAGAAGACCCCGGGGGCGATCAGCGGCAGCTGGACTCGCCGAAACCTCGTCAGCGGACGCGCACCAAGGCTGGCCGCGGCACGCATCAACGTTTGATCGAAACCGGCGAGGGTCGCGGTGACGGTGATCACGACGAACGGCGCGCCAAGGGCGGCGTGGGCAAGAATCAATCCCAGGTGGGTCTGGGCGAGGCCGAGCTTGGAGTAGAAGAAGAACACGCCGACGGCGACGATGATGACCGGCGTGATCATCGGGGAGATGAGAATTCCCATGGCCAATCGCCGTGCGGGCATGGCCGAGTTCGCGAGGCCCAACGCGGCAACGGTGCCGAGGGTGGTGGCGAGCAGCGTCGCGGCCACTCCGATGATCATGCTGTTGACGAGCGCCCGCCCCCATTGTTCGTCTTCGACGATGCTGCGGTACCAGCGCAGCGACCAAGCATCCGGGTCGAGGCGGAGCATGCCCTCCGTAAAGGTGAAGTACGGCTCGGCGTTGAAGCTCAACGGCACGATCACGAGGATCGGCGCGACGAGAAAGACGAACGCGCAGGCACAGAAGCCGACATAGGCGTAGCGCCCCAGCCTCCTTCCCACGTATGTCGTCGCCGTGGTCATCCGAGGCGCATCCGGTCGATGCCGACGACGCGGTCGTAGAGCACGTAGAGCCCGATCACCGCCAGCAGCAGGATCGCCGCCAGCGCTGCCGCCAGGCCCCAGTTCAGGGATGTCTGCATGTGGTAGGCGATCATGTTGGAGATGAGTTGGCCGCTTTGGCCGCCCACCAGCGCCGGGGTGATGTAGTAGCCGATCGCCAGGATGAACACGAGCAGCGACCCCGCCCCGACGCCCGGCAGGGTCTGCGGCCAGTAGACCCTTCGGAATGCCTGCATCGGCGTCGCTCCGAGCGATGCTGCGGCGTCCATGTGGCGCGCGGGAATCGAGCGCATCACCGAATACAGCGGCAGCACCATGAACGGCAGCAGCACGTGGGTCATGGCGACGAAGGTGCCGGTCATGTTGTAGATCATGGCGATCCGATCGTTGTCGGCGACGATTCCCAGCGCAACCAGGATGTCGTTCACGACGCCCTGGTTCTGCAACAGCACGATCCAGGCCGTGGTGCGCACCAGGAGCGACGTCCAGAACGGCACGAGCACCAGCACCAGCAACGTGGTCGACCAGCGCGACGGCGCATGGACTATGGCGTGGGCGATGGGATAGCCGATCACGAGACACAAGGCGGTGACGCCGAGGCTCACCCACAGCGTCCTGAGATAGAGCGGCACGTAGATGCGCCGTGTCTCGGGCATGGCGCCGATGCTCCCGTCCGGTCGCGTTTCGAGGTCCACCGCGTTCAGGAAATGACGCGGCGTGAACGGCTGTCCGGCTTCGCGGACCGCACGCCAGGTGGCGGTTTCGGCCCAGGCGTCGTCGATGGCGACCAGGGCTTCCCGCCAGGAACTTGGCGGATCGGCGTCGGCATCGCGTCCAAGGCGTCGCGGCGTCTTGACCACGACGCTGCGCAGGCCGCTCTGAATCCGGTTGATGCGAGTCGCAGCGCGGCCCAAGGTGCGTTCGTCCCGGGCGCGCAATAGTTCCCTCGCAATGGTCGCGTAGGTTGCTTCGGAGGGCGTCCCGCTACCGTCCCAATCCGCGAGAACCGCCAGGGTCTCGGGCAGGATCTCGGCCACTTCCGCGTCGTAGACGCTACGCGTCAGCAACGTCCCGAGCGGCGCGATGAACGTCACCCCGATGAACGCGATCAACGGGATCGTCAGGCCCGCGGCTCGAATCCTGGGCGACCCGGCGGCCATGCGCAGTCTCACGCCGCCTCGGCGAACGGTGCTATCGGGCAAGCCACGCCGCGAAACGTTCGTTCATGTCATCGCGGTTGTCGCTCCACCATTCCCAATCGTTGTGCAACGCGCGCTCGGCGTTTTCGGGCGTATTGGGCATGTGCGGGCGCATCGCAACGCCCGTTTCCGCATGGGTGGAGATCAGGGCCTCGGCCGACCGACGCGTGGGGCTGTAGGAGATGTACCGGGCGGTCCCGGCCATCGACGACGGCCGCGCCGCGAATTCCACGAAGCGTTGCGCGGCCTCGGGGTTCGGCGCGCCTTCGAGGATCGCGAGGAATCCGGTATCGAGGACCTGGCCGTCCCAGACGATGACGAAGGGCTGCTCTTCGAGTACCTGGGCGTTGAAGATGCGACCGTTGTAGGCGGTGGACATGAGCACTTCGCCGTCGGCCAGCATTTGCGGCGGTTGGGCGCCGGCCTCCCACCAGACGACGTGGTCCTTGATGGTGTCGAGTTTCGCGAATGCCCGTTCGACACCCTCCTCGGTGTCCAGAAGCGCGTATACCTCTTCGGCCGGGACGCCGTCGCCCATCAGCGCGAACTCGAGGTTCACGACCGGCGACCGGCGCATGCCGCGACGACCGGGAAAGCGTTCGAGGTCGAAGAAGTCCTGCATCGTGGTCGGTCTTTCGCCGGGGATCTTCTCGGCGTTGTAGGCGTAGACGGTGGAGTAGTAGAGCGTGTTGGCGCCGCACTCGGTGATGGCGTCCGGATAGTAGTCGTCCTCGGGCGCGGAGCCGTCGGCGCCTGGAGGCAGGGTGGCGGGGTCGAATACCTTGAACAAACCTTCGTCGCAGCCCCGCACGCCGTCGGCCAGTTCGACGTCCACCACGTCCCAATGCACCGCACCGGAATCCACTTGGGCGCGTACCTCGGCCAGGCCGCCGTTGTAGTCCTCGAGCTTGATCTCGATGCCGGTCTCGGCGGTGAACGCCTTGTGGTAGCCCTCGACGCAGGCCCTTTCATAGGACCCGCCCCAGGACACCACGGTGACGGACTCGGCGGCCGTTGCCGAGGCGGCGGCAAATAGCAGCGCGAGGGTTGCCACGGCGTAGGGGCGGGGCTTGTCCCTGCCCGCATCGTCGAACGTGTCGCGTACTTTGTACGCAAACGTACTAGGTTGAGTCGTTCGGGTCGTTCGTTTCATTGATCGTTCTCCGTTTGCAGAACAGATGGGTCGGGGGGAAGTGCGCGACAGTCCAGCGTTGCCCAGCCGATACGCACGGTGTCGCCCGGCAGCACCCTGCCGTGGCCGACGATATTGGGAATCTTGGCGATGAAATCGTCGCGTTCGCCGACCTTCAGGCGCACGCGCAGGTGATCGCCGATGAACACGACATCGACGACGTCGGCCTCGAGCTCGTTCGCATATTGTCCCGTTTCCGCGGCGACGCCTACCCGCTCCGGCCGAATGGCGAGAAGCACCTCGTCGCCAGGCGGGTTGCCCTGTACATCGAAGGCGTGAACCGTGCCGCCTTCCGTATCGACGACGCAGATGTCGCCGTCGGAACCGACGACGGTGCCCGCCACCAGATTGTTCTCGCCGATGAAGTGCGCGACGAAGGCACGTTCCGGTTCTTCGTATAGCGTCTCGGGAGAGGCCACCTGCTCGATCCGGCCGTCGCGGAACACCGCGACCCGGTCCGACATCACCATGGCCTCCTGCTGATCGTGGGTAACGTAGATCACCGTCACGCCCAGTTCGCGCTGGATGCGGCGAATTTCGAACTGCATCTCCTCGCGCAGGCGCCGGTCCAGTGCACCGAGGGGCTCGTCCATCAGCACCAGGTCGGGTTCGAACACCAACGCCCGGGCGATGGCGACGCGTTGCTGCTGACCGCCGGATAGCTGTCCGGGTCGGCGATCCTCGAAGCCCTCCAATTGGACGAGACGCAGTGCCCTTCGCACGCGCTCGGCCCGTTCCGTCGGAGGCAGGCGGCGCACTTCCAGCGGAAACGACAGATTGCCGCCCACCGTCATGTGCGGGAACAACGCGTAGTTCTGGAACACCACGCCGATGCCGCGCTTGTCCGGGGGGAGATCCTGTACCGAGACGCCGTCGACAAGGATCGTGCCGGCGGACGTCTGCTCGAACCCGGCAAGCATCATGAGGCACGTCGTCTTGCCGGACCCCGAGGGGCCGAGCAGGGTCAGGAATTCGCCCTTTTGGACGGCGAGGTTCAGATCCTCAACGACGAGCGTCTGGCCGTCGTAGCTTTTCTGGACGTTCTGGTATTCGACGTGCGGTGCGGCGCTTCCCACCACTACCACCATTTTCCAAGGCGCACGGGGCTGTATCGTTGCAGGGCGTCGATCAAACGCCCCGGTTCGTCTTCGACAATGATTCCGTCGACGTGTTCACGCCGCACGAACCCTTCCACTTGGACATGGCGCAGATACTCGAGGAGCGTGTCGAAATAGCCGGCGACATTCAACAGCCCCACCGGCTTGTCGTGGAGTCCGAGCTGATTCCAGGTCACGGCCTCGAACAGTTCCTCTAGGGTGCCGAATCCGCCCGGCAGGGCGATGTAGCCATCGGATAGCTCGGAGAAGCGATTCTTGCGCCGGTGGATCGTTTCGACCTGTTCAAGCCGCACGAGTTCGTGGCCCACGAGATCGGCTAGGTCGGGCGTGATGACGCCGATGACTTCGCCTCCTGCCTCGCAGGCGGCGTCCGCCAAGGCGCCCATGAGGCCGACGCCGGCCCCGCCATAGACGACGCCGATGCCGCGCTCCGCGAGTGTCCGCCCGAGTGTCTGCGCAGCTAGGACGTACGCGGGATCTCGGCCCTCGCTGGAGCCGCACATGACGCAGATGCGCTTCAAGCCACGCCCGCTGCTCTGAGCGCCTCGATGTTGGCGAGCGGAAAGTGCCATGCCCTCGGTCGCTGGGAAAAGGCAGGATGGTACTTGAACACGGACTCGGCGTTTGTACCTCCAACCCGTGCAGTATGCTTGTGCTGTCAGTGCTGGCGAATTGCAATCATGGTGCAGATCACAATACGCGGTGTCCCGGACGATGTTCGGAACGAGCTCGCGACGCGGGCGGCCATGCGACGCCAATCCATGCAGGGATTCCTGCTCGGCGAGCTGGAACGAATCGCGTCTCGCCCAACGATCGGCGCACGGTTGCAGGGCGTTCGTGATCGGAAGGACGTATCGGACACCCGGGTTTCGGCATCGGCCATCCTGCGCGAACGCGATGCGGATCGACGGCGTTGACGGTCGTAGACAACCTCACGTTCAGTTCTTATGTTCACTCTGAGCGTGATTGCCGCCGACCGGACTTGATTTGGCTATCAGGCGGATGAGACTCTCAATCGCATCCCGAGGCAGGGCGAGGAGTTGGCTGGCGAGGATCTCCTGGGCAACTCCAGACGCCTCAATTAGTTCGCGCGCCTCGTTTTTCGTTAGCGCCTTGTCGGCTGTGCTAGCCGCTCGGATCACCGACTCTCGCCAAGTGTTTCGTACCGTTCCATGAGCACGGTCAAGAATGCCGCGAACCACCCGTTCGGCCAGATCCAGATCTCCTTCTTCGATAACGTCCGCCTCAACAATGGCATAGCGGGAGTGCGGCGTGCTTCTGCAGAGCTTTAGTTTGTATTTCGAAGCCACGAGAGCCTGCAGTCTTTTCTGGGCTCTCTCACTAGCTATCGCCGGGTGGTTGTTTGAAACCAGGATAGCGAGGCGCGTAGCATTAACGGCGAGTAGCAGACGAAACAGCCAACCACCGGGGTCGATGACGAGATTGACTGCTACACAGGAGCCCGAACCTAACTGCCCCAACAGAACTGCCTTGAGTGAATTGGCCTCCTTCGAAGGCCATCCTGCACCGACCATCTTGACCGAACGCTCGTTCGAAGCCGCCGCCGCGCGTGTGACCGCTGTCTCTACTTCAGGCGTTACATTTTCCGGCTCTCGTTCAGTGGACTGCGATCCGTGGGTGTAGATATTGGTCGTAGACTTGCCTTTCGTATTGGCAGCGCGCCAAGTCCGAGAGGTCGGTCGTAGCACATAAGTGCTGCTTCTACTGCCCACGGCTTGCGCGCCGTGGTAGCTGTTGAATCTAGGCAATATCGTATCGAACGTTAGATGAAGGCTTGCGGCGGCCCGTTGAACTTTCAATCCCAGCACGGGGTGCATCTCGCTGAATCCGTAGGCCATTACTAACCGCGCCACCTCGCTTTTTCGCAAACCCTGTACGCCTCTACCGAGAAAGAGTTTTACGCCCTCTGGTGTGTACGGTGGATCGGTGAAGACGAGGTCGGCCCATCCTTCGGCGTGCGGAGCGAGCCCGTATCGGAAGTCGGACCACAGACATCGAATGGAGGCGTACCCCATGGAGTCGATATATCCCAGGATATCGTCGTCAATGTCGACTACCGTGACCGCGGTGCGAGGGTTTACTTCGGCAATTGCGACGGATGTTAGGTCGTGATCGCCAATACAAAGAACGCGGGCATTGTCGAGATCGAAAGTGCACTCCAACCATAGTGCACGGCGCACTGCGGTCTCAGCCGTGGCAGATACATGATCCAGTGACTTCCTTGATGCAGGCGCCTTTTCGACAAGCCGGGCCAGCTTCGCAACAACAGGGGAATGCGCGTCAAGCAATCGTCCGAGTGGATCGTCAGGTGTAGTAGAGTAGAGTTGACGGTGGTTGATCAGTTCCCTGTATTGATCGGCACGTTCGTGGACGATCTGCAGTCGACCATCTCTCATACTAACTAGGTCGTCGCCCAAAGCATTGACGAGAGAACTGGCCGTACGATGCTCTACCGCGGATTCACGTACCAGCGTGTCAAAAGACATAGGCCGCTCAATGAGCATACTCAACAGGTATCGCAGGCGACGACCATTTATGCCCGCGACGCGCAGTATCTCTTGAATGGCACCCGTTGGGTCTGAGGCGGTGACGGATGCATTGTTTTGGTCTTCCTGGGTCATGTTCGCATTATAGACACGGTGCGTGCTTGGGGCGTCGTTGACAGGCAGGAAATGGGTCCTGCAACGGCTGGTCCGTGCGCTCGCTGATCGCATTTTGCACGGCCTACAGCCAGTTCGATCGGAGTTCGAATATTGCTACGGACCCTGGCCGGCCCTACAGCGGATAGAAAGCTTGTCGCCCGTCAGTACCGTCGTCCGAATGCCGGGTCGACCTTACGGGATGAGAGTCGCTAATGGGCGGCGGCCCGTCCCGCGTCCCCGATGCCGTGCTTTGCCCGGATCTCCGTCTGCACCTCTTGGAGCTTGTCCTCGGTCAGCGGATAGACCCACAACAGGGGCATGCTGGCAAATTTGATCAGCGCGGGAAGCACGGAATAGGTACAGGCCAGCATCAGCAACGAGAAGGGTGTATTGGTGGTCTCGCGCGGTTCGGCTAGCGAGTCGAAACCCCAGTACACGACCAGCGCCAGACCGATGGTCGTTCCGAGCGCGTAGGCACCCTTCTTCACCATGGACCAGATCGCCATGTAGGCGCCGGCGCGGCGTTGGCCGGTCTCCACCGTGTCGACGTCGACCACGTCCGCGCACATCGCGAAGGGTATGGCGGAGAGCGCGCCGATGGCGGATCCCTTGAGACACATGACGACCAGGTAGACCGGCAGCTTGCCGCTCTCGACCCCCGTCAAGTAGGTCGCTGCTTTGATTTGGAAATCCGCCGAGAGGAATCCCATGTATTTCTCAAGCTCGAAGAGCGCGAACCAGTCCGAGGGAGCGATCATCACCAGCGGGATAAAGGACGACCACAGCGAATACCAACCGATGGCCCACATGATCGCCTTGTGCTTGCCGACCCGGCGCGACAACTTGAACCAAAGCGGAATCGCGGCGATCTGGGAAACGAAGTACGGCGCGAGGTAGGCGCCGTACAACTCCCCGACCTGCATCACGTGCTTGACGAAAAACAGCGAAAGGCTGTTGGTCATGGCCGACCCGATCGCACCGAGCGCGAACACGATCACCAGGATCATGTAGGGCTTGTTCTTGACGACGATCTTCAAACCCTCGAACACGCCGATGCGTTTGGGCCGTTCCACGACCCGCCACTCGGGCACGACCACTAGGCAGTTCACGTTGACGATTGGCATCGAGATGCACATCACCAGCACCAGCCAGAAAACGGCATCGGTGGCCTTGACTTGGCCGAAGAAGAGGATGAAAAGGGGAATGAAGGACGAGATCAGCGAGCCAAAGGTCCCTAGGCCCTCCTTCCAGCTCATGATGAGCGTGCGCTCATGGTATTCGTTCGAGAGTTCAGCCCCCCACGCCGAGAACGGCAGGTCCTTGATGGTCGACCCGATGTAGAACACCGTGAGCATGCCGAACATCCAGATGTAGCCGTTGGAGAACGTTGCGCCAAACACGGTGATGTCGCTGAACTCGAAGGGCGGCATGAACAGGAACCACATGCCGAGGGCGAAAATCGGCGTGCCGAGGAGCACCCACGGCTTGCGTCGACCCCAGCGCGTCTTCCACTTGTCGGACAGGTAGCCAATCAACGGATCGGTGACCACATCGGACAGGCGGGATAGCCCGATCAACAGGCCGACGATGCCCAGCGACAGCGCGAAGCCGTCGGAGTCGGCGTAGATCACCGGCAGGTAGACGGCCATCGGCAAACCGGCGAGTGCCAACGGCGCCGCCGGCGCCCCGTAGGAGGCCAACGTGAACTTGGTCAGCGGTCGTCGATCCGATTTCGGCGCCGCCGCCGTGGTCAGCGCAGTTTCAGCCATTTGGTCTCACCCTCCGCGGCAAGCCTAGCAGCCTGTCGACTTTTTCGGACGCCGCCGCCGAGTTCTTTTACCCGCCATTGGATTGTGCGAGAGTTAGCCCGAAGTGGCCGCGTCCGGGGGAAGGCGTGGAGCAGGCCGGCGAGAGTCGCATCGCGCAGCCGAGAGACCGGGTTTGGCGGGCGCTGAACGATCCCGAGGTGCTCTCCCGTTGCCTGGACGGCTGCAAATCGATGACGCGGGTCGGCGACGGCGAATACGAAGCCGAGGTCGGCGCCAAGGTGGGGCCGGTCAAGGCGACGTTCAAAGCCGCGATCTCGCTCAATGACGTGGTCGAACCCGAGAGCTATCGCCTCGACGTCGAGGTCAAGGGCGGTGCCGCCGGCTTCGCCAAGGGCAGCGCCTTGGTCAACCTCGAGGAGGTCGCGGGCGATGACGGGGACGAGACCCTGCTCACCTATCAGATCAACGGCAACATCGGCGGCAAGCTCGCCCAGATCGGCTCCCGGTTGGTGGATGCGGCGGCGCGCAAGATGGCGGCGCGGTTTTTCGAACGCATCAAGGTGGACTTTGACACGGCGTAATGGTTGTAATCGGCATCGTTCCTTGATGCATTCATTCGGAGGGATAGGACAGTGGAGATAACACTAACCGTGAACGGCGCGGCGAGGACCGTGGACGTAGCGGACAACGCGCTGCTCGTGGACGTGCTGCGCGAGTCGCTCGGACTCACCGGCACCCACGTCGGCTGCGACACCAGTCAATGCGGCGCCTGTGTCGTGCACATGAACGGCGACGCGGTCAAGTCGTGCACGGTGCTTGCCGGACAGGCCGATGGTGCCGATGTCACGACCATCGAAGGCATTGGCGACCCGGACGCGCTGCATCCGATGCAGGAGGCGTTCCGGGACAACCATGCCCTGCAGTGCGGCTTCTGCACGCCCGGCATGATCATGAGCGCCATCGACTTGGTGCAGAAAGGTGGCGGCTCACTCGACGAGACGGCAGTCCGAGACGGGCTCGAGGGAAACCTGTGCCGCTGCACCGGCTATCACAACATCGTCAAGGCGGTACTCGCCGCGCAGTCGAGCATGTAGGGGGAGGAGACCATGGCATCAGAAACAGGCATCGGCGCCTCCGTCAAGCGCAAAGAGGACGCCCGCTTCATCACCGGGGCGGGGAACTACACCGACGACATCAATGCGGCGGGACAGACCTACGCGGTGTTCGTTCGCTCGCCATACCCACGCGCCAAGATTAACGGCGTCGACACCGCGGCTGCGGCCGCGACGGACGGTGTGGTGGCGGTCTTCACGGGGGCCGATCTGGCCGCCGACGAGATCGGCGACCTGCCCTGCGGCTGGCTGGTGAAGTCGAAGGACGGCTCGGACATGGTCGCGCCGCCGCACCCGCCGATCGCGACCCAGGCCGTCAACTACGTCGGCGAACCCTATGCGGTGGTCATCGGCGAGACCCTGGAAGCCGCCAAGAACGGCGCGGAAGCCGTGGACGCGGACTTCGAGGAACTTCCGGCGGTGGTTGATCTGGCCACGGCGGCATCGGCGGATCAGATCCACGAATCCGTTCCGAACAACCAGGCCTACGACTGGGAACTCGGCGACAAGGCAGCCACCGACGCGGCCTTCGACAATGCCGACCACGTGGCCACGGTGGACATCGTCAACAACCGCTTGATCCCCAACGCCATCGAGCCGCGAGCGGCGCTCGGCGAGTACGACGCGGCGGCGGGCACCTACACGCTGCACACCACGTCGCAGAACCCGCACCTGGAGCGACTCGTGCTGGCGGCCTTCGTCAACGTCGCGCCGGAAGCGCGCCTTCGGGTGATTTCCCCGGACGTGGGCGGCGGTTTCGGTTCCAAGATCTTCGTCTACGCGGAGGAAACCGCCGTCATCTGGGCCGCGGGCAAGGTACGCCGGCCGGTCAAGTGGCGCGCGGAGCGATCGGAGTCCTTCCTGGCGGACTGTCACGGACGCGACCACGTCACCACGGCGCAACTCGCCTTGGCCCAAGACGGCAAGTTCCTCGGGCTGCGCGTCAAGACGAAGGCGAATATGGGCGCCTATCTCTCGACCTTCGCCTCGTCCGTGCCGACCTACCTGTACGGCACGCTGATGGCAGGGCAATACACGACGCCGGCGATCTACGTCGAAGTGCAATCCCTCTATACCAATACCGCCCCGGTCGACGCCTACCGCGGTGCCGGTCGACCCGAGGCGACCTACGTGGTGGAGCGCTGCGTGGAGACGGCGGCCCGGGAGATGAGTATCGACCCGGCGGAGATCCGGCGGCGGAACTTCATCCAGCCCGGCGACTTCCCGTACGACACGCCTGTGGCGCTCACCTACGACACCGGCGACTACGAGGCGAGTCTCGACAAGGCGCTCGAGCACATCGACTACGCCGGGTTCGGTGCCCGGCGTGCGGCCTCGGAATCGGCCGGCAGGAAACGCGGCATCGGCTTCTCCTGCTACATCGAGGCATGCGGGCTCGCGCCTTCCCAGGTGGCGATTTCCCTGGGTGCCGGCGTCGGGCTGTTCGAGGTCGGCGAGGTCCGCGTGGACGTCACCGGTTCGGTGACGGTGGTCACGGGATCGCACAGCCACGGCCAAAGCCACGAGACGACATTCGCGCAGATCATCTCCGACAAGCTCGGCGTGCCGTTCGAGAACGTCACCGTGCTGCACGGCGACACCGGACGCTCCGACTACGCCCTCGGCACCTACGGCTCGCGGTCGCTGGCGGTAGGTGGCTCGGCCATCATCTCGGCCACCGACAAGATCATCGCCAAGGGCAAGAAGATCGCGGCGCACATACTCGAGGCGCAGGAGGACCAGATGGAATTCGCCGACGGCACCTTCACCGTCGTCGACTCCAACCAGTCCATTACCTTCCCGGAAGTGGCGTTTGCGGCCTACGTCCCCCAGAACTACCCGCTGGAGGAACTCGAGCCCGGCCTCTCGGAGAAGGCGTTCTACGATCCGCCGAATTTCACCTACCCCGCGGGGGCGCACATCTGCGAAGTGGAGGTCGACCCGGACACCGGCGTCGTCGACATCGTCGACTTCGTGGCGGTGGACGACTTCGGTCACGTCGTGAACCCGATGATCGTCGAAGGCCAGGTGCACGGCGGCCTCGCCCAGGGCATCGGCCAGGCGCTGTTGGAGCACGGCGTCTACGACGACACCGGGCAACTCCTCTCCGGCTCGTACATGGACTACACCATGCCCCGCGCCGACGATCTGCCGAGTTTCACGGTGGACACCACGGTGACGCCGTGTACGCACAACCCGCTCGGCGTGAAGGGGTGCGGCGAGGCGGGTGCCATCGGCTCGACCGCCGCAGTAATGAATGCCGTCACCGACGCGCTCGGCGTCGCCAGCGTACCGATGCCGGCGACACCGGAAACCGTTTGGCGCGCCGCAAGGGGGGAATAGAGATGTACCAGTTCAACTACCACAGACCTTCCACGCTGGACGAGGCCACTAGCCTCATGGCCGGTGCCGAAGATGGGGTCTACCTGTCCGGCGGCATGACGCTGATTCCGACCCTGAAGCAACGCCTCGCGAGCCCGAGCGATGTCATCGATCTCGGTGCGATTCCCGGTCTGACGGGTGTGACCCTGAACGACGGTACGGTTTCGGTGGGCGGGATGACGCGCCACGGGGAAGTGGCGGCCAGCGACGCGATTCCGGCGCTGGCCGACTTGGCGAGCCGAATCGGCGATGCCCATGTCCGCAATCGCGGCACGATCGGCGGTTCCATCGCCAACAGCGACCCGGCGGCGGACTACCCGGCGGCGGTGGTCGCGCTCGGTGCCACGGTGCACACGGCCAACCGGTCCATCGCGGGCGGCGACTACTTCACCGGCTTGTTCGAGACGGCCTTGCACGATGGCGAGATCGTGACCTCGGTGGACTTCTGCGTCCCGGATGCCGCCGCCTACGAGAAGTTCCCGAACCCCGCGTCGCGGTACGCCGTTGTCGGGGTAATGGTCGCGCGCTGCGGCGACTGCGTCTGCGTCGGCGTCACGGGTGCCGGAGCGTGTGCGTTCCGGGCGACGGCGTTGGAGGAGGCCTTGGCGACGGACTTCTCGCCGGGAGCCGTGGACGGCGTCGGGGTGGACCATAGCGAGTTCAACTCGGATATCCACGCTTCCGCGGAGTTCCGGGGCCATCTGGTTGGCGTGCTGACGAAGCGAGCCGTGGCGCGGATTGGATGATTGTCTCGAGACAACCGTGACCAAGACGCGAGGCAACGGGATGTTCAGGTCGCGGTCGCCGTAGTGGATTAGTCGCCAATCACAGCTTCTATGCGGCGGGCGAGGGAGTCGAAGTCCTCGCGACACTTTTGTCGGATCGCGTCAATGCGCCGCGCTGCCTCTTCTCCAAGCGGCTTGCGGCCGCCGCCGGGGGCGTCGTCGACGCCCCTCGCGTGTGCGATCCTGTCAAAGTAGCGCTCCTTGACGTCCACTGCGGCGCGGACTTGGGACCAGCGCCACGCTGCCGGGAGGTCGAGGCCAGCCAATGTCCACGTTTCAAGCTCTTCCCATGCGTTCTCCGCCAGGAATGTCCGACCGTTCCCGAATTCCCCCTCAAGCGGTACGCATCGTGCATTGAAGGAAGCCGCTGCGCGGCAGAACCGGTCCATGGCCTCGATCATCGAGGAGAGCCTCGAACTGCGGGGTATCCAACCGTCCGACACGGTGCGGCAGATCGTTGCCGATGCGCGAGCTCGTTCCCCGCTTGATTCGGCTCAGGCGATGACGTTGGCTCTCGAGGAGACGCGTCGATTTCGGCAGGGCGACTAGCGCAACCCCGTTTGGCGGCGAGTCCGGAGCCGTCGGCCGATGACGACCGTCTACATTGTCGACACGAACGTCGTTGTCTCCGGGGTGATGGCCAGTGACTTGGACAGCCCGCCCGCCCGCATTGTCGACGCCATGCTGGATGGAGGCTTCCTCTACTCCCTTTCCCCGGAACTGCTGCATGAGTACGCCGGTATCCTGCGTCGCTCCCGAATTGCCCGAATCCATGGCTGGACGGACGAGCAACTCGATCGCTTCCTAACCGATCTAACCGATCTTGTCGCCAACAGCGTCTGGCGCGACCCCGCTGCTACCGACACTGCCCCGGATTCTGGTGACAATCACCTGTGGGCGCCACTCGCCGCCCACCGCCAAGCGTGTCTCGTGACAGGAGATCAACTACTGGTTTCGAACCCGCGGCCGCACTCCCGCGTGGTCACGCCCCGGCAGTTCCTCGAGGAGTTCCTGATCCCGCGATCAGCGGGGCCACAACCATAATCCGCGTGGCCGGGATCTTTGCCACAATGTTCACTGGGTTTCACGGATTGCCGAACGCGGAATGACTCGGATACACGCCGTGCGCTGCCATGCCATCAGCGAGGACATCGGCAGCGTAACCCTCGACGAAGTGGACCTCCCCGACCCGGGACCCGGCGAGGTCCAGGTGCGCCTGAAGGCGTGCGCCGTCAACTTCCCCGATCTTCTGATGATCCAAGGGAAGTACCAGCACAAGCCAGCGCTGCCGTTCGCGCCGGGTGGCGAGGCATCGGGTGACATTGCGGCACTTGGGCCGGGGGTAACGGGGTGGAAGGAAGGCGATGCCGTGTGCTTCGGGTCCCGGGCAGGCGGCTTCGTGGAAGGGGCCAACGTCCCGGCCGCCGGTCTCAAGCCCATTCCCGGCAAGATGAACTACGAGAAGGCGGCGTCGTACAGCACCGCCTACATGACGGCCTATGTGGCCCTTCGAGTCCGCGGTGAACTCAAGGCCGGCGAATGGCTACTGGTCCACGGTGCCACGGGCGGAGTCGGCTTGGCCGCCGTGGATCTCGGCAAGTACTTCGGCGCCCATGTGATCGGAACCGGCGGCCGCGACGACAAGCTCGCGGTCGTCAAGTCCCGGGGTGCGGATGCGGTGATCAACTACACGATGCCGGACGGCTCACTCGGCGGCTTTCGCGACCAAGTCAAGGCGATTACCGGCGCGGGCGGTGCCGACGTGATCTACGACCCGGTGGGCGGCAGCGTGTTCGACGAGTCCATGCGCTGCGTCAACTGGCGCGGTCGCATCCTGACCATCGGCTTCACTAGCGGCCAATGGCCCACGGCGCCGGTAAACCTGATCCTCATCAAGAGCATCTCCGTCATCGGCGTACGCGCCGGCGAGATTGGCCGCCGAGACCCCGAACTGGGACGCCGCAACCAGGAAGCGTTATGGGAACTGGCACAGAGTGGCGCCATCGATCCCTACGTCTGCGCGGGATTTCCCCTCGAACGGGCCGTCGACGCGATGCGGATGCTGGAGAACCGGGACGTCGTGGGCAAATGCGTCGTGACCATGAACGGCTACCAGATCGACTCCCTGTGACCGTCATCGCTGCCGAACTGGATGAGTCGCCGGCCTTGTTGACCGCAAATGCCGCGGCGCAACGAGCACGTCCCGGCTTCGCGCTAGATCCCTACTTCTACCGATCACAGCGGGTCTACCACAAGGAACTCGACGAAGTGCTGTTCAAGAGCTGGCTCTATGCCGGCCACGTGAGCCAGGTCCCCGCTGTCGGCGGCTACTTCCTCTTCGAGCTGGGCGAAGATTCCATCATCGTGGTGCGCGACGGCAACGGCGAGATCCAAGCACTCGCGAATGTCTGTCGGCATCGGGGCTCTCGCATCTGCGCCGATCCGGAAGGAACGTGTCGGGCCTTCGTCTGCCCCTATCACGGTTGGGCCTACGAACTCGACGGCACGCTCAAATCCGCTCGGGGCATGGACCGCCTGGTGGGGTTTGATCCCTCCGCGTATGCGTTGAAACGTGCCCGCTGCACGGTATTCGAGGGCCTGATCTTCATCAACTGCGATCCCGCTGCGGCGTCGTTCGAAACAGCCCTGCAGCACATCGAACCCGCCTTGAGTCCCTACGACTTGCCGACGGCCAAGATCGCCCACCGGCAGAACTACGCGGTGGAGGCCAACTGGAAGCTGGCGTTGGAGAACTACCTGGAGTGCTACCACTGCGCGACGGCCCATCGCGCCTACGCGAAGCGGCACACCTTGGAGGCGCCCAGTGCAGACGTGGCGGGTGAGAACGCCAGGATGCTCGCCCGTGCGGAAGAGGCAACCGGCGTGCCCGGAATCACCCTCGAACACTCCCAGGTCTACGGTTCGTCGCCGGACTTCGGCTGCTGCGCGCACACCAGGCGCTACGCGCTCTACGACCGCTTCAAGACCGGCAGCCGGGACGGCCAACCGCTGGCACCCCTGATGGGCGACTTCAAGGGCTACGATGGCGGCGCCGGCGATTTCCAGTTCGGGCCGTTGGCGTTCATGCTCAACTATCCTGACCACTGCGTCCTGTACCGATTCATCCCCAGGGGCATCGCCAATACGGACATGGAGCTTGTCTGGTTCGTGCGCGGCGACGCCGAGGAGGGGCGGGACTACGAGCGCGATGCGCTGACCTGGCTTTGGGACCGCACGACCCGCGAGGACCAGACGCTCATCTTGCGCAACAGCGAAGGCGTGCTCTCGCGGTTCTTCGAACCGGGTCCGTATCACCCACAACAGGAGAGGCTGTGCATCGAGTTCGTCGACTGGTATCTCGACGCGCTGGAACGGAGCATGTAGCGCCGCGTGACAGCAGATGCCCGCCGATCAGTACTGCGGACTAGCACTGCCCCCGGCTACGGAGACGCGGCCCGCCGAAGGGACGAGCGCACGCGCTCGGGCAGACTGATTCAGAACGGCTCGACCACGGATAGGTCGATGGCTTCGAAGTCCCGGGCGTTGAGGGTGGCCAGCGACAGACCGTTCGACTTCGCGATTCCCGCGATTTGCGAGTCCGCCAAGCTCATGGGTCGTCCGTTGAGCCGCCGGTGTGCGCGGAACCTGGCGCTCTCCCGGGCCGCATTGGCATCGAAATCCGCAATCCGTCCATCGAAGGCATCGGCGATACCCGAGAACGTGCGCGCCAGATGGTTCTTTCGCCGGCCAGCGGGCAGGGTCTCGATGCCGAAGACGATCTCGTCCACGCTGATTGCGGACAGGAACAGACGGGAAGCGCGTTGCCGGTCCATCCAGTCGATCACGCGGAGGTCGGGTTCGACACGCATCGATTCCGAGATGATGCAATCTAGAAAGACAGCGACCCGGTTCGAACGGACTCTGGGCCGAACGAGCCCCGGTAGAGCACGAAGGTCGTGCGGCAGATTCGGCGCAGGCGTACGCCGGACATTGCCGCGATATCACAGTGGGATGGTGCGACCAAACGTGGGGAGTCTCGCACCGTGGCAAATCTCGCACAGCGATTGGAGGGAATTTCCTACGCAAAAACGAGCAAAACGCCGATACCGAAGCTCCTGGTCCACCGCTAACTTCACGGCGGTCAAAACCCGTGGAGCTATCGATGTCACATCCCTACTTGCCGCTGTTCGCGTTTCCGCCGATGGTCAAGGACCTGGTGCGTGGCTTCATCATGCGCAACAGTCCGGAGGTCGACAATCTGGACTACGACCACATGACGCGCATTCCCGACGATTGGGTCCCCGACGGCCCGCGCTACGCCGACATGGTCTGGAGCATTCCATTTCTAGCCGAGACCAACGACGATCCAGATGGGCCAACGCACATCATCCTGATCATCAAGTTCGCCTCGGAGGTCATTCAGGACGTCGGCGAGCGTCTTGGTCGGCACGCGGCATCGTTGCATCGCGAGATACACCGGCGAAAGGTGTTCGGTGCACCGATGCAGCCACCGGTCATCGCACCGATCGTGGTCTACGACGGCTCGCCCCCTTGGGATGCTCCGGGCGGAATACCCGTTTAGACCCGTCGCAGCACGTAACACCAGGG
The DNA here is from genome assembly GCA_028818795.1 of Gammaproteobacteria bacterium. Classification (GTDB taxonomy): domain Bacteria; phylum Pseudomonadota; class Gammaproteobacteria; order Pseudomonadales; family Azotimanducaceae; genus VXYL01. Next base: position 15,615 of record JAPPND010000011.1, on the reverse strand, counting down.
ACCGCGACCAATCGGCACGCCCAAGTTCTGCGCAGTTGTGATGGTCTCGATTTCCCGCCGTGCCGCGACACGTTACAATCGTGCCCAATGAGATTCGCGCACAAGGGGTTGCGGTCTCTCTACCAGACGGATCGTTCGTTTGGCCTACCGCAAGACCTTGTCCCGCGAATCCGTAGGATCTTGGCCGACCTCGATGTCGCCGCGCGACCGCGAGACCTCGGCGTACCGGGCTACCGACTCCACCCGTTGAAGGGGACGCGGCAAGGCCAATGGAGCATCCGTGTCAGCGCCAATTGGCGCATCGTGTTCCGATTCGAGGGCGGTGAACCGGTCGATGTCGACTTTGTCGACTACCACTAGGAGCCACAACATGAGCGCAATGGCCAATCCCCCACACCCTGGTGAGACAGTCCGGGCGGAGTGCATCGAAGCGAGCGGAATAACGGTCACGGAAGCGGCGCAACGACTCGGTTGTTCGCGGCCGGCATTGTCGAGATTGCTGAATGGTCGTGCCGCTATTTCGCCGGAGATGGCATTGGCGTTCGAGAGGCAAGGTTGGAGCAACGCCGAGTTCTGGATGCGCAGACAGGTTGCCTACGATCTCGCGCGTGCACGGGCCCGTAGGGGCGGGGCTTGTTCCCGTCCGCGCCGCACGCAACGGCGGATTCGCTCGGGACGGGACAAGCCCGTCCCCTACGGCTCGTCTGTCTGAGACGCGCTAGTGACTCGCGAGCACGGAGCAAAGACGGTCGTCGAACTCCTCTGACCGGATTCCGTCGGCCAACGCCAGGACCCGGCGGGCGTCGTCGTTCCAGCGCGGCCAGACAGAGGCGTCGTCGTGGTTGGGGTCGCCGGTGGCGGCGAAGCTCTGCCAATAGCCCATCATGCGCCGCGTGAGGTCGCGGTCGATGGCGTCCGTCGGCAGCCAGGCGTCGTGGGTGTCGAACACGTACGGAATCTCGGCACCGTGGTAGGCACCAATGCCGTGACCGCCCGCGCGTATCCGGTCGAAACGGTACACATAGGTGGGAGCACCGCGCGTCGCGAAGCCGTTGGCCAGCGCGATGCTCGGGCAGGTGAACTGCGTCGCGGACTCCAGTTCATCGAGTCGTTGCGGTATCGGCACTTCGCCCAGGAGGCCATCGACCAGAGCCGCGTTCGGTAGTTTCGCGAGCGCCTGCCGCCAGCTTTCGGGTGTTGGCTTGCCGACGTACATCAACATCTCATCGGCGTTGAAGCCGAGTATCACCGGCCGTGGTTCGAACGCCTTGCGGGCGAGAAGGTCGGCGGGCGGCGCCGGAAGCAGCCAGCCGTCCACCGGCGGATCGTCGTAGTCGCGCTTGAAGTGTTCCTTGGCGGCGGCGAGCAGCGCCTCGGCCGGCAGGCGACGTAGTTCGTCGATGTCCGCCGTTTCGGCGCGCCGTAGGAAATCCACGCCTTGGGCTTCGTTGTCCGCGAGCGTTCGGCGCTGGTCCGCAGGCCAGCCGCCGCTTTGGGAGATGGCCCGGTGGAAGAGACCCCGCGCGAGAGGCGAAAGCAGCAGGTAGGCGATGTCGCCGGCGCCGGCGGATTCGCCGAACACGGTTACGTTGCCGGGGTCGCCCCCGAACCGATGGATATTGGAGCGGATCCAGCGCAATGCCTCGATCTGGTCGAGGATTCCGTAGTTCCCCGACGACGCATTGGGCGACTCGGCAGAGAGCGACGGGTGGGCAAGGAAACCGAATACGCCGAGCCGATACTGGATCGAGACGACCACCGCGCCCATGGCCGCCAACTCCCGCCCCCGGTAGTTTGGCTCGTAGGACCAGCCGTTCACGTTGGCGCCGCCGTGGATCCACACCATCACGGGCAGTTGCCCGTCGATAGCGGGTGTCCAGACGTTCAGGAACAGACAGTCCTCGGCCGTGTCGGGTCGCGACGGCGCAACCTCGGCCGGCTGTCCGAATGCCGCGGCGACTCCTTCGTACCACTCGACGTTGCCTTCGTCCTGCATGCAGGCCGGGGGCCATCGGGTCGCGTCGATGGGACCGTCCGTGGACGGGTCTGCGGGTCGTGGTGGCCGCCACCGCCAATCGCCGACGGGTGCCTGTGCGAAGCGAATGCCGCTGAAGCGCAGCACCTCGGTGCCTGTTTTGGCGAGCACCGGCGTACCCACGTAGTTCGGGTGTTCGGCACTCCAGACGACAGCGCTTCCGACGATCGCCGCCAGGGCGAACCGCATGGACCGCCAGGCCATGCTCAGCCGGGGTCGATGATCGCCTCGTAGGCCAACCGCTTGCTCGTCACCCGGACCTCTTTCGGGCCCGGGACGCCGAACTTCTGGATCATTCCGACCACGATGAGATCCTGCACCGGGTTGATCCCGAACCAGGTTCCGCCCGCGCCGTACCACCAGTACTCGCCCTTGGCCAGTGGATGGTCCGACTCGCCGTCCGGTTCGGCCACGATGGCCACGTCGATTCCAAACGTATTGCCGGGGTTGCCGATCATGGGATTGATGAAGTCGATGCCGTCCGGTAGCTGGTTGGTGTGCATCAGCTCGACGGTTTCTGGCTTCAGGATCCGCACGCCCTCGAGTTCGCCGCCGTTCAGCATCATCTCCGAGAAACGCGTGTAGTCCATCGCGGTGGACACCAGCCCGCCGCCGCCGGAGAAGAACGCCGGCTTGGTGAAGTACTCCCGGGAGGGATTGGGTGCGAGTTCGTCGCCGCGGCGTTGCTGGTACATGGTGGCCGTCCGCGCTTCGTCGTCGGGCTTGATCCAGAACCCGGTGTCCTTCATGCCGAGCGGATCGAAGATGCGCTCCTTGAGTACCTCGTCGAAGGGTTTGCCCGCGAGGACTTCGACAAGATAGCCCTGCACGTCCACGGCGACGCTGTAGTGCCAGGCGGAGCCAGGTTGCTGGCGGAGCGGAATGCCGCCCAGTTTCCCGACCATGTCCTTCAAGGTCGAGTTGCGGTCGAGAACGTTGGCCTGCATATACAGGGTGTCGACCTGGGAGCGGGAGAAGAAGCCGTAGGTCAGTCCGGCGGTGTGGCTCACCAGTTCGCGGATGGTCATCGGGTGGTTCGCGTCCTCGACGACGGGTTGCCCGTCGGGACCCGGCGCCTTGGCCACCTTGAGATCCGCGAACTCGGGGATGAACTTCGCGACGGGATCGTCAAGCTCGAAGCGGCCTTCCTCGTAGAATGTCATAAGTGCCACGCCGGCTATCGGCTTGGTCATCGAGTAGATGCGGAAGATCGTGTCCTTGGCCATGGGCACGCCGCTCGCGATGTCCTGCATGCCGTAGGTTTCGAAATGCGCGATCTTGCCGTGGCGTGCGACGACGGTGACCACGCCGGCCAATTCGCCCCGGTCGACGAACCCCTGCATGGCGGCGCTCAGTTCGCCAAGGCCCTCGGCGCTCATCCCCGCCGCGGCGGGCTCGACGATGGCGAGGTCCCGCTCGCCGGCGTAGGCCCCGATGGATAGCGCGAGACCAACGGCCAGCAGGATTGCGTGCCGGACGAATGTGCCGTTCAGCGAGTGCCGATTCATGATTCCCCTCCCGTATTCGGACGGCACCCTTACTCGGCACCGTTGGCTTTGGGACACTGTGCCATAATTCCGTGCGCGCGGGCGTCGTATAACGGTTATTACCCTAGCTTCCCAAGCTGGAGACGTGGGTTCGACTCCCATCGCCCGCTCCAGTACGCCCTTGTCGATTTGAAAGAGAATGACAAGAAACCGTAGGGGCGACCCTATCGCGCCCGTCAGGGCGCGCGGTCGCCCGTGCCTGATGTACCGGCTCCCCTTGGAAACGGGACGGGACAAGCCCGTCCCCTACGGTCCGTTGTTCCCTGCACGTCGGCGGCCCCGCCCCCGGGGTGGTAACTCGCATGAGACAGGATGGACCGCGCCACGATGAAGACGTTGACGGCCCTTGCGCCAATCCTGTTGGTCTGCGCGACTCATGCCGCATTGCCGGAAGCCGTCGATGGGCAGGAACTGCCAAGTCTCGCGCCGATGCTGGAACGCACGACGGCGGGTGTCGTGAACGTGGCGACCTTCGCGCGGGTGCGCACGTACGACAGCCCGCTGATGCGCGACCCCTTTTTCCGCCGCTTCTTCCGCTATCCCGCCCAACCACGGCAAAGGCGCCGGGCGCAGAGCGCCGGCTCGGGCGTCGTTGTCGATGCAAGGTCGGGCTACATCGTGACCAACCACCATCTCGTCGACGGTGCGCACGAGATCCACATCGCCCTGTCCGATGGTCGTGAGTATCCCGCAACGCTTGTGGGCGTCGACGCTCCCGTGGACCTGGCGGTACTGAGGATAGACGCCGACCACCTCACGGAACTGACCTTCGCCGACTCGCAGGACTTGCGCGTCGGGGACTTCGTCGTCGCCATCGGCAACCCGTTCGGCCTGCAGCAGACCGTGACCTCGGGAATCGTCAGCGCGCTGGGCCGAAGCGGACTCGGCATCGAGGGCTACGAGAACTTCATCCAAACGGACGCCTCCATCAATCCCGGCAACTCCGGGGGCGCGCTGGTCGACTTGAATGGGCGTGTGGTCGGCATCAACACCGCGATCGTTGCCCCGTCCGGCGGCAACGTCGGCATCGGATTCGCGATACCGAGCGATCTGGTCTCGGCAATCATGGGCGAACTCATCGAACACGGCGTCGTCCAGCGGGGCCGAATCGGCATGACCGTGGCGGCGCTGAATCCAAGGTTGGCCGACTTGCACGGCTTGCCGTTGGCGGAGGGCCTCGTCGTCACGGAGGTCGTGCCGGGCAGCGCGGCGGACTCGGCCGGGATTCGCCCTGGCGACGTTCTTGCCCGCATCGATGGCCGGGCCATGAACCGGCCAGCCGACTACGGTCAGCAGGAAGCCATCACGATGGTCGGGGACGAACTCGAAATGGAGATCATCCGCGATCGTCGGCAGATACGCCTGGCGGTGTCCATCGAGCGGAACTGGTCCGTTGCCGGCGGACGGATCCATCAGCGCTTGGAAGGCACCGTGCTCATGGACGCGGTCCTTGAAGACGTTCCGGTGGGGGTCTACGTCAGCAGCATCGACCGTGACTCGCCGGCGTGGCAGACGGGGTTTCGAGCGGGGGATACCATACTGGCCGTCAACAACGTCACGACGCGGCACATCGGTGAACTGGCCCGTCGCATAGGTGGCGTGCAACGGGCCGTCGTCCGGCTCAGTCGCGGCGACCGCTTCGGCGAGCTGAGCTTTTGACTGCCTAGGCCGTCGCGATCAATCGAACATGATGACGTTGCGGGCGACCTCCCCGGTTTCCAGGGCGGCGAGCGCATCGTTGACGTCTTCGAGGCGGATCCGGCCCGAGATCATCTCGTCGAGATGCAGCTTGCCCGCGAGGTAGAAGTCCACGAACCGGGGCATGTCGACCCGGAACCGGTTGGATCCCATGCTCGACCCCTGCAACGTCTTCTCGCGCAGGAACTCGGGGCCGTGGATCTCCACCATGGTGCCGACCGGAATCATGCCGATGACCGTCGCCGTGCCGCCGTTCTTGATCATCTTGAACGCCTGCTCGGTGGTCGCCTTCAGGCCGATCGCCTCGAAGGAGTAGTGCACGCCGCCACCGGTCAACTCGCGCACCATGCCGATGGGATCCTCTTCGGCCGCATTGACGACGTCGGTGGCGCCGAAAGTCCGAGCGAGTTCGAGTTTCGACGCGACGGTATCGATGGCGATGATGCGGCCCGCCCCGGCGATCTCCGCGCCGTTGATGCACGACAGCCCGACGCCGCCGCAGCCGATCACCGCCACGGTGGAACCCGGCTCGATTGCCGCCGTATGGATCACCGCACCGACGCCGGTCGTGACCCCGCACCCGATCAGCGCCGCGCGATCCAAGGGCATGTCGTCGCGGATCTTGGCGAGCGCGTGTTCGTGTACGAGCATTTCTTCCGCGAACGACGACAGGTGCAGGAACTGGTTGATCGTCTCGTCACCCGATGCAAGGCGCGGTGGTTCGCCGAGGTCCCGCGACAGTTCCGGCTCGCTGCACAGCACCATGCGGCCCGTCAGACAGTATTCGCAATGCCCGCAGAACGCCGATAGGCAGGTGATGACGTGGTCGCCCGGCTTGACGTAGTGCACGTCCGATCCCACCGCCTCCACCACGCCGGCGGACTCGTGGCCGAGTACCGACGGCAGCGGATAGGGATAGGAACCGTTCTGAAAGTGCAGGTCCGAATGGCATACGCCGGCCGCTGCGGTGCGCACGAGCACTTCCCGCAGCCCGGGATCGCCCGTGGTCAGCTCTTCGATAGTGAGCGGCTGGTTCACTTCGCGCAGGACTGCGGCCTTCATGGAAACCTCTTCGTTGCGACGCCAAAGAAGATTGAGTGTACCCCCCGCCAGGGGCATCGACTATCGCCTTTGGGACGCCTGCACTACCGTCCGTTTGCCTTGCGTTCGCCCTCGTGGAGTGACATGGTTGCCCGCGTTCAATCCGATCGGTTGCCTACATTGCGAGTCAGACGTACGTCCGGCGCCATCCTTGTCGCTGCGGTGCTGGTGACGGTTTCCCCGGCGGCCTACGAAGGCGACATCCACCAGGAACTCACGTTCATTGCCGCGCGGCAGTACAACCAGTGCGCGGAGGACACGCACCTCGCGACCCTGACGCCGCTGGAAGTGCGCTACATCGCCATCGCGAACGCGAACCAAGCGGATGCGGCTTGGTGGCGGCGCATGTTCCGGTGGAACTACTACAACCGGGGCGACCAGTCCTCGTCGAAGATCCTGTGGCTGTTCGATACCCGGATGCACAATCACTATCGAAACACGTTGCGGCGATTGGAGGAGGCGCGCGACCTGAGTCGCCGCTTCACGAACCTGGGCCGCATCATCAACTACGTGCAGGACGCGACCACGCCCGTGCATGTCGTGCCGGTCTACACCGCCCGGTGGTGGCGGTTCAGCGTGGCGGACCGGTTCAACGGGTTTCCGGTGGATGCCGAAGGCGTGACCGCGGCGCTCGGCGAGGATTGCTCCGCTATCCGCAGCACGGACGTGGGATTCAAGAATCTTCTCGTCGAGACGGCCGAACGCACGATCGACTCCGTGACCGGGTCCATTCCCGGCTTGCCGGTGAGTTGGGAGGCGTTCTGGGAACTGAGCGACGATCCGGAGGACTTCGGGCACTACGGCAACGCCGGCAACAATTTCGGCCGCGAAGTGCGTTTCCGCTGCGACCGTCCCGAGGATGGCCGTCGCAAGAACTGCGTGCTCGTCCAGAACGATCCGCTGTACCGCGACTACGCCCAGGCCCGCCATCTCGATGCGGTGCAGGCGACGATCACCGCGATGGCGATGATGCAGGAGCGCGTCCACGGTACTGCGGCTCCATCTTCCCGCACAACCTCGGCGGATCCTTCAATCCGCACCTTCGCCTTGCGGTAGCTGTCGATGCATCTTGGCCTGACCCCTTGGCGGATATCGGGCCAAGTCGATGCCCATGCGTTGGCCCGCCAGGCCGCGTTGGCCGAGGAGTGGGGCTACGAGTCCTTCTGGCTGCCGGAGAGCCATTTCGCGGGCGATGCCGCGATTCCCGACCCGTTGATGCTGCTGGCGGCGGTCGCTGCCGGCACCCGCACGATCCGTCTCGCGACGACCTCGTTCCTGCTGCCGTTGCGTCATCCCCTCCAGGCCGCCGAACAGGTCGCGGTTCTCGATCGTCTCTCCGGAGGACGGGTGATCCTGGGTGTCGGGCGCGGCTACCAGCCGACCATGTTCGACGCCTTCGAGGTGTCGAGAAAGGACAAGCGGCGTCTGTTCGAGGCGTGTCTGGCCACCATGCAGCGTGCTTGGAAGGGAGAACCGGTGGGTGAGGGCTCGGGGGACGTGCGGCTTTCGCCTTTGCCCGTTCAGGAACACCCGCCCGTTTGGGTTGCGGCGTTCGGGCCGAAAGCGCTCGCCCAGGCGGGGCGGCTGGGCTTGCCGTATCTCGCCTCGCCCATGGAACCCCTGGCCAGGCTGCGCGAGAACCTGCAGCGCCACGGGGAGGCGTGCGACGCGGCCGGCGTGGCGCGGCCGATGGAAGTGCCGATCATGCGAACCCTGTTCGTGTCCGAGGACCGCCGACTCGTCGGCCAGGTCCGGGACCAACTGGGTATCGCGGCGCGTCAGTTGGCCAGCGGTGGACGCCCGGGGGTGTCCCTCGAAGCGGACGAATGGGCAATCGTCGGGGATCCGGCGGCGGTTGCGGACAAGGTCGCCGCCTACGTGGAGACCCTCGGCATGACCCACCTGGTGGTCACGAGACTGCGCATCGGCCGGATGGAGTCGGCGGTGCTTGAACACTCGGTTCGCACCGCGGCGGAACTGTTTTCTCAATAGCGCACGTCGGATGCCGCCATCACCGGGTCGTCGCCGAGGCCGATTTCCTCGTTCCTGGCGATGCCCAGGAAGGGCCGGAGCCGCCCCACGATGAGATAGATCGGACCCGTGTCGACCAGTGCGACGATGACCTTGAACGCATAGCCCGAGGCGATGAACGTGAGCAACTGCGGCCACAGCGGTTCCGACTCGGCGATGGGCAGCGCATTCGCGTAGAAGTGCGTTATCAGGATCACGGCCGTGGTATCGACGAGTTGACTCACCAGCGTCGAACCGTTGTTCCGCAGCCAAAGATGGCGGCCACCGGTCAGCCACTTCCAGAAATGGAACAACTGCACGTCGCACCATTGCGCGACCAGATAGGCGATCATGGAAGCGGTCACCGCGCCGAAGGCCAGGGTGCGAACCTCGAAGAACACCGGAACTCGGCCGGCCTCGTCGGGGACGAGTTCACCGGTCGCCGGGTCGACGGCCTCGAAACCCGGGAGTGCGCCGCCAAGCCACAGCACGAACATCACCCAGATGTTCAGGAGCAGGCCCACGAACACGACCTCCGTGGCTCGCCTGCGCCCGTAGAGTTCGCTGATGAGGTCGGTGCAGATGAAGGTGATCGGATAGGGCAGGACGCCGACCGCGACCACCATCGGGATCTCCAGCCCGAAGATGGTGAACGAGAGGTCGATGAACCGGCTGATGCCCAGAATGTTCAACATCGCGAGCGTGCCGAGGAATATGCCGGCGAGTACCAGGAATACCCGCTGCCGCCGCCGCCTGAAATCCGCCATGCCGACTATTCTCCCGTCCCGCGGCAAACGGCTCCCGCTCGAGTCGAATGTCGATGCCGTATTGTCGTCATCAATCGACGGACCAAGGTGCCACCGCTAGCTTTCGATCTGGCCGAGATTTGCGTGGACAACGCTGCCGTTGATGACGGGCGTTGTGGCGGCCCAGAACAGGGCGCCTGCGATCTCGCCGGGATCGATCAGTCGGTTGAACGCCGACATGCCGCGCACCGCGTCCATCGCCTCCGGCGGCACGTGGGCGCGCAGCATCTCGGTATCGGTGAAGCCTGGGCAGATGCATGCGGTGTGGATGCCGGTGCCGGCGAGGTCCTGGCATAGCGCACGCATCATGCCCACCTGGGCGTGTTTGGTGACGACGTAGGAATAGCTGCCCGGCACCGCCTTCTCGGCCAACGTGGAGGCGACGAAGAGGATGCAAGAACCGTCGCCTAGGTGGGGAATCGCCAACCGGTTGAGGGAGTTGATGCCGACGACGTTGACTTCAAGCACCGCCCGCAGGTCGTCGCTCGACGTGTCGTCGGCGGTGTCGTTGGCGAGGCGGGAGGCGTTGTGGACGAGCACGGTTTCGCTTGCCCGCTCGAGGTGCGGCGCGAGTTGGGGGCCGAGGGCGTCCGGGAAGTCGGGATCCGACAGGTCGCAACGCAGATCGACGATGCCGGAAAGGGGGCACCGACGCCTGGAGAGATTCGCCACGCGGTAGCCGGCCTCGAGGAAGCGTTCGGCCGTTGCCAGGCCGATCCCGGCGCTTGCTCCCGAGACGATGGCGAGCTTCATGGTCCCTCGCCTGGGCGGTTCGGATACGCGGCATCGGACCGCCAGGTTGTCTCGGCCCATTGTCCGGGGCCGGACGAGAGACGCACGGTGAGCATCTCCAAGGGCAGCGAGGCGACACTCCCGTCGCTCGTGAGGGCCGCGGTGAACCAATGCGCCAGTTCCTCGACGGTGACGTTGCGGATCGGCAGGAGTTTCACGTCGCGAGCCGGGAATCGGAGCGTTTCGTCCGCGAATGCGACGACGACTTCGTCGTGCTTTTTCCGAATCGTGAGGTGCGGCGATTGCGCGGCGATGAGCAGGGTTTCGTCCAGGGAGTCGCACAGCGCCCTGAGTCGGTCCTTGAGCAATGTGTAGTCGAAACAAAGACCGTTGGCGTCGATCGGCCCGCCGGCACGCGCCTCGACGAAGAAATTGTGGCCGTGCAGGTTCTCGCGCCGACTCGGCGAGAAGATCGTGAAGTGCGCCGCCGAGAAGTGCATGTCCTCCTTGGCGAGTTCGATCCAGGCGCGGCGTGTTTCCTCGCCGGCGTCCACTAGCCGTCCCCGGACTCGGTACCGACGAACGCGTCGGCGAACGCCGCAAGCGAGTCGAACGTCCAGGTAGGGCTCGCACTGACTCGCCGGACGGCGTTGTTGCCCCGTTGTATCCAGACCGTGTCGAGACCGAACGACGATGCCGGGGCGATGTCGTGGTAGAGGCTTTGGGCAACGTGCAGAACCCGGGTGCCGTTGACGGCCCGTCGCGCCGCGTCGAACATCCGGGGATCGGGCTTGTAGGCGCCGACGTCCTCGGCGGTGATCACGTGTTTGAACTCGGCACCGAGCTTGGCGGCGGTTCTCTCGAAGATCGCGTTGTCGACGTTGGAGACGACCGCAAGGTCCACGCGTTCGCCCAACCGTGCCAGGGCGTCGACGGTATCGGGGAACGGCGCCCAGTCCCCGGCGCTGTCGGCGAACGCGTCGAGCATCGCGTCGGTGGGTGAAAAGGCAAGGCGGTCGCCGAGACGACGCAGGACCTCCCGCAGCACGTCGGCGTAGGCGACGCCGTCCTGTTGAACCTCCGGTTCGGTCTCAGCGAAGAACTCGAGCAGGAAATCGTCGATCACGTGGGCATCGCGTTCCAGCAAAAGCGGCTGCAGGTGCCCGACGATGCCTGCGCCCCAATCGATCAGCGTGCCATAGCAGTCGAACGTGAGGACATCGTAGTCGCCCGCACTCGGATCGGGCATCGGTCAGCCCGCCTGGACGCGGTCGAGGATGAGGCCGTAGAAATGCTCGCCCGGTCGTTCGAAGAGCCATCCCAAGTGGGTGTCGCAGTTGCCGCAGTTGGCCAACCGCCAACTGAAACCCTTGAACCAGCTGTCGGCGGAGTGGTGGCCGCCGCTGATCGCGCAGCCGTGAGCGTCGCTGTGGCAGCCGAAGTGGTGGACATAGCCGTATGGGTTCGTACACGTGTGAAGAAACGAACCGTTCACCTCGATGCGATCCTGGATGTGGCCGACCAAGTGTGAACAGGCCGCGCAGAACAGGAAGCCCTCTTTCGGCCGCGTGTGTTCGTCGACGACCTCGGCAACCCCTAGGTCGGAATCCGGACTGTTCAGGTCTTCCTGTTCGTCGCTCATGCCGTCTCCGTGAACCGTCTCGACAGGTCGCCACGCAGCACTCAAGGTGGATTTTGCCTAAACAATCCAACAACTTCCATCGCGCTCAGGCGGCAGAACAGGGGACAAACGAGACGAAGCGCGGACGGGACAACGCCGCCGTCAATACGGGGCAGGCTCGTGGGGGCGCCCATAACGCTCCCGCAAGGCGCGGGGTCGCCCGCTCGACCTCGGCACGCGGACGGCCGCGTGCACAGGATCACGCCACGATGTCGGGATCCCTCGGCAGGAATTTCGAAAGCACGAGGGCGCCGATGACGAACACCAGCACAAGATAGGCGGCGCTCCAGAGCTTCCAGCCCCAAGTGTATCCCCACCAGATAATGTCGGAGCCCTCCACGACGACCACCGCCGCCAAACCGAGGATGAACGCGCGCCGAACGTGCGCGGAGAGAGGTGCGCCAGTGCGCAGCACCACGGCGAGGACAGCCGCGATGAGGAGGTAGTGGATGAACCCGTAGACCATCACCAACAGGTCGACCTCTTCCGAGGCCCCGTGATTGACTATGACGGTGGCGCCGATGCCAGACTGCATGAAGCTGTACATCCCCGTTTCCGGGAACTGCTCGGCCACGGCGCTGGCCGCCGCCTCCGCGTCCGGCACCGTGTTCAATGCCTGGTTCGGCAGCGGGTTCGCGGCCCAGTAGAGGAATCCGAAGACGAACAGCACGATGGCAGTCACGAGGATGCCGAACGATGTTTTCATGGGTTGTACTCCTTGTCTTGTTCCTAGATTGCCGCCTGCAGAACGGATTTGAGGTCCACGCCAGGGTCGGCGAGTCGCCCGGGGTCGACGCGTTTGCCCACCAGTTGCCGGGCCGCCATGAACTCGCGCGCGCTGTTCACCGCGTCCGCCGCGACCAGGGTCTCGCCGTTGAGGTGAAAGACCGCAAACTGTCTCGTTCCGGGGTCGCCGCGCACCACCTGCCGCTCCGCCTCGGTGGAGAAACCCACCATCTGCAGCTTGAGATCGTACTGGTCGGACCAGAACCAGGGCACGTTCGCGTATGCCTTGGGGTTGGCCGCCAGGTTCGCGGCCGCGACCCGCGACTGCTCCATGGCATTGGGCACCGACTCGAGCCGAAGCCGCCGCCCGAGAACCGGGTTCGGGTGGTTGGTGCAGTCCCCCGCCGCGAAGATGTCGGGATCGCTGGTCCGCGTGAATTCGTCGACGACGATGCCGTTGCTGCACTCGAGGCCGGCTGCTTCGGCTAGCTCGACGTTGGGCTGTATGCCGATTCCGACCACGGCGAGTTCGGCGGCCACGACTTCACCGCCTGCGCAGACCACGCCCGTCAGACTGTCGACGCCGGCGAACGACTCGGCGCGCATCCGGGTGCGGATCGTGACACCCCTGTCGCTGTGGACACCCTCGTAGAAGGCCGACATCGCCGGCGTCGTCACGCGTTGCAGGATCCGGTCCTCCATTTCCAGGACCGTGACGATCAGTCCGGCCTCGATTGCAATGGCCGCGACCTCGAGGCCGATGTAGCCGCCGCCGACGATGGCAATCCGCCGCCCGGTGGCGAATTCCTGCTTGATCGCGTCGACGTCGGCGATCGTGCGAAGGTAGTGGATGCCCGGAAGATCGCCGCCCTTCGCCGCGAGTTTGCGCGGCCGCGCGCCCGTGGCAAGCAGCAGCTTGTCGTAGCCTATTTCGGCCCCATCGCTGCAGGCGACGGTCCGGTCGTCGGCGTCGATGTTCTCGACACGCACGCCGCTACGCACCTCAATGGCCTTGCTCTCGTAGAACCGCGCCGGGCGCAGGTGAACGCGGTCGAGACCGTACTCGCCGGACAGGTACTGCTTTGACAGCGGCGGACGCTGGTAGGGGATGTGCGGCTCTTCGCCGATGATCAGGATCTCGCCCTCGTACTTCTCCTGGCGCAGGCTCGCCGCAGCTTGTCCGGCGGCGTGGCCGCCGCCGACGATGACGATGGTCATTTGTTGTTCGGACGCTCCCGGTGCGTTCGGCGAGTCATTGTAACCGTCGAGAGTTGCACGAATCCTGAGTTTGACACCCAACGACCCCTTCCCTACGGTCGAGTCTCCAATCGCCATGGGCCGGACGATGAACCGGATGATCGCAGGCGCACTCAAGCTCGGTCCGCTGCCTGCAGTCATCGCCGGGCAGGCGGCACTGCTCGCGTGGCTCGGGGTGGTACTGGACCGCGACGTCTGGCCTGCCGACAACCCCGTGGTGCTCGTGCCGTTCATCACGGTGGTTTTCGGCTGGCCGGTTCTTGTTCTGTTCGCGGCGGAGCCGGGTAGTTTCAAGCGGACTGCGGCGTTCGCCGGCGTCTGCGCCGTGGTCGCCGGTCTGCTCGGCACATACGTGGGTTGGCAGGCAACGCCGGGGGGCAAGTTCAGCGTCGGCAACCTCTACTCGATCTACGTCGCCACGCAACTCGGTGCGGGGTTCATCGCCCTGGCCTTCATGCAGCAGATAACGGCGCGCGCGCCGTTCCGCTACGCGGCACTGTTCAAGAGCGCATGGAGGAATCTCTTCGTGGCGGGCCTCTCGCTGGCGTTGGTGGGCGGTGTCGCCATCCTACTTGCCCTGTGGGCGGCGTTGTTCGCCATCCTGGGTATCGACGCCCTCGGGGAGACGTTCACCGAACCGTGGTTCGTGCTACCCGCCGCCGGCATTGTCTTCGGCGTCGGCACGATGCTGTTCCGGCGCCGCGACCGGCTCATCGACGGGATTGTCGGTCTTGTGGAGAGCCTTGGCCGCTACCTGCTCCCCGTGGTGCTCCTGATCGTCGCCGTGTTCCTGGTGACCCTGCCCTTCGTTAGCGTGGGGGCACTGTGGGACACGGGCCTAGGTAGCAGGATCCTGATCGCGCTGGGCGCCATTGCCATGCTGCTCATCGGCATCGCCTATCGTCCCGAAGCCGACTTGCGCTACCCCGGTTCGGTCCAGTTGGCGGTGACAGCGGTCGTTGTCGTCCTGCCGATACTCCCGGCTCTGGCCATGACCGGGATCCTCATTCGGGTCAACCAGTACGGCTGGACCGTATCGCGCTGCTGGGCGTTCGTCTTTGCGGGGATACTTGCGTTGTTCTCGCTCGGCTACCTGTGGGGTGTGATCCGGCATCTGGCCGAGTGGCCGCGCGTCACGGCCGCGGTGAACGCGTCCATGGCCTGCCTCGTACTCGCCGTGCTGCTGTTGCAGAACACACCGGTGCTCGATTTCCGTGCCATCTCGGCGCGCAGCCAGCTTGCGCGGGTCGAATCGGGGCAGATCGAGCCCGAGCAGTTCGACTTCCAATACGCGCTGCGCGAACTGGCACGTCCCGGACACGTGGCGGCGGAGCAACTCGTTGCGGAACTCGCTTACGATCCGCGCCAGCAAATGGCCGTCACCGAATACGTGGCTGAAGACGGAATGCAGGGTCAGCCCGCCCGCGGCTTCATTATGCGAGACTCGGACGCCGACCCGCCCGACCGGGACTTCTGGGCCGAGTTGAGTTACCGGGGAGAACCTTTCGCCGTGCCGGACGGCGTGCGAGAGGCGATCGAAGAGGACTCGTGGCTGCTATCGCGCACGGAACATCCGACGATTCTGCGCGTCGAACTCGACGGCGATCCAGCATCTGGCGAGTACCTGCTGCTCGGCATGAGCAAATCCGAATTCCCCGGGTGGCGCGAGCTTCCCCCGCATGTCTCGTACCATCTCGATGCGTACGCCATCGTCCACGTCGGCGACGGCTGGTATGTCGAGCCGCTGCGGACGGGAGAAAACCTGGAACCTTTCAAGGAAGCCGAGCAAGTCCTCGAACTGCTGCGCGATCCGCCGCTCGCGGTGATGCGCCCGCAGTACAACCACGTGAGGATCGGCGGAAACGTGTACGGGATTCCTCCCGGCGACTGGTCATCCGGTGCCTTAGACGAGGACACGCCGTAGCGGTCGTCTTTGACGCCAGTAGTGCGGTCGCCGGTTTGGACGGGACAAGCCCGTCCCCTACGCGTTCTTGTCCGGAATCGGCATCGGAAACGGCGTCA
>JAPPND010000082.1 GCA_028818795.1 Gammaproteobacteria bacterium | reverse complement strand
GACAAGCCCGTCCCCTACGATTCGGTCGGCCTTTGTACCGTCGCATCCAGCACCGAGGTCGCAATAGCTCCGTCATGTTGAAGCACTTCCTCGTTCCGGAAGACGACCAGGTCTTGGTCTCCGAAACAGCCGCACGCGAAGGCACCCAGGCCATCTTCGAAGCCATGGGCGTCCCGCCGGACGATGCCGCCCTGTGTACCGACGTGCTGATCACCAGCGACCTGCGCGGTTGCGAGAGCCACGGCATCTCCAACCAACTGCGCATCTACGTGCATCAGTACCGCAACGGCCAGGTGAACCCGACCCCCGATGTGAAAACGGTCCGCGAATCCGCAGTGAGCGCAACCCTCGACGCCGACCTCGGCATCGGTCTGCAAGTCGGTCCCCGCGCCATGGAGATGGCCATGGACAAGGCCGAGCAGTTCGGCATGGGCGCCGTCGGCGTTCAGCGCTGCGGTCACGTGGGCATGCTCGCCTACTACCCGTTGATGGCCCTGGAACGCGACATGATCGGCGTCTGCATGGTCTCCGCCGGGGGTCACATCCAAGTGCCGACCTTCGGCTCCAAGCCCCTGTTCGGCACCCACCCCATCGCCTGGGCGGCACCTGCGGGGAACCACCCACCGTTCGTCTTCGACGTCGCGACCACGCAAGTCGCCGCCAACAAAATCGGCCTGACGCGCCGCATCGGTTCAAAACTGGAACCGGGCTGGATCACCGACCTGAACGGCGAGCCGATCACCGAACGGGTGCATGCGCCGGCCTACGGCAAGTTCTTCATGCCGTCATTCGGCGGCACCCGGGAGAACGGCAGCCACAAGGGCTACGGCTTCGCCATGATCGCCGACATCATGTCCGGGATTCTGTCCGGCAACGGGCCTGGTTTCATGGCGCCCGGCAACGAACTCTCGCAGTTCGTGATGGCCTTCAAGATCGACGCCTTCGTGGAGTTAAGCGAGTTCAAGCGCGACATGGACGCGCTCATCGACAAGATCGTGAACATGGAACCCGCGCCGGGGCACGAGCGGGTCTACTACGCCGGCCTCATCGAGCACGAGGAAGCCGAGAAGCGTCGCGCTGAGGGCATCCCCTACCACCGGGAGGTCGTGGACTGGTTCAACGGGGCAAGCGCCGAACTGAACCTCAATCTCCGCTGGCCATGAGTTCCACGCACCAGCCGGAAGCAACGCGCCCTCGGCGCGCCTTCGCGGTGGCGAAGTCCGGCTGGTGGCGAGGCATGCACCCAGGCATGTCCATCGCATCGCTGGCCATGGTCGCCGCGTTCGTTGTGTTCACCCTCGGATGGGTCGAAAGCGCGGGAAACGTCTATTCGGCCGTCCGCGGCTGGGTGGAATCCACCTTCGGCGGCTTCTACGTCATCTCGATCATCATCGTGTTCGTGGCATGCCTGTACGTCATGCTGAGTCGGCACGGCCGGGTGCGACTCGGCGACGACGATGCGCGGCCCGAGTTCAGCACGTTCTCGTGGCTCGCGATGCTGTTCTCGGCGGGGCTCGGCATCGGGCTCCTGTTCTTCTCCATCTCGGAGCCGATGTTCTACTTCGACAACTCGGAACCCTTCGGCTACCCGAACAATCCCCACGCGGATGCCCGGGGCGCGTCGGAGCTGAACGAAGACCGCGCCATCCACGCAATGCGGATCACCTACTTCCACTGGGGCTTGTCGGCCTGGTCCGTGTACGTCCTGGTCGGCCTGTGCCTCGCCTACTTCGGATTCCGCAAGAAACTGCCACTGACCCTGCGCTCCTCCCTGCACCCGATCATCGGCGAGCGCATCTACGGCCCCATCGGCCACGGCGTCGACCTGCTGGCGGTGTTCGGCACCGTGTTCGGAGTCGCGACTTCGCTCGGGCTCGGCGTCAAGCAGATGGCCGCCGGACTCGACGTCCTGGCAAACGTGCCCGCCGACATCACCACCTACATCGTGCTGATCGCCGTCATCTCCGCCGTCGCCACGTTGTCCGCCGTGTCCGGCGTGGCCCGCGGGATCCGCATCATCTCCGAGTGGAACATCTACTTGAGCATCATCCTGCTCGGTTTCTTCCTCGTCTTCGGGCCCGTCGAGTGGCTGCTCGGCTTCCTCGCCAAGACGGTGGGTTCGTACCTGCTCCACCTCGTGCCGACCAGCCTCTTCATCGCCACCGAACCGGGCATGAGCGACTGGCAGGGGAGCTGGACGATCTTCTACTGGGGCTGGTGGATCGCCTGGGCGCCTTTCGTTGGCCTGTTCATCGCGCGCATTTCCCGGGGACGCACCATCCGCGAGTTCACCTTCGGCGCCATGTTCGTGCCGACGGTGATCGGCATCATCTGGCTATGCCTGTTCGGCGGCAACGCCCTCTACCTGGAACTCAACGCCGAGGGCGGCGTCGGCACCGCCGGCATCCTGGATCTCGCCCGCAACTGGCAACTCGAAGCCGCGCTGTACGGCACCATCGAGCTGATGACCGAGATGTCCTGGTTGGTCTGGGCGATGTCCGCGCTGGCGACGTTCCTGCTCGCGACGTGGTTCATCACGTCGTCGGACTCGGGAACTCTGGTCATCGCCACGATGCTCAGCATGGGCGACGACCACCCGCCGCGCCGCTTCCGGGTTGTATGGGGCGTATCGATCGGCGTCGTCGCCGCGCTATTGCTCCTTGTCGACGGCTTACAAGCGTTGCAGGCGGCGTCCATCGCCGCCGCGTTGCCGGTTTGCGCGATCCTGCTGGTGATGACCTTCGGCGTGCTGAAGTCGCTGACGCGGGACTCGTCGGCGGTGACTGGCAGTTGATTCCGTGGTTCCGACCGTTTGCGGACATGTCGCCATGTTCGTTCTCGTCTCGGGACCGTCAGATGTGCCTCGCGACGGCAACCTGCAAGGGCGCTTCAAACTGGACGTACTTACCTACGCTGTCAGCTAGGGTGCCAAGTAGATTGCGCCACGTACCGTCTCGAAGTGCGGCCCGTCCCTTTCGCGCAAAGCAAGCACGGCATCGCGATCAAAGTCGTAGCGGCGGCCGATGCGGAGGGCCTCCTGTTCGCTCTCCAGCTGAACCAAAAGCTGCGATACGGTCGCCTTGCGCACCTGGGGATCATCGACCTGGTCGATCGCGTCGATCGCGAGGTCGGGGTCGATCCATACCAGCGCATTCGCTATCTGGCTGATCGCGCTGTCGCGGGTCTGGCCTCGCGGGCGATCCGACGCCCAGTCCAGCGCCGCCCGGGCATCGTTCTGCGCCCACATCGAGACCACCATGGGTATCAGGCTGTTCCGGGCGTCGTCGTCTTCAAGCTGATCTACCAAGTCAACCGCTGCCTCGGGATCCTGCATGGCCAGCATCGGGATGACCGACCCATAGGAACGGAGACGCTGCCCGGTTGGCAACTCCTCGATAAGCGACATCGCGGCTCGAATGTCATGCTGGGCGAGTTGCCCGGCCACGCCGCGCACTAGATCGGCATAGACAGGATCGTCCCGGTAGTTCGACAGCCACGCTTGCGTCGTTCCTGCCGGCATCCCCGCCGTTGCGACGGCAAGGCCACGAAGGAAGGCGGTTCGGGCGGTTCCGGTCAGGTTGTCGGCGTATGCACTCGCCGCGTCCAGGTCCCGTCGCCCCCAGGCTTGTGCCAAGGCCGGCCAACCTTGCCGGGCAATCTGAGCATCCTTGCTCGCAAGCCAGTCCGCCGCCGCCTGCGGATCGGACTGCGACCATCGGTGGACAAGGGTGTCGATCGCCATGGTGCTCGACGATCGCGGCATCTCGTCGATCAGCTGCGCCGCACTCGCCGGATCGCTCGACGCCATGCGCTCGAGGAGCATCATCAAGCGCGGCAGGCGCTTCATCATGTTCGACTCGGTGAGGATGGATGCCAATTCCGTCCGGGCATCGGACAGCGACGGCGCCGGACCGGCGAGACTCTCGAAGTGTTCGACCGCACCAAGCATCGCAACGCCGTATTCGCCGTCGGCAAGGTGGCGGTTGACGAGCACACGGGCGAGTTCGGGGTCGAAACCGGCTATCGACCCCACCGACATCGAGATCAGCCTTTCGCGGTCCGGGTCGTCGTCGAGCAACGAAGGATCGTTCCGGAAAATCTCCGGATACGCATACAACGCGAGCCGCACCATCCGCTCAGCCTCGCCGCTGAGTTCCGGGTGCTCGCGCGCGGACCGTATCGCGCCGGCGCCCTCCGCGGCGAGCCAGGCGATCATTGCCTGGCGGACAGCGCGGTCCCGCTCCTCGCCGGATTGCTCCAACAGGGACAGTAGCCGGGCGCGCGGATCCGGCGACGGCAGCGCCTCCCGGGCCGGCGGGGCCTGCTCCGCCACAGGATCGGCAGCCGGGTCGAGTGGCGCAACGGCGATCACCGGCTCCGACCCGGGCGCGGTTGCTCGCCCGACGAAGAACGCAGCCGCAATGGCCGCCAAGGCTGTGACTGCAATCGCGATTGTGCGCATGTCCAAGTCTCCGTCTCCACGATCTGCGTCGATGATGCAACCGGGAATTCGGTGTTATCAAGCTATTCCGCCAGCCAGTCCCGGTGCCGCTGCGGCTATACGCCTTCCGGACGCTCCCGCCATGCTAAGCGTCGGCGACGACCACCCGCCGCACCGCTTCCGGGTCGTGTGGGGGTATCGATCGGGGTCGTAGCCACGCTTCTGCTCCTCGTCGACGGCCTGCCGGCGCTGCGGGCGGCGTCCATCGCCGCAGCGTTGCCGTTGCGTGACCCTGCTGGTGATGACCTTCGGGGTGCCGAAGTCGCTGACTGGGGATTTCGTCGGCGGTCGCTAGGGGATGATGTCCAGGTAGGGCGAAGCCAGACACGGCCATGCCTTCCTTCTTCGGGCTGACGCGGGTCGGGGGCCATTTGGTATAAGCTAACGAAAAACGACGAACGGAACGCACCCGTTCAGCAGTACCAGCGCCATGCCCATGGACCACGAACGAACTCTCCGCCAAGTGGTGGGTGGACTCCACCGCACGGGGACGGCGCTGATCAAACGCGGCACCGCGATGGGGCCACTCGTCCCAGTTCTCTTTCTCGTTCCTGTCCTGGCAGCCGTGGCATGGTTGTTCAAGGACACTGCGGTCATCCAAGGTGTGCCGGTCTTCACCGCC
>JAPPND010000214.1 GCA_028818795.1 Gammaproteobacteria bacterium | reverse complement strand
AACCGGGCGGGAGACCTCAAGCGGTTCATCGAGTCCGGGAAGAAGATCATCGTCTCGACGGTGCAGAAGTTCCCGTTCATCCTGGACGAGATAGGAGACAGTCAGCGGAACCGTCGCTTCGCGGTCGTCATCGACGAGGCGCATTCGAGCCAGGGCGGCAAGACATCGGCGGCCATGGCGGGCGCACTCTCCGAGGCGGGCAAGGTCGAGGAGGACGAGACCTACGAGGATCGGATCAACCGCATCATGGAGTCGCGGAAGCTCCTCTCGAACGCGAGCTACTTCGCCTTCACCGCGACGCCGAAGAACAAGACGCTGGAACTGTTCGGGGAGCCTGATCCGCAGCCGGACGGCACCGTCCGGCACCGGGCGTTCCACGGCTACACGATGAAGCAAGCCATCGAGGAGGGCTTCATCGTGGACGTCGTCAAGCATTACACACCGGTGCTGAGCTACTACCGGTTGGCCAAGACGGTCGAGGACGATCCCGAGTTCGACGCGAGAAAGGCGCAACGCAAACTGCGGCGCTACGTGGAGAGCCACGACCACGCCATTCGCCTGAAGGCGGAGATCATGGTGGACCACTTCCACGATCAGGTACTGGCTCGGAACCGGATTGGCGGCCAGGCCCGGGCGATGGTGGTCACGAACGGCATCGGACGCGCGATCCAGTACTTCAACGCACTCACCAACTATCTGGGCGAGCGCAAGAGCCCCTACCGCGCAATCGTCGCATTTTCCGGCGAACACGAATCCGGCGATGTGAAGGTAACGGAAGCGACTCTCAACGGTTTCCCGTCGCGCGATATTGCGGATCGCTTTCAGGAAGACCCCTACCGCTTCCTCGTATGCGCCGACAAGTTCCAGACGGGCTACGACGAGCCGCTGCTGCACACGATGTACGTGGACAAGCCCTTGTCGGGCATCAAGGCGGTGCAGACCCTGTCGCGCCTGAACCGGGCGCATCCGAAGAAGCACGACGCGTTCGTCCTCGACTTCCAGAACGACACTGACACGATCAGGGACGCCTTCGCGGATTACTTCCGCAGCACGGTGCTCGCTGACGAAACCGATCCGGACAAGCTGCACGACCTGCAGGCCGACCTCGACGGGGCTCGCGTGTACACCGAGGAACAGGTCAAGGATCTTGCCCGCCGCTTCGTGGACGGCGAGCCGCGCGACCGGCTCGATCCGGTGCTCGACGCCTGTGTCGCGGTCTACAAGGAAGACCTCGACGAGGACGGCCAAGTGGCGTTCAAGGGAAACGCCAAGTCGTTCGTTCGGACCTACGGCTTCCTGTCCTGCGTCCTGCCGTATACGCGGGCGGCCTGGGAGGAGCGTTCGATCTTCCTAGACCTGCTGATTCCCAAGCTGCCTTCGCCGCGCGAGGACGACCTGTCGCGCGGCATTCTGGAGGCCATCGACATGGAGAGCTATCGGGTCGAGAAGAAGGCAGCGCGGAGCATCCTGCTGCCGGACGAGGATGCGGAAATCGAGCCGGTGCCGACTGCGGGCGCCGGGGGGCGGCCCGAGCCGGAGATCGACCGGCTGTCGAACATCCTGCGCGTCTTCAACGAGCACTTCGGCGACATTCCCTGGGAGGACGCCGACCGGGTCCGGCAACTCATCACGGAAACGATCCCCTCGCGTGTGGCGGACGACAACGCGTTCCGCAACGCCCGCCGGAACTCGGACGAGCAGAACGCCAGGATCGAGCACGACCGGGCGCTGCAACGCGTCATGACGTCGGTGATGAAGGACGACGCGGAACTGTTCAAGAAGTTCATGGACAACGACGGGTTCAAACGGTGGATGACGGACACGGTGTTCGACCTTGCGTTTGACCGAGCGACCGCTGGATGAACGGGCGATCCACGATGCATGGACGAGCGGGGAGGTCCTATGCCGAACGGTGGCTCTGACTGTTGCGGAACATGCTGGTTCGGTACCTCCGTGGCCAACTCGGCAGCAGGAACTTTGACCACGGAATCCCGAGCCATTGCGAAATCCGTGGTCTGGACATTCCGAACCGGTTCTGGACCTACTGTGCAAACCACCCCTACCACCGTCCGGGTCGAGACCCCGTCCCGATCGGACCGGTACGCTATTGACGACGCCCTACGGTCGACGCGTAAAGAGTGGCAGCCGTCGCCTGACACGGAAGGGATTCGGGAACACCTGCTCGATATCGTCCGCGTACCCGACGAACACCGGGATACGGGCTATCACTTCTTCACGCATCCCGCGCACATCGCGGCCATCGAGCAGCTTCTTGAGTGGCGTGACCCGCGGCTCATATCGGCGCTGGAGGAAATCGCCCAGAACCCAGCAATGGAGCGCGCCAGGGCCGACATCGAGGAAACGATACAGCTCGTTCGCGAGCGGTTGGATATCTGAGCGACTCCGGCGGCGCTTCGCAGGCATTGGAGAAGCACCCTGGGCGACAGACCCGCAGGGAGGCGCACGACCGCTGACCGGGGTCGCCGACCAACAATGTCGGTTGGCTAGAGCGGCCCCTTCGCCATGCGACCCCGGCACGGGAGTCGCGACCAGATCCCGCCCCCACGCGCCATCAGGTCATCGTGCTACGGCTCGCCCTGCCGACCACCAGTCCACCAGTTGCCGATCCGGCCGCCAACGCCCGTGTGGTAAGGTTTCGACGACACCCCTTGGCGGGAGACTTCCATGAATGCTCAGGCGCTGGAACAGGCAACGAAGGTCATCGATGAGACGATTCGTGCTCGATGCGACGGTGTTCCGTTTGTCGAGATCACCGTGACGCCCGACATCGATGAGGACGGCGAGGAGTTCCTCTGGGTCAAGGCCATCTACGATGGTGATCCAACGAGCATCGATACCAGGAAGTCGGTCACGATGGTTCGGCATATCCGACCGAAGCTCGACGAGGTGGATGTCACGGCATTTCCGGTCATTTCCTATGTTGCTCAATCGGACCTCGAAGGTCTCGGGGCGCAGGAGGAGCGAGTCTGAAGCCGTCCGACCTCCTGCAGATCGCGCGAGACTTGGCCAACGTAAACACCCGCAGACCGCGCAAGGCCGATCTTTGCCGTGCGGTGAGTTCAAGCTACTACGCGTTGTTTCATTGCCTGGCGAAGAACTGTGCCGATCTGCTAGCCAGAACCGGCACCCACACCAGTCGGCCCGCCTGGCGGCAAGCGTACCGGGCCCTGCAACACGGCACCGCGAAGTCTCGCTGCGAACAGCGTGACGTGATGCGGAGATTCCCCAACCCAATACAGGACTTTGGCAATCTGTTCGTTGAGATGCAGCGGAAGCGCCACACCGCAGACTACGATCCCGACGCTCAGTTTAGGAAGTCCGACGTGGTCACGGACATCGACCGCGTCGAGGATGTTGTTGCTCGGTTCTCACGCGTGGCCGCAACGGAAAGGCGAGCATTAGCTATCCACGTCTTGCTAGCCCAGCGCAAATCCTGATCGGGCGCGATATCGACCGTCGCTGAGCGCCAACGGGGCCGGGGGCTAGAGCCGGATAGTCCAAAGAGCAAGCCCTCGGGCTCGGCCCCGCTTTCGATCACCGACCCTATTTCAGAGGCGGAAGCGAGACGTACTGCCGAGGGACCTATGCCGTTAACGCCAGCCCGCGTTCCCAACCGGGCAAGCTGCCGACCACACGAAGGCCAGAAAGCGACGTTGAGCCTCGTGGACCCATCGACCGCCGGCTTGGACTGGCCCGGTATCGAGTACCAACAATTATACGCTCCCGACTCTCGGATTTGCAGACTACCAACGGCTAACGAGCCGCCCCACAGTCCCCCCTCGTCACCCGGTTTGGGAAGCCAAATGCCGCGCTACGATCCGGTTCCCACCGCGCCGAACCTGCTGTCGCTCGCCGACAATCCACCGCTGGCCGCCCGACGGTTGGTCGACGTACTCCGCGACCCGGTCATACGAGAACGCCTTGGCACCCGCGCTTGGATTCTCTCGGAGGTTCTCGGAGGTCGACGTTGCCATCGCCGACCTCGTCAATCGCGTCGACCTCGGCGAGTTCGACGATGCCCGAGGAGTCTCTAGGCATCGTCTCTCTGGTCGTTGAAGCAGAAGCCATCCAATGGCTGAAGGCGCTCATCGCGGAGCTACCGAGAATTCCCGTCCCGATGGACGACACCCAGCATGTCGCCACCCGGACACGGGATATCCAAAACGCCGACCATCTCGCGCTGGTCGAGCGTTTCCTCGCGCGCTTGCCCGAACAGGTCAAGTGGTAGTCCCGCACGCACGCGAGACGCCCACGACGTCCAGCCGAGCTCGCAGTCATCAGTGCCGTTGCTCGAGGCGAGGGGACGTCCCGGCACGGGAGTCCGGCGCTGTGCATCCTTCGGGCGTCTGGGGCGCGTGTGCTATGCTCGATTGGATCGGCGATCAAGCGAACGGAGGACCGCTGTGGCAGACCAGATCACCGTGTCGGTCGACAACGACGTTGCCAATTCTTACCGTTCCGCATCGATCAGCGACCGTCGCAAGCTAGACGTGCTTGTCAATCTCCGCCTGCGCGAGGCGACGGAGTCCCGAAGGTCACTCCGGGAAGTCATGCGCGAAGTCAGCCGGAACGCGCAGCGACGCGGCCTCACGCCGGGCGTGCTGAAGTCGATTCTCGATGACGGATGACCCGCTTTGTACTCGACGCCAACGTGGTCGTCAGCGCGCTGCTTTTCAATGACTCAGTCCCCGGTAGGGCTTTCGAACATGCACGGCGTGGCGGGACCATATTGGTGTCCGACGCCTCTCTCTCGGAGATCCGCAGCGTGCTTGGCCGGTCGAAGTTCGACGACTACGTGACCCGGACGGAGCGGGATGCAATGACCGACTTCGACCGAGCCCGCCGCCGCATCGTTGGGCTTGGTGTCGTCGCGGCAGCGTCCTGTGCGCTGGTCTTCTGTGCGCCCACGGTACAAGACGCAATGGCAACCGGTGTGGTCGATCGCGACGAACACGCCTTGAAGGAACGGAACGGGACAACCCCGTCCCCTACGGTTGACGGTCGCCCGTCCGACTACGAGGGAGCAGGATTCCCGGCGACCGCCATCGAATACGCCGAAATGGTGGAACCCCAACTGGGCGTGCCACCGAGGATCGATCTGGGCGAAGGGGTGGAGGTTCCGCTCTA
>JAPPND010000036.1 GCA_028818795.1 Gammaproteobacteria bacterium | reverse complement strand
GTTCATCGCCAAGAAAGCGCTCAATCTGATCTCCAAGCGGTTCGGGAAGAGCGAAACGGGCTAGCCCTGGCGGACGGCGAACTCGTCGAACGGTGCACTTCGACCAACTCGACCGTTTCCTCGAACTCCTGCAACCCGGGGCCAAGCGAATTGGCGAGGCACTCTCGAGGCTGGTTGCGGGTTGCGGCGCTTGCGGACGAGACGCCGGTCGCAAACCTTCTCCGCGTGGTGGATGCAGGAGGGGCTGAAGCCATGGCGCTGTGCCTGCAACGGCAAGCAAGGATTCTGCTGATCGACGATGCGAAAGGCAGGGACGTGGCCCGTCGTGCCGGAATACCCTTGGTGGGCGTCGCCGGGGTGTTGCTTGCCGCAAAGTCGAAAGGTCTGCTTGTCGCCGTGAGTCCTGTGCTCGAAGACTTGGTGGGCGTTGGCTATCGACTGTCGCGCCAGCTCATCGACGGTATACGTCGCCGCGCCAACGAATAAGTCCAACGGGGCCTCATCGGGAACGGTCTTGACGGTGGCGGTTCCGGCACGCAAGTCCTAAGCTACGCCTCGTCGCGTGAACAGGAAGGGGTAGTACCCGTCTGCCGATGAACATAGAGCCGGTCGAAGACAAGGTGTTCGGTGCCGTGGTCACGAACATGTCGCTCGGGAGCTTGACGGACGAGCAATTCGCGACCCTGAAGGCGGCATTCCTAGACTTCGGGTTTCTCGTCTTCCCCGGTCAATTCCTCTCCGATGAAGAGAACGTCTCGTTCGGCAAGCGCTTCGGCGAACTCGAGTTCGGCGCCAACCCGATGTCCAACCAGGAGAAGCTAGGCGACGGAGGTTTCGGCAAGATCTTCGGTATAGACACCCAGCGCATGCGCTCCAACGTCGGCAACGAGGCCTGGCACACCGACTCCACCTACAAGCCCATCAGCAGCAAGTGCGGCATGCTGTCCGCGGTCGCGGTTCCCAAGACAGGGGGCGAGACGGAGCTTGCCGACCTCCGCGCCGGCTACGCGGCCCTCGACCAAGCCACCAAGGATCGCATCGAGGGTTTGAGCGCCTACCACTCGACGCAGTACTCCCAGGCCAACGATGTCGGCGACTTCCCGCCCCAGAACCCGGAAGGCATCTACCACGGCGAGGCCTATCTGCGGCCCCTGGTCAAAGTGCATCCGGACACGGGCGTCAAGAACCTGTTCGTCGGCCGCCACGCGTTCGGCATACCGGGGCTCGAGCGCAGTGAGAGCAAACGACTGATCAAGTCGCTGGTGGAATTCGCCGTTTCGGACCCGTCCCGCGTCTACACCCACCACTGGCAACCCGGCGACACGCTGTTCTGGGACAACCGCGCCATCCTGCACCGGGCCCAACCCTACGACTACGCCGAGCCAAGGGTGCTCATCGGTACCCGCGTCGCCGGCGAGCCCGAAAGCGAACTCGCGTACTACCCGTCAGATCCCGAGGCAGAGGCTGGTCGCCAGGCCCTCAAGGCGGAACTGGACTTGCTGCGTAGGGAAACGGCGGACCGACGATACGGGGGAACCACCGCCACCCGCGTCGCGTAGAGGACGGGCCTCGGCGTCTGCGACTCAGCAACGGTACCAAGGCGAGACGACGGAGGCGCAGTTCATTTGCCGGAGTCCGTGAGTCGACGAGCCAGCGTCTCCCCGGCGAGCGTCCGGCGGTACCGCTGGTTCCTGCTGGTGGGTTTGTCCGGCAGGGTCATCTCGATGATGCCGGCTTTGAGTGCGGGCTTCAGATAGGCCTCCCTGAAGCTGCGTCGGTCGCGCAGGTTCAACTCGGCCTGCAGACCGGCACGACTCATTTCCGTTTGCAGCGTTCGGACTAGCCGCTCGACGCATTCAGCTACTTGAGGGGCATCTTGGGGGGTGCCATGGCGGTCTTGGGGGGTGTCATGGAGGGGTTGGATAGAGCTTTCGTTGTATTTCAGTTGCTTATCTTGTCCGGTCGCAGTGGCAGTCTCTCTGTCCTTATCCTCCAACGGCTCACCCTGCAGGGTGTCTTGTTCACCAAGCTGTTCGCGGGCGGTCTGGTCTGCCAGCGCAAACGCCGAGTGCGCCGGTAGCCGGACGCGAAACCAAGTCCGATCCTCGTCGCTCTCGAAGCTCGGTGCGGGAGAGCCGTTGTCGCGCATGGCGCGGAGTATCTTCGGTACGCCGGTCGAACGGCCCTCCGCGAGGTCAAGTTCCTTCAGAAACTCGCCGATCCGCCGGTTGCGGTAGCGCCGGCTCACCGCCTGGCCCCGCTGCAGATCCGCCATCCGGATAGAGCGATCCGCACCTGGATAGCTGAGGACCAGCAACTCCTCCGGCATGACCCGCACCTCAACTGGTTCGCGTTCCTCGTAGGAGCGGTGGTAGATGGCGTTGCCGAGCGCCTCTTCGATGGCGGCAATCGGGAAGTTCCAGAACCGCTCGGCTTCGGGCCTGTGGGGGTCCTTGACGACCGCCTCCTTCAGGAAGTTGCGCTCGATGTAGCTCACGGCGTCGCGCAGGATCGCCGCCAGCGGCCCGCGAAACTCCTTCTCCTCGAAATAGTCGCCGCCGGGACCGTCCGGAAACCAGACCACATCGATCTGCGTTGCGGGAAAGAACTCGTGCGGACGGTCGTTGAAGAACAGTAGGCCAACGTTCTTGGGAAACAGCGCTTCCCGGGGACCGCCGACGATGTTCATGCGTCGTCCCAGAGCGTCCATCGACAGCTCGGCGACTTCCTGTAGGAGGTCGCTGCCGACATCCTGCAGGTGTTGCTGAATCAGCCGGAACGAGAGATTGTCCAGCGAGGCGTTTCGGTGGAAGCGGTCGTCGAACGGCACCGTCGCGGCCAATGCGAGCAACTCGCGCTCGTCCTCGCTGCGCGCCCGAACCGTGCTGCTGTGTCTGCGGATGAAGTAGGCCCACTCGCGGCTGCTCGTGGAGAGGCTGACTTTCGTTCGGTACGGCCGCGTTTCCCCGCCGGGTGCGTAAAGCACGAGGATCGTCCTGCCGTCGACATCGTGGACCGCCGTCAGTGGATGGTAGGGCGGCTGAATCGCCGAGTTGCCCAGGTTGAGCAACTCCTTTTGTATGCCGTCGATGGCAGCCGGGTCCAACCCCTTCGGCGGCAACACCGGTCGACCGTCGCGTTCCTCCACACCGAGCAGGACGTAGCCGCCCCCGAGATTATGGAAATCGTTGGCAAACGCCCCGAGCGTCGCCAGGACGCTCTGCGGGTTCCATCCGGCCTTGTACTCGATGCGCTCGCCCTCGATGGTACGCCGATGCAACAGGCTGTCGATGTTGATGGGGAGGGCGAGTGTCATGGCGGAGTCGCGGCGCGGGCCGTTTGTCGCGTATGCCTGCCGGTTTGGTCGTCTTGGATCATATAACGACCTCAAGCAACCCCTGCACCGCAGCCTGGCCTAGCGACGCCATACCCGTCCAGATGCCGACGTCCCGAAGCGCCGATCAGATGTGCCGAACCGTGTCGACCTCGTACTCCCGCCTGCCTTGGGGGGTTTCTACAGCAAGCGTGTCGCCTTCGGCCTTGCCAATCATGGCTCGGGCCAAAGGCGACATGATCGAGATCTTGTTTTCTTTTAGATCCGCCTCGTCCTCGCCGACAATCTTGTAGCGGACCTCTCCGTCCGCCTCCAAGTCGACCAGCGTAACCGTTGCGCCGAATACGACGTTCCCGGTCGCCGGGATCTTGGCAATGTCGATGATCTGGGCATCACCGAGCCGTGCCTCAATGAGTCGGATGCGCGCCTCGGCAAGCCCCTGCTGGTCCTTTGCGGCGTGATACTCCGCGTTCTCGCGCAGATCACCGTGTTCCCGCGCTTCGCCGATGGCCTTGACGATCCGTGGCCGCACGACCTTCTTCAAGTGCGCAAGCTCTTCGCGCAGCTTCTCGGCACCTTCGACAGTCATGGGCGTCGGCATGGGCAGACTTCCGCTAACTCTTGGGAGACCAGGGCACGCGAGATACGCCTTCTAACGGACGACGCAAACGACATCCAACTGGCCGGCCAAACGTGGTGTAGCACACTTTGGGACGGAGCGCACTTCTCCTCGGCGCTTGGTCGCGTCGAATTGTAGGGGACGGGCTTGTCCCGTCCCGTCGCCGAGGCAACCGAGGCACTCGGCGCGGGCGACCGCGCGCCCTTCGGGCGCGTTAGGGTCGCCCCTACGGGCCGTAATTCTGGGTGAGCCGACGAAGGATTGCGGCTCCGACGGCGGCATGGCGCGGATGATCCACCAGGCCCGTATCAAGCAGCATGACGCCGAGCAGGATCGCCCAACCCATCGCCCGCGCTCGCATGGGGTCGTCGACAGGTCCGTAGGCTGTGAGCGCCCGTTCCCGTGTCGGCGAGTCGAACAGCATCCAGAATGCTGCCAGGTCCGTGGCCATGTCGCCGGCGGTCAGGTCGCCCCAGTCGATGACGCCGGTGATCCGTCCGCGCGAGACAAGGATGTTCAATGGATGCAGGTCGCCATGTAGCCACAGCCGCTCGGTGCGCGACGATGCCGCCAGAGCGTCGCGCCAAGCTGCTCGAAGAGCCGGGGTGATGGCATCCGTCGTCCGAGCAAGTCGTTCCATGCGTTCGCCAACCTGTTCGGCCCGCGTTGCCAATGGAACCCCGCGAACTGGATTGGCCCGTGCGCCCGCCGGTGCCGCTTGATGCAGGCAAGATAGGAACGAGGCCAGCCGCCGGCCTTCATCCGGTTCTGGCGGCGACCGGTCGGCGCCATCGCCCGGCAGCCACCGGACGATGCTCCAGGGCCAGGGATAGTCCTTGGACGGTCGGCCCTTGTGAATCGGCACGGGCACGTCGATCGGCAGCCGCGCGGACAGTTCAGGCAGCCAGCGCTGCTCTTCTTCGATCAGGACCGCGGCGACCGCCCGGCGCGGAAGACGTACCAGCAAGTCGGCACCCAACCGCATCATGACGTTGTCCCAGCCGCTGCCCATGGGCTGAATCGGGTGCGATGCGTATTGCGGAAACTGTGCCTGCAGAAGCGACCGGACGAGCTCGGTGTCGATGTGTACTTCCGCAGGCGGCGTACCGACTGGGTTGTCGGACATTTAGGCCGCGGAGCTGGTTTCGGTCGTCGCGTGCAGGGCCGAATGCAGGCTCTGCAGCCGGCGGACCTTGTCCGATTGACCCTCGCGAATGGCGGTGCAGAATGCCTTTCCGCCGG
>JAPPND010000185.1 GCA_028818795.1 Gammaproteobacteria bacterium | reverse complement strand
ACCCGGGCATCTCCGCCGTCTCCCCGCCGGCCAGGGCACAGCCGGCCAACTCGCACCCCTTGGCGATGCCGTTGATCACGCGCTCGGCAACGTCGACGTCCAGGGTGCCGCTGGCGTAGTAGTCGAGGAACAGGAACGGTTCCGCGCCGGCCACCAGCACGTCGTTGACGCACATCGCGACGAGATCCTGCCCCACGTCGTCGTGGCGGCCGTGATCGATGGCGAGTCGGAGCTTGGTGCCGACGCCGTCCGTGCCCGTGACGAGAACCGGGTCCCGGTAGTTTGGCGGCAGCGCTGCCAGTGCGGCGAAACCGCCTAGGTCGGACAGCATTTCCGGACGGCGCGTGCGGCGTACTGCGGGGGCGATGCGTCGCACCAATTCGTTGCCGGCGTCGATGTCGACACCAGCATCCCGGTAGGTCAGCCCCGGCATCGTCTGTCCCCGCGCGGAAAGAACGCGCAGTTTAAGGCATGGGGCGCGGTATCGGTTGCCACTGCCGTTGTCCTTTGTCATCTTCATTACACTTCAATGAGCGGTACTTACCCCGTCCAGGGAAAGCGGCTCGTGGCTCGTGTTCGATTGTTGTTGGCTTGTGCCGTTGCCGGCGCCGTCGGATCGGTATGGGCCGAAGTCGTTCCTTGGCTTTACGACGTCGAAGTTGCCGTGCCATCGCAGAGCGACGCCGATCGACGCCGCGCCGCCGGCGGGGCGCTGGCCGAAATCCTCACGCGCGTGACAGGGCTGCGCGAGATTCCTTTCGGTTCCAACGTGGATGTGGCCATCCGCCGTTCCGAGCGCTATTACGTGCGCTACGGGTTCGCGACGCGGGACATCCAACCGGAAGACGGCGGCGACGCGGTTGCCCAGACGCGTTTGGAGATCCACTTCGAGCGGGGCACACTGCTTGATCTGCTGCGCCGCACGGGACTGCCCGTGTGGAGCGCTGACCGTCCGACCGTGCTGGTTTGGGTCGTGCTGGAACGGGACGGAGCCCTCAGCGGGGGAGCGCGAGGGGCTCGCCCCACGCAAGGGGGAGCCCGGGATGTGGTCTCGTCGACGTCGGTCGGCACTGCGGAAGAGGTCGCCTTGACCATGGACCGAGAGGCACGCCGCCGCGGCATCATGCTGACCTTTCCGCTCATGGACCTCGAAGACCGGGGTCTAAGGGTCACGGACCTTTGGGGACGGTTCTGGACGGCAATCATGCGGGCCTCCCAACGCTATACGCGCGATCTCATGCTGCTTGGGCGGGTCGCCTCGCATCCCAGCGGCGGGTGGTCGTCGCACTGGGAACTCAAATCACCGGGCGACGAGCAGGAACTGGCCGCGACGTTCGCCCATCGGGGGTCGTCGGCGGCCGCCGTGGCGGGAGAAGCAGTGCATCGCGTAGCGGATGCGTTGGCGTATCGCTTTGCGGTGCGGGGAGGGGACCTCGACACCATCGCGCTGACCGTGCGCGGGGCGCAGACCGTGCGAAGCTACGCCGCTGTGCTCGCCTATCTGCAGTCCAGGGAGTACATCAACCGCGTGGACGTCAGCGCCGTCGAGCCGGGGGTGCTTTACCTGAAGCTGCACTCCCGGTCGGCACCCGACCAGCTTGTGGAACTGCTCCTGATGGGAGGCTATCTTTCTGAATCTCGAAGTGCTTCAAGAACGCCACCGCTGTCGGTGCCGGGCTTGGAGTTGGTATGGATGGGTGCCCGATGACCGGAACGCCGGCGCGTCATTTGCCCAATGCGTTGACACTCGCGCGTGTTGTGCTCGTAATCCCCGCTGGCTGGCTGCTTTGGGTCGAGGCCATTCCCGAAGCGCTCGTTATCTTCGCGATTGCGGGTGTATCGGATTTCGTCGACGGAGAATTGGCCAGGCGCTTCAACTGGCGGACCACGTTCGGCGCGATCGCCGACCCCACCGCCGACAAGCTCCTCGTGCTGGTGGTGATCGTCGTGCTCGCCCTGCAAGGCCACGTCCCGGCTTGGCTACCAGCGGTCGTCGTGGGACGCGACCTGGTGATCGTCTTCGGCGCACTCGCCTATCGGCTGTTGGTCGGCAAATACGAGATGGAGCCGACGCCGCTCAGCAAGGCCAACACCGCGCTTCTGATTTTCGTGCTGTTGGTCGTGATCATTGGCTTGATGGGCGAGGACTATCCCGTGGCGGCAATGGTGGCCGGCCCCATCGACCCGCTGGGGTTCGTGCTGGTGGGGGTTTCGAGCGTGGTGTCGGGAGGCCAGTACGTGCTGCTCTGGAGCCGCCGGGCGGCGGCCGAGTTGCGCGCGAGGAAGCGGTCGTGACCGAGCAGCAGGCCTTGCCGTTCGCCTTAGGCGAACGCGGCTCGTTTCGGCATTTCGTGGCGGGTCGAAACGGCGAGCTAGTGGAACGTCTGCGCAAAATGGGGCGAGCGTCGGGCAACGCATTCGACTGCGTGTGGCTGTTCGGCGACGCCGGCACGGGCAAGACCCACCTGTTGCAGGCAGTCTGCAACGAGCAAGGCAACGCGGCCTATATTCCCGCACGGGAAATCGCCACGGACGAGGACTCCATCGACGCCTACGGCAAGTTCGACACCGTTACCGTCGACGACGTCCCGGAGTGGATCGGCACGGAGGCATCGGAGCGGCCGTTGATGAGCTTGTACAACGTGCTGCGCGGACGGCACGCAAGCCTGGTGCTGACGGCGCACCGTTCGCCCCGGGATCTCAAGTTCGCCCTGCCCGACCTCGGTTCGCGACTGCGCGCCGCCGCGTGCTATCGCCTCGCACCCCTCGACGACCGGGACAAGCTGCGCCTGCTCGCCGGCGTCGCCCGGGAGCGTGGCTTCGAGCTGCCCCACGAGGTCGCCCAGTTTCTGCTGGCACGGACCAGTCGGGACCAACGCGAGTTGCTTGGCGTACTCGGCCGGCTCGACCAGGCATCGCTCGCTCAAGGCCGGCGCCTCACCATCCCGTTCGTCAAGCAGACGCTTAGCCTGTGACGCAGCGGTGACGACGGGAAGCCCCGGCGTACTGCCCTGCGTCGCGATCACCGGCGGCGGCACCGCAGGCCATGTCGTCCCGGCATTGCCCGTCGCCGAAGCCCTGCTGGAAGCCGGTTCGTCGGTGCACTTCGTGGGCAGCACGAACGGACCCGAGGGACGTCTCGTCGCCCCGCTCGGCATCCCCTTCCACGGCATCCAGGCGGGCAAGCTTCGACGCTACTTCTCGTTCGAGAACTTCGTCGATGCATTGCGCATTCCCCTCGGCATCGTGCAGGCCTGGCGACTCCTGGGGCGCATTCGACCCGCCGTGGTGTTCTCCAAGGGCGGCTTCGTGTCGTTTCCCGTCGTTGTGGGCGCCTGGTTGAACGGAATCCCCGTTGTAGCCCACGAATCCGATCTCACCCCGGGACTGGCGAACCGGCTGGCGCAAAGGTTCACGACGACGCTGTGCGTCAACTTCGAAGGTACCCGGGCATCGCATGCCCGAGTGGTCGTCACGGGGACGCCGTTGCGTCGGGAACTGCTGCGCGGCAACGCAGCGCGCGGGAGGCAACGGCTCGGGATCGACGCCGAGCGCCCCGTCCTGCTCGTGGTCGGGGGAAGCCTTGGTGCCGCGAGGCTGAACGAAGTGCTCCGGGCAGCCTTGGACGAACTGCTGGTCGAATACGACGTGGTTCACATCTGCGGCGCGGGCAAGATCGACGAGTCTCTCCGGGCCCTGCGCGGCTATACGCAGCGCGAGTACGTGTCGGATGAGTGGGGAGACATCATTGCGGCCGCCGACATCGTGCTCTCCCGGGCCGGCGCGAACGCGCTCTACGAGTGGCTGGCGCTCGGCAAGCCGCATATTCTCGTGCCGCTGCCCCGGGCGGCGAGTCGCGGCGATCAGATCGAGAACGCCGCCTACGCGGAGTCCCGGGGCTGGAGCCTGGTCCTGACCGAAGACGCACTGAATTCCGAGACATTGGTCGCCGGTGTCGCTAAACTCGCCGCCCTTTCGGGCGAGTTCCGCCGGCGGATGCAGGCATTCCGCAGGCACGACAGCACTTCGCTGATCATCGACGAGTTGGCCAAGGCCACGCTCGCCAGGTAGCTTCATTGGTAGACCGGTGTACCGCGTCAGAACGTTCAACAAGGTCGCGCCCAAGGGGCTCGAACGATTTCCCGATCACGGCTTCGAGGTGGGACCGTCGGTGGCGGACCCCCACGCGATCCTGCTGCGCAGCCACAAGCTCGCCGACGACGAACTGTCCCGAAGCCTTGCTGCGGTCGCCCGAGCGGGGATCGGCGTGGACAACGTGCCCGTGGATCTGTGTTCCGAGCGCGGCATCGTCGTCTTCAACACGCCGGGCGCCAATGCCAACTCGGTCAAGGAACTCGTGCTCGCGGCACTGCTCCTGACGTCCCGGGATGTGCTTGGCGGGTTCAACTACGTGCGATCCCTTGAGGCGGTCACCGACGACGCCCAACTGCACCGCCTGGTGGAGGCCGAGAAATCCCGCTTCAAGGGCCACGAGGTGGCGGGCCGGACCCTGGGAATCGTCGGACTTGGCGCGATTGGCTCTCGCGTGGCCCGGGCTGCGCTCAATCTCGGCATGGACGTCTTGGGCTACGACCCCGCGCTGTCCGTCGACGCGGCCTGGCGGCTGCCGAGCGAGGTCAAGCGGATGGAGAATCTACCGACGCTG
The DNA here is from genome assembly GCA_028818795.1 of Gammaproteobacteria bacterium. Taxonomy (GTDB): domain Bacteria; phylum Pseudomonadota; class Gammaproteobacteria; order Pseudomonadales; family Azotimanducaceae; genus VXYL01. The sequence continues at coordinate 535 of JAPPND010000185.1, read as the reverse complement.
TTCGCACGCTCCGACTACGTGTCGCTGCACATACCGGCGCTGGCCGAGAACCTCGGCCTGGTCGACGCCGACCTGCTTGGCAACCTGCGGCCGAACTCCGTGCTGTTGAATTTCGCCCGGCAGGAGGTGGTCGACGAAGCGGCCATCAAGGCCGCACTGGGCGATGGCACCCTGGCGGCCTACCTGGCTGACTTTCCGAGTACCGTCCTGGCCGGGGAACCCAAGGCGCACACCACGCCGCACTTGGGGGCGAGCACCGCCGAAGCGGAGGAGAACTGCGCGGTGATGGCGGCGGACCAGCTACGGCAGTTCCTGCTCTACGGCAACATCGACAACTCCGTCAACTTCCCGTCGGTGGCTCTCGATCCGGCGGGCGGCTACCGTGTCGGCGTCACCAACGCCAACGTGGCGGGCATGCTCGGCCAGATCATGTCGGCACTGGCCGACGCCCGCATCAACGTCATCGACATGATCAACAAGAGCCGCGAACACGTCGCCTACAACCTGATCGACCTCGACACGAAGCCGAGCGAGG
>JAPPND010000219.1:2856-5229 GCA_028818795.1 Gammaproteobacteria bacterium | reverse complement strand
GCGCTCCGACCTCGCTGGCGCGAGGTGACCGCCCTGCGCGCGCGTGCCGCCCGTTCAGGCACCGACGCACACCGCGTCGCAACCCTGAAACGGAGCACAACATGGAACTTTCAACCCTCATCGCCCAGTGGAGTGGCAAGTTGCCGCCAGGCTTTGTGCCGCAGACCGTCCTGCACGAGGAACCCGACGAGTGTTCGCAGCCACGCTGCAGGCGAAAGCGCGCCCGCAAGCCCGACGGAGGCTGGTACGGCTCGTGCCAGCCGTGCCTCGATCGCCGGGCGGCCAGTTGCCGCAGAAGACGCACGGCGCTCGTCGCGGAAGGCGGTTGCCGACGCTGCGCCTACCGCAAGCGGCGCACACTGCCATCAACGTACTAATTCAACAACGTTATTAGCCGTTTGTCCAGAATCGCGTACGAGCGCGATTACTGGTTTGGCGGTGTGAACGCGAGCACCGTGGCGGCGCGTTTTGCGACCGGATGGGACGTGCCGCGGAAGCGGATACGCTTTCATTCGCGGGCGAACGCGGCAATGTTGCAGAGCCGCAGGATCGCCGGACTCGGACTATGCGACAATCGACTGAAGTGCGCAAAGAGCGGTATGGGACGGATATGGCGAGAGGGGTGGCGGCGAAAAAGGGCGTGTTCTGCTTAGAAACGGACCAATGGTTCCGGCAAAAGGACAGGTCAAGCGTCGAACCGTTATTGCGGCTTGTCGAGAGATACTGCAAGACCCGCTATGAACACCGGGACGTGGCGACGGAGGGAGAGTTCAAGTTCTTCTTGGACAAGTATCTGGCCCCCGGATACGACAACTTTCCGATCCTGTATCTGGGTTTCCACGGATGGTATGCCGAACATGGTGAAGATGCTTTCGTGGAAATCGGCGATAGCACACGTGTCTCGCTTGAACGTCTCGAGGAGTGGATGACGGGTCGGTGTCGAGGGCGGGTGATCTACTTCGGGGCGTGCGGGGTCATGGCCACGCACGGCAACAGATTGAACAAATTCGTCAGGAATACGGATGCCGTGGCGGTAGCCGGATACCGCGAGGAGGTCGATTGGTTGGAGTGCGCGGCATTGGACATGCTGGCGCTAGGACAGTTACAGGAACGGGCCTTCACCAAAAGCTCGATCAGCGCGTTCGACAGAGAGTTGAAGAAGACGGCGCCGGGGTTATACAGGCGATTGGGGTTCAAATTGGTTACGAAGTCGTGATGGTTGCTACCGGACCAATCGCCGGGAACGCCACCGCCGTCACCGTGTCAACCCGCTGCGCGGGTCCTCCGCTGGCGCTGCGTTCCTGACGGATGACACGGTGCCGTCCGGCGTCGAGGAGGTTGACGATGGCCGGATGGGTACATCCGGCCATGGACGGCCCGGCGGGACAGGAACGCAGCCAGGGCGCCGCACAATGGGGCGGTCCTCGCCGAGGACGTGCAGGGCCTCGTCGAGGGCGACGGGCCGCCTGAGGGCGGCCTGGTGGCTCTGGACGGCGAAATCGGGCACCGTCACGCTCGCCACAGTGGCCTCGTTCGATACCTGGGCCGCGTTTTGGACAACGAGGCGACTGTGGGGCGCGGTCTCGGTGGACAACTCCGTGGAGATGCTGTGGACAAGCGCCGTTTTCAGGCAACCGGCTGAGTGGCCGCCGTGGCGGCCTGGTCGACGTTCGGGGCGGGAGGGCAGGATCGGGCACGGCCCGGCGGCAAGCCGGTCGGCCGGGCGGGGGGACAAGCGACAGCGATGACGTAAGTAAGGTCTCGCATCCGACCCATGCTTGTCCCTCGGTCGGCGCTGAGCGGAATCGCGGATCACTACTCCGATCATCCTATTCGCACCCGTTCCGTCCTTGCGGACGCCGCCGGCACTGCTCGCACGGTGTTCCTTTGGTCAGTGGAACGTCTGCGGCACCTCGTGAGTGCCTCCCGTGTTGGTCAGCCGGGTCTGCTGGGGATCGTGGCGTCTCGTTGGGTAACCCGCGGTCTGCCTGATCCGATGCCCTTGCGGGCTTCTCCCCAGTCGCAGCAGGGGGCTTGCTGAATGCCGCCGCTGGCGGCTGCGCCCCGTTGTTTGAAATGGCGGGGGAACCATCCATGCCCGCGCTCCCGCGGGCCACGTAGCTGAAGGAGCTACAGGGAATTGCGGCGCACTGTAGGGCGGTCGGCGGCGACGGTCAAGCACTGTTTGCCCGCCAGCGCCGCGTTGTGCGTGGCGGGTGTTGGCGTAGGAATGTGCGCGTTTAGCAGCGAAAGCCAGCCCCCACGCTGGGAAAGGCGTCCGTGAGGGGCCGTTTCCAGGGGGGGGGGGGTGGCCGGGGATAACGGGGGGAGGGGGACGTTGGAGGGCGGTTCACGAGGGGCGGGTGTGCGAAA
>JAPPND010000219.1:0-2846 GCA_028818795.1 Gammaproteobacteria bacterium | reverse complement strand
GGGTTTTTTTGGGGGGGTTGGGGGGGGGGGGGGTGGTTTTTTTTTTTGCCGTTTTTCCCCCCAACCCCCCCCCCCCCTGTGTGCTCCCGCCGCCGCGCGGGCCCTTCCCCCGCGGTGGGGGGTGTGACCGGGAATCACGGCGGAAGGGTCACGTTGCAGGACGTAGCACGAGGTCCGGGTGAGCGAACCACGCAACCGCGACCCGGCGTTGAGGCAGCTACGCAGGCCAGGCGCGGCGGGTGCGCAAACGGTGGCGACCAAGTGCGTGGAGGGGCTGCGCGCGAGATGGTGCGCGATTTGGCGGAAACCCCGCCCCGACGCTGTGGGACGCGACTTCCGAGTCCGTCCCACAGCGTCGGGGCGTAACCCTGGTTTTCGCGACTGAAGGGTCGTGTGGCGGGACATGCCACCGAGTTCGCGGCGGCGGGCGTGGTAAAGTGCTGATCGGGTTTGTGATCACGATGGTGACGGGTTGAGGCGGAATCCAGACGCCAAAGGCCAGGGCGTGGAGTTGCTGAGCGTGCCTAGGTGGACGCAGGGTGCGTTCGATGGCCTGTGTGCGTATTACACAGGTGCGATGATGTTGGCGACGTTGTTCCCGGAATACGAGGCCGAGTTCGGCCGGGCGACGACGAACGCTGTTAGGTCAATGTCGCGCGATCCGCTGTTCAGGCACTACGGAGGCGATGAAGATGATCGCGTTGTGGTGGCCCGGTGGTTCCATCGCGGAGAGAACATCGACAAGGTGGTGACGATACTCAACCGGAACATGAAGCACGAGGGAGTGGCTACCCGGTTCGAGTACCTCGAGATGGATCTGCGCAACAGGCCATTCGGCAGGATCAGAGCCAGCATTGACGAAGGTCTGCCCGTGATGCTGGGCTGGGACACCGAGGACTATGGCTGCCACGCCGTTCTAGTGACCGGTTACTGGATAGGCCGGGAGAAGTGGTTGAGCGTCAATGATCCGGGCGGCGCCAACAGTGAAGTGAGTTGGGACTCGTTGAAGGCGCAACGGAAAGGCGCGAGGTTCGAGGTCGGTGTGTGTGCCAAGCACGTGGGGCCCAGGCCCATGAAGTCGATCACCGATGACAGGACGATCCCCGTCGTGTATCAATGGACGGCGAAACAGAAGTACGAGCGCGTTCTGGATCTGTTCGCTGCCGCTGGCTGGACCGGACTACAGCTCGTTCGCCCGTGGGGATAGGCAGGCAGCGGACCAGTTGACATGACAGCTGTGGCGACAACACGTCGGGCATTGGATAGCTGTGGCATTCCTCGGACGCATCGAAATGGCACCGCCTGCAGTTGGGAGCGGCGCGCTTGGCGTGTCGCGGGACATGGTCGATTTCGAATGTGCAGGGGTGCGCGATGCTGCGTTTGATGCCCCGCCTTGGCAACTTGACGAATGACTGAAAACTTCCTCCCCGAACATCAGGCTGTGGTTACGCGGGGGAGGCTCCGATGCGAAGTGCGCAACAAGGAGGTTGCTGCCACACCCGAAGAGTGCGTTCGGCAGCGAGTGCTGCACTGGCTGATCCGCGACAAGGGCTGGGCGCGGGAAGACCTGCGGCTCGAGAAGAGCTACCGGTGGGTCGGCAATGCCAACCGATCGCGCGGTCGACCGGACATCGAGCTGATGGTTGAAGGAGAGGTTCGGGTCGTGGTTGAGTGCAAACGCCGAGACGTTCCGTTGAGCGAGCGTGTCGACGATCAGGCGATTGACTACGCCGAGAAGTCGAGAGCTCGCTGGATCTGGACAACGAACGGCGACAGCCATGGATTCATGTCGAAAACCGGAACGAAATGGAAGCCCGTGTCGAACATGGAGCCGCTGGGGGTGTTCTCGGACCCGCCCGTTGCCGACCTGCAGTTTCCGGAAAGCGTGGGGGACGCGGCCGCCGTCGAGAAATACTGGCGGGCATTCAACGACCAACAGTTCATCGGTCCCGATGCGGACTACGACCGTGACTTCCTGATGGCCGCGCACCGCGTCCTTTTCGGGATCCGCAAGGACGGGAAGCTGCCCTATTCTCATGGGGGAGTCCACATTCTCGAAAACAGGGGCTCCGCCTGGCACCAGTTCGGCAACCGCAGCGGCGGCAGCTACCACACGCGGTACGCAGACTTCATGGCGGCGACGCAGGGGACGGTCGAGGCCGTGTCGATTGCGGTCAACCGTTGGTATAGAGGTGGCTTGAGACTCTGCGTGGGAGTCACGAAGCCGAATCGGGCGCACCACGCGCTTCAGCTGGACACCGCGAAGTGCGAGAGGAACTCGAACGGCGCCTCCTGGTCGGTCTATTGCGATGGCGCAATGTCGCAGGTGAAAAACGCGGTCGTGATGGAAGCCGTGCGGGAAGCACGCGCGGGTTCCTGGATCGAGTATGCCGACGGTCGCGAGCGAATATACCTAGGTGAACTTCCGGATGCAGCGTCAGCGCGCTGGGCGAACTGCCGCGAACTGCTTGCGAATCTGATCCATTACGGAATCATCCGGTCCAACCTCCGGGACGCGATCAGCTCCGGGTAGCGACGCTCGACGACCGCGTTGCGGGTTCGGCGGGTCGATCCGCGGTTCGGAACGGCACGGTGATCGCACAGCGCATACTGGGTAATGGTTCGAGAGACGCGGCAGGAACGCGTTCACGCGAGTACGACGAGGTAGTCGGCCCATTCCTGCATGAGCGTCCTGCGCCGCTCGAACAGGTCGCTGCGGCGGTAGGCCGCCTCGGTGCGGTCGCTGTTGACGTGCGCCAAGGCGAGCTCGCAGACCTCGCGCGGCGCATCCGTGCACTCGGCGGCCCAGTCGCGGAACGAGGAGCGGAACCCGTGCGGCACGGCGT
>JAPPND010000106.1 GCA_028818795.1 Gammaproteobacteria bacterium | reverse complement strand
GCTCCGGTTTCGCCTTGAGGCGGTTTCGGCCGAGCCGCTCGAAGTGGGCGATGATCGTGCTGTGCGGGACATCGGCGGCGACGTCGTCGACCATGGGCAGTCGGTCGAAGTCGCGGCGCCACTCCTCGGGGACACCGTTGGGGTCGTCCAGGTAGGTCTCGTAGAGTTGCTCGATGTAGGCGACGTTGCCTGCGGAGAGATGCGAGCTTCTCCGCATGCGTTCGACGAAATCGTCTATTGGCGTCATGCGTCAGCTATTCGCCATCGCGAAACCCCTAAGAACGCGACCGTAGGGGACGGGCTTGTCCCGTCCCGCTGTCAAGGGAGCCGGCACGCGGCACGGGCGACCGCGCGCCCCGCCGGGCGCGATAGGGTCGCCCCTACGGTTCTCCGTCAATCGATGCAGCGGGTTGCGGATTTGTGCCATACGAGCAGGGTTCAGATACCCTGGCTGAGCAACATCGTTCGAATTTTGCCGATGGCGCGGGTCGGGTTCAGGCCCTTCGGGCAGACACTGACGCAATTCATGATGCCCCGGCAGCGGAACACGCTGAACGGATCCTCCAGGGCGGCGAGGCGCTCGGCAGTCGCGGTGTCGCGGCTGTCCGCGAGAAAACGATACGCCTGCAAGAGGCCTGCGGGCCCCACGAACTTGTCCGGATTCCACCAGAACGACGGACATGCGGTGGAACAGCACGCGCAAAGGATGCACTCGTAGAGGCCGTTGAGCTTTTCGCGGTCCTCCGGTGTCTGAAGCCGTTCCTGGGCAGGCGGCGGCGTATCGTTCACCAGCCACGGCGTGATCTTCTCGTACTGCCGGTAGAACTGGCCCATGTCCACGACCAGGTCGCGAACCACTGGCAACCCCGGCAACGGCCGGAGCGTGAGCTTGCCGCGGGGTGCGGCTTCGGAAACCGGTGTGATGCACGCCAGGCCGTTCCGGCCGTTCATGTTGATGCCGTCGGAGCCACATACGCCCTCGCGGCAGGAACGACGGTAGGCGATGGACGGATCCCGGGCCTTCATAAGCTCCAGGACATCGAGCACCATGAGGTCCCGGCCCGCCGGCAGATCGAGCTCCATCTCCTCCATCCGGGGCGACTCATCCTCGTCAGGATCAAATCGGTAGACGCTGATCTTCATGTGGTTTCTCAATAGGTCCTAGCCATCGGCTGGAACGCTTCCACGGTCGACGGCGCGAAATTCACCGCACGTTTGCCCACGCTCTTGTCCGCTGCGAAGTAGAGCGAATGGCACAGCCAGTTGTCATCGTCGCGCTCCGTGTAGTCGTCGCGCGCGTGGGCGCCGCGACTTTCGGTTCGCGCTTCGGCGACGATTGCCGTGGCTTCGGCGACTTCCAACAGGTTGTCGAGCTCCAGCGCTTCCAGGCGCGCGGTGTTGAAGACCCGGCTCTTGTCGGGCAGGTGTGCCCGGGCAATGCGTTCGCGCAGATCCGCGAGGTCGCCGATGCTCCTGCGCATATGGTCGCCGCTTCGGAACACGTTGAAGTTGACCAGCATGATGCGCTGCAGTTCACGCTTCAACTCCACCACGGCCTCGCCCTCGGAGGACTCGTTCCAGCGTGCAAGCCTCGCCGTCGCGTTGTCCACGTCCTCGTCGGCGGGGTCTCGGTGACCGATTCCCTGGCGCATGGCGTCTTCGATATGGATTCCCGCAGCCCGTCCGAACACGACGAGATCAAGCAGCGAGTTGGCGCCGAGGCGGTTCGCCCCATGCACCGAGACGCAGGCCACTTCGCCGATCGCGTAGAGACCACCCACCACGGCATCGTTGCCATCGGCCGCCTGTGTCAGCACCTGCCCGTGCACGTTGGTCGGTATCCCGCCCATCATGTAGTGGCACGTGGGTACGACGGGAATCGGCTCCTGGGCCGGATTGACGTGGGCGAAGGTCTTGGAAAGCTCGGTGATGCCCGGCAACCGCTTCAGGATCGTCTCCTCGCCCAAGTGGTCGAGTTTAAGGAGCACGTGGTCGCTGTCCGGCCCGGCGCCGCGGCCATCCATGATCTCCTGGATCATTGATCTCGCGACGACGTCGCGCCCGGCCAGGTCCTTGGCGGTCGGCGCGTAGCGTTCCATGAACCGCTCGCCGTCCTTGTTGACGAGGTATCCGCCCTCGCCGCGACATCCCTCGGTGACCAGAACCCCCGCCTGATGGATTCCCGTCGGGTGGAACTGCCACATCTCGATGTCCTGCACCGGCATCCCCGCGCGCAGCGCCATGCCGATGCCGTCGCCGGTGTTCATGAGTGCGTTCGTCGTGGTCGCATAGATGCGTCCGGCACCGCCAGTCGCCAGCACGGTCGCCTTGGCCTTCACGAACACCACCTGCCCGGTTTCGATCTCCAGCGCGACAAGACCGGAAACGGCCCCGCCCTGGTTGATCACTAGGTCCACCGCGAACCATTCGTTGAGGAACGTGGTGCCTGCCTTGAGATTGCTCTGGTAGAGGGTGTGCAGGAGTGCGTGACCCGTTCGGTCTTCCGCAGCGCAAGCCCGGGATGCCTGGCCACCTTTCCCGAAGCCCTTCGAATGTCCGCCGAACGGGCGTTGGTAGATCCGACCCTTCTCGGTACGCGTGAAGGGCATACCCATGTGCTCGAGTTCGTAGACCGCCTCGGGACCCACACTGCACATGTATTCGATGGCGTCCTGGTCGCCGATGTAATCCGATCCCTTGACGGTGTCGTACATATGCCAACGCCAGTCGTCGTCGGGATCTTCGCTGCCGATCGCTGCGGCAATCCCGCCCTGGGCCGAGACGGTGTGCGAACGGGTCGGAAACACCTTGGACAGCACCGCGGTCTTGAGGCCGGATTGGGCCAACTGCAACGCCGCGCGCATCCCCGCACCGCCGCCACCGACGATGACGCCGTCGAACTCCATCGTGGGGAGTCGGGCCACGTTAGCTCCCGGAGATCTGCCAGACCACCGACAGCGGCCACAGCACGTACACGAAAATCGCTCCCAGACAGACCACTTGGTAGGTCGCCAGGTAGACCGTATGTCCCCGGCCGAAGTAGTGCCGACGGACATAGTCCGTGCCGACCGTCCACATCCCGATCCAGGCGTGCATGGCAAGGGCGACCACGGCCAGCGTGGTGAACGCCTTCATGGTCAGCGAATCCAGGAATCCCACCAACGTCGCATGGTCGACGTTCGGCGTGGTCGCGAAGAATCCCACCAAGCAGAGCCCGTAAAGACCCAGCACCACGGCGGACACCCGCTGCAGAACGAAATCCGCAAGCCCACTGCGACCGAAACTGGTGACGTTCGTTACCAAAGCCATATCGCCAGGACGACTGCCGCCACCGACGCAACTGCAAGGCTGATCCAGGCTGCCGCGCGACCCCCTTTCAACGTATCGCCGATGTGGAAGTCGAGAAGCAGGTGTTTGACCCCGGCCACGACGTGGTAGGCAAGGCTCGTCAGCACCAACCACAGCGCGAGTTTGCCGAGCGGGGCCACCAGTAACGCCTCAGCGTGCTCAAAGCCGGCGGCATCCGTCGCCGCTCGGTCAAGCAGATAGCAGAGGAAGAAAACGCCCGCGAAAAGCACGATGCCGGTGATGCGATGGAGTATCGACGCCACTGCCGTAACCGGCATCGCCAGGGCGAGGCGAGACAGCGGCAGATTGACCGGTCGGTCGGGGTTCATGACTCGTGGATCGGCAGATACGCGCGGATCATAGCAAAGGCCGCTCGGATGGTGGCCGACCGCGCGCATTGACGGAATAGGCAGGGCTTTATAGGCTCATTCAGCCGGGAAGGGGAGTTCGTCGAATGGCAAAACCAACGGAGGGCGCGGCGCGCGGCCCGATCCGCAGCGACAAGCGGGAGTCCGGGCAAGCCAGGCACGCCCGCCTGTATGTCAACGGCCTAGATCGTCCCATCGAACTCCCTATCCTCAAACCCAGTCTTGGTCAGGACGTCATCGACATCGGCCGCCTGACCGGTAAGGGCTATTTCACCTACGATCCGGGATTCGTCTCGACGGCGTCGTGCGACTCCAACATCACGTTCATCGACGGCGACGCGGGCACCCTTCTCCACCGCGGCTATCCCATCGAGCAGCTTGCCGAACAGTCCGACTTCCTGGAACTGTGCTACCTCCTGCTCCACGGCGGCCTCCCCTCGGCAGCCGACAAGGCAGCGTTCAACGCCGCGGTGATGTCCGAACGTGGTGTTCCCGACGGCGTGCGGGCCATGATTGCCCAGTTCTCCCCGGGCGCACATCCCATGGGCATCATGACCGCTCTGACCGGTGCGCTCGCCGCCGAGTACCACGAAGGGCTCGACATCACGGACGAGGCAGATCGGATGGCTACCGCGCAGCGCTTGATCGCCAAGATGCCGTCGCTGGCTGCGCTGACCTACCGGCACGGCAAAGGCAAGGGCTATCTAGCGCCCCGCGACGACCTGAACTACGCGGAGAACTTCCTCTACACGACCTTCGCTGAAGACGAGAACTACGAGATCAACCCCGTCATCGCCCGGGCCATGGACCGCATTTTCATGCTGCACGCGGACCACGAGCAGAACGCATCGACATCCACCGTTCGGCTTGCCGGATCGACGGGCACGAATCCCTACTCCGCCATTGCCGCCGGCATCGCCGCCCTGTGGGGACCCTCGCACGGCGGCGCCAACGAAGCGGTACTCCAGATGCTGGCCGAGATCGGCTCGCCGGAGAACATCGACACCTTCGTCGCGAAGGCCAAGGACAAGGACGATCCGTTCCGCATCATGGGCTTCGGCCACCGGGTCTACAAGAACTACGACCCCCGCGCCAAGGTGATGCAGGAGACCTGCCACGAAGTGCTCGCGGAACTGGGCGTCGAGAGCGATCCCATGCTGGTCATGGCGCAGCGGCTCGAGAAGATCGCGCTGGAGGACGAGTACTTCATCGAACGCCGTCTTTATCCCAATGTCGACTTCTATTCGGGCATCACGCTGAAGGCCGTCGGCATTCCCACGGAGATGTTCACCGTCATCTTCACGACCGGACGGACTCCGGGGTGGATCGCCCACTGGCGGGAGATGGTGAGCGAGCCCTACAAGATCGGCCGGCCCCGCCAACTCTATCTCGGCCAAACCAAACGGGACTACGTGCCGATCGAACACAGGCCGTAGGGGACGGGCTCGTCCCGCACCGGCGCGCCCTGCGGGCGCGATCGAGAACGCTACCGCGTTCTCGTGGCATGGAACCGACAATGTCCGGCTCGGGCGGGGGCGCGCCCTTCGGGCGCGATAGCCCCGCCCCTACGCGCGAAGCAGGCGATAGTCCTCCGGAATGGG
>JAPPND010000157.1 GCA_028818795.1 Gammaproteobacteria bacterium | reverse complement strand
GTTGCCCCAGATCACCATCGAGCCGGCGGGAGCCTCTACGGGATGCGCCTTGTCGGCCCAGTACTTGCTCTCCGGCGGTGTCGCCTGGCGACGCCAGCGGTGGCTTCCGGGCAGGAACGAGATGGCACCGTCGTCCTTCGTGTAGTCGGTGAGCATCAGGTGGACATTGGCGTTGATGTTGATGGGCGGGAGGGCGTCCCGGGTGGGATCGAGATAGTCGCCGTGGATGCCCGTGCGACGTTCGCCCGGACCTTTCACCCACGCATTGACGAGACTCAGGATGCAGTTGGTGCCGAGCAGGTATTGCACGAGCCCTAGACCGGCGGGGTTGTAGGTGACCTTCTCGAAGATCGGGTCCTCCCAGATCAGGAACCGAAGCTGGTCGTTGACGTTGTCCCAACGGTCGACGTGGGCATCCAACGATCCGAAGCGGTCGGCGACGACGCGTTCCACCGCCTCCTTGACCTGTAGGTGGAATTCCGGCGACCCGACCTTCTCCGGGGGCACGACGGTGAACCCGAAGGCTTCGAGTTCCGCAACGTTGGACTCCAAGCCGAGTTGCTTGAGCTCCGCGTAAAGCAATGGCAGAGCGCCGGCGGACTCCCAGTTCTCGATCTCCATGCGCTTCCCTCTGAACCGGACAGCGGCAGTTTGTCGGATGCGACGCGTTGGCGACAAGACCAACGTTTCCATGCTTAGAATGGTCCGTCTCGCAACGAGGAGGGAAGCCATGGCAATCGAGCTGCGGTTGTTCGGTCGAACCGGCGTGCAGGTCAGCAACCTGTGTTTGGGAACCATGCTGTTCGGCACGCGCACCATGCCCAAGGAGTCCTACGCCATCGTCGATCGCGCCATCGACGCGGGCATCAACTTCTTTGATTCCGCGAACGTCTACGGGCGCGGGCGGAGCGAGGAAGTCACCGGCGAAGCGCTGAAACGCAACGGCAAGCGCGACCGCATCGTGCTCGCGACCAAATTCCACGGCGGCATGTCGGACGATCCCAACGACCGGGGTGCCAGCAGACGGCACATCGTTGCGGCCTGCGAAGCGAGCCTCAAGCGGCTGAACACCGACTACATCGATCTCTACCAGATCCACCGGCCGCGGTCGGATACCGCCATCGACGAAACGCTGCGGGCGTTGGACGACCTCGTCCATCAGGGCAAGGTCCGCTACCTCGGCACCTCGACGTTCGCGGCCTGGCAGTTCGTCGAGTCGCTGTGGGCGTCGGAGAAGTACGGTCTCAACCGGTTCGTCTGCGAGCAGCAGCCCTACAACCTGCTCGACCGGCGTGTCGAACGGGAACTCATACCCATGGCAAGAACCTACGGCGTTGCCACGATCCCGTGGAGCCCGCTCGCCGGGGGATTGCTCACCGGCAAGTACCGGCGCGGGGAGGAACCGCCGGAAGGGACGCGTTTCGCGACGCCCAACAGGGTCCAGTCGCGCCGCTTCAACGAGCGGGTCTTCGACATCGTCGAGGGGCTGGAGCCCATTGCCCGAGCCCACGACGCCACCGTGTCGCAGATTGCTCTGGCGTGGGTGGTGGCGCAGCCCGGCGTGACCAGCCCGATCGTCGGCCCACGCACGATGGAGCAACTCGAGGACAACCTCGCGGCGTCGGACGTGGAACTCACCGACGAAGACCGCCAGGCGATCGACCGGCTGATACCCCCTGGCACCAACGTCGCGCCCTACTACGAGGCGGACTTCGGCCCGCACCGGTTCAGGGTGTAAGGCGTAGACTGGCTTTCACTAGGTCAAGGGCTTAATCGATGTCCGATCCTGAACAAAAGGACGCCCCGAAGATTGGCGGTCGCTATGCGGGTTACGTCACGGTCGTGCTGGTGATCGTCTACGTCTTCAACTTCATCGACCGCCAGATCGTCACGATCCTCGCCGAGGAGATCAAGGCCGACCTCGGCATATCCGACGCCCAGATCGGCTTCCTCTACGGGACGGCGTTCGCCGTGTTCTACGCGATCTTCGGCATTCCCCTGGGGAGGCTGGCGGACACCTGGACGCGCAAGAATCTCATCGCCATCGGGATCGGGTTCTGGAGCCTGATGACGGCGCTCTCGGGCACCGCGCGCAGCTTCGCGTCGCTGGCGGCCTACCGGGTGGGTGTCGGCATCGGCGAGGCCAGCGCGACGCCGGCCGCGTTCTCGATGCTGTCCGACTACTTTCGGCCGGCCATGCGCGCCACCGTGCTCGCGATCTATTCGAGCGGCATCTACATCGGCGCGGGCATCGGCATCTTCCTTGGAGGCTGGATCGTGGGTGCCTGGGAGAACGCCTATCCGGATGCGTCGCTCGCGCCGTTCGGCCTGAAGGGCTGGCAGGCCGCCTATATCGCCGTCGGGCTGCCGGGCCTCGCGATGGCGATCTGGGTGGCGACGTTGCGAGAGCCCGTTCGGGGCTTGAGCGAAGGATTGGTGACCCCCGCGCATCCGCATCCCTTTCGGACGACGTTCCTGGAGTTGATGGCCGTGCTGCCGCCGTTCACGGTCTGGACCTTGGCTCGCGAGAAAGCCGACTCGCGGGTCATTGCGCGCAACCTGCTCGGGGCGGTGGTGATCGCACTCGTTGCCTGGGGGCTGATCGAACTCACTGCAGATCCCGAACAATGGATCGCGCTCGGCATCGGCACCTACGCGGCGTTCTCGTGGATCCAGGCGTTGGGCCTCCGCGACCCGGCGACGTTCGCGATGATGTTCTCCTGCCGGGCGTTCGTCTACGCGGCCGTGGGATTCCCGACCATCGCGTTGGTCGCCTACGCGTTCGGCGGCTGGGCGCCACCGTTCTTCATCCGGGTCTACGGCATCAGCCCGATGGAGGCGGGGCTCGTGTTGGGCCTGTCCTTTGCGCTCGGCGGCTGGCTCGGCACCACACTGGGCGGCATCATCGCCGACCGGCTGAAACCCCGGACCGGCAACGCCCGGGTCTACGTGGGCCTGTTCTCCGTCGTCGGCACCGTGCCGACGGCCTTGGGCCTCCTCTTGACCGACCACCTGATCACGGCCTACGTCTTCAACTTCATCGTCAGCGTGTTCGCCTCCTGCTGGATCGGCGCCGCGGCCAGCACGGTGAACGACCTCGTCATGCCGAGAATGCGCGCCATCGCGTCGGCGTTCTACGTGTTGATGGCAACGGTCGGCCTAGCCGTCGGACCGTATACGGTGGGCGAAGTGAGCGACGTGTTGACCGGCACGGGGATGGTGCCCGGCGAAGCGCTGCGATGGAGCCTTTTGCTGTCGCTATCGTTCCTCGCGATACCGGGAATACTGCTCCTGCTGCTGCGCGGGGAATTGATCCCCGCGGAAGCGAGCCGACTCGAACGGGCCCGGGCCGCAGGGGAGCCGGTAGGCGGAGAGGGATCGCACCCGTGAGGCGGCCTTGAGGCGACGCGGGATCGGACCTCCGCCGTGAATCGCTTGGAAATTTCCCCTGTCGAAGAGCCCCGAAAACGCCGAGCCGTGGATCACCCGCTGCGTTGGCGTTTCTTCAGTTCGGCGATCTCCGCTTCGAGCCGTCGCCGACGAGCAGCCTCCGCATCGGCCCGTGCGGCCTCCTCGCCGGGGGTGCGCAGGTCGCGACCGGTTTCCGGGTTGTAGAAGCGCAGTTCGGGACCCTTAAGCCATAGGTAAAGCCGGAGGGTCTCGCTCCACAAGCCGGTCTCGCCGTTCGGGAGCGTCCGCGTCGACATGGGTCGGTAGACCGTACCTACCAACGAGAAACCCTTGAGCGGCGGCTTCACGTATTCCGCGCGGGGATCGTAGAGGAAGTACTCCGACACACCCCAGTGCGCGTAGCGCACCTTCTTGCGGTCATCCTCCTGATGGGTGGTCTTCGACGTCATCTCCAACACGAAGGAGGGCGACTCCTCCTCCCATAGTTTGAAGATGTCCCGATAGCGGTCTTCGACGCCGAAAGCGATGAAGATATCCGGCGACAGGTGCCTTCTCGGGTTTCCCCGCTCGTCGTATACGAGCATGTTCACGCCCACGTACACGCCCGGTTGCGGATCGAAGAGCGCCATCAGCGCATGGGCGGCATCCGCCAGGCGCCTGTAGTGCAAGGGTGTCTCCGCCACCGGCCTGCCGTCCGAGGTCGGATACTCAATGCCGTCGTCGAAGGCAATCGCTTCGCCCATGGGTCGGTCTCCTCCCGTGCCGCGTCCGCCGCACGGATCCCGGATTCGCCTTCGCTTGCTCGTCGGCCAGCCCGGGCAGTTCGCGAGTGGCGGCAACGTAGCACACGCCTCGTACAACCCTCAATCGGCGATCGAGTCCGTCTGATTCCCTGTGTTTCCGCATCGGCGCTGCTCATGTGTCGACAACGCCGATTGTCCCCGTTGGGACCGTGGGGCACTGACCGCCATCGCCGATGCGGGCCGTGCGAAATGGCTGGAATTGCCGTCGGAAATCGACCCGGGGCTGGCCTACGCCGCGAAAACGCGTAGGGGACGGGCTTGTCCCGTCCCGCGCCGAATCCCGCGTCTCGTCCGGCAGCGGGCGACCGCGCTCCCTTATTGGCGCGTTAGGGTCGCGCCTACGAGGGTTTGCCGCCCTTGACCACGATGCGGTGCATGATGCGGGTTTCGTCGTAGTCGCGGACGGCGTAGTGCATCACCGAGCGGTTGTCCCAGAGCACCAGATCGTTCAACTCCCAATGGTGGCGGTAGACGAACTCCGGACGGGTGCAGTGGGCGAGTAGCCGGAACAGGAGCAGTTCGCTCTCGCCTTCCGGCATGTCGAGGATGTATCTGGTGAAGTTGCCGTTGACGTAGAGGGCCTCGCGTCCGGTTTCGTCGTGGGTGCGCACCACCGGATGCACCGAGTCTTCGACATCGGGTCCGAACACCTTGCCGGTGTGAAACGCCTTCTTGTCGGCGATTCGTTCCCGCAGATCCTCGCTTAAGCTCTCGTAGGCGAGATGCTGGTTCGCGAAAGCGGTGTCGCCGCCGGTCGACGGCAGGCGCTGTGCGTGCAACCCCGTGATGATCGGCGGCGTCGAATGCCAGGTCATGTCGGAATGCCATCCGCCACCGAAGGGATGAACGCCCCGGAAGAAGGTGAACTGTTTGGCGGCCTTGCTGCCGATGAACTGCACGTAGTCGGTGTCGCGATGCTTGGTGGCCGGATGGGTCAGGAGGTCGCCCCAACGGCGACCGAACGCCTCGAGTTCCAGCGCGGTGAGCACCTGGTCCGGCAACACCAGCAAGTGGTGTTCGAGAAGCAGCTCGCGCAGTTCGGCGATCACGTCGGCTCCGCCGTCCTCGGCAAGATCAATGCCTTCGACACGAGCACCCATTGCGACGCTGGCACGCCTTGCGGCAACGCCGAGTTGCTCCGCTGCTTCCGCCATTTCAATTCTCCCCAGTGCCCAACAACTGATCGTCGTGCATGGGAAGATCGGCGTCAAGGCGA
>JAPPND010000070.1 GCA_028818795.1 Gammaproteobacteria bacterium | reverse complement strand
TTGGGGGCTCGGTGGTGGCTTGTGTTGTGGTCCGCGCCACGTCCGGGCCTCTGCCCGCGCCGAGGGAGACCAGCGCAAGGAGTCGCACCTTGCAGCCGTCCGACAGATAAGCGGGGAAAGGGACGGTGGGTGTCCCTTGCGAGGCCCCTGCGGGTGTCCCTTCCGAGGCCCTCCCCTTCGAGGGGTCAGTTTCGGTGTCGGCTAAGGACTTGGCGAGACCCCAGGAAACGGAGCCGTCAGTTTTGCGTGGCGCCTAACACCTTGCGAGGTCCGCGACGGTGGGTGTCCTCTGCGAGGCCCTCTGCGAGGCCTCTTCGAAGCCCTCTACGGTGGGTGTCCCTTCGAAGCCCTGTCGTGGTTGACACCCTGATGATTCGGAGGCCAACTCAGCACCCGACCTGCGGACCTGCGTGACGAACGCTAGCGAGGCGCCGCCACAGACCGACGAGGCCGTAGGGGCGACCCTTTTGGTCGCCCGCGTTGACGGAACCGAAGCTGGTGGTGGGGCGAACACGGGGGGGGGGACGAGCCCCGCCCCTACGGGACCTTGCTCAAGGTCGAGGACTCAATCTGTCGAAGAGTTCAAGTTGGCGCCGATCTTCAGCAGAATCGCCCAAGGACGCTCGGAATTCCTCCATCAGTTGCTCCGCGAGCTCGTCTCGACCGGAGCGCCGCAACTCGGCGCCGTAGGAAGCAGCGACAAAGGCGTCCGAAGGGTCCAGCTCGTAGGCCTTGGAGTAGTATTCGAGCGCAAGGGCTCGATGTGCAGCCTCGGGTGAGCCCGCCAGGTCTCTGGCCGCGCCATTGTACGTTCGCGCGTCCGCCGTAGCGCCCGCGACCGCGATGCGACGCGCCCATTCTTCCGCCACCTCACCCCAATTCTCGCTTGCGACAAGGTCCCTCATCTGGAACACGCTGTGCATTCGGTCGGGATCGAGAACGCTGTCGGGATCCCGCGCTAGGTCATAGGCGACGGCCCTTGACAAGGGCTCTTCGGCGAGTTCCTCGAGAAAGGCCTCATAGGTTCCGTTGCCGAGCTCAGCGGCAGCCAGCCCCGCGTACCAAGTCGCGCCGAGAACGAATTGGCTCATCGCCGCGTCAGACGAGACCGAAACGAATTCGT
This sequence comes from Gammaproteobacteria bacterium, assembly GCA_028818795.1. GTDB lineage: Bacteria > Pseudomonadota > Gammaproteobacteria > Pseudomonadales > Azotimanducaceae > VXYL01. The sequence continues at coordinate 50,297 of JAPPND010000070.1, read as the reverse complement.
CGTAGTTGTCGATCACGAACTCGACCAGTTCATCGCCCCTTGGTGTCTTATCCCAATAGGTCGCTATGAGCCGGGCATCGGTTTCGTTGATCAGGACCGAGTGATCCCGACTCGCGAAGTAGTCGCCCGCCACCTTCTTGAGCTCTGCAAATCGCTGGAAATCCAAATCGCCGCTCATGCTCTGATCGACAATGGCCGCGTCCAGGTATTCCTGCACAAACTCCGGCGATCTCTCGCCCGAGTCGAAGCGCGCCTTGATCGTTGGGAACTGCGACTCGGTCTCACCTAGCATCCGGCTGAACAACGCAATGAACTGATCTCCGGACATGCCGCTCGTCGCGCGACCGATCTCAGCACCGCGACTGTCGAGAATCAGGTAGGTGGGATACGCCCTCACCTCGTAGCGCGCGGCGATCTCCGGCCCCCCGACGGATTCATCCTCAGCATCCAGTTTGTAGTTCACGAATCGGGCGTTGAAGTACTCGCCGACTTCCGGAAGCGGAAATACCGTCTCTTGCATGACGATGCACGGTCCGCACCAATCCGTGTAGACATCCAGAAACACGTTCTTGCCCCGTTGTCGCGCGTCTGCCAGGGCCTCGTCGAAGCTGCCGTGGAAGAACGCCATGCCAGGCGCCACTTGGCTGGCAGTGGGTTCACCCTCAACAATCGCCGAATCACCGCAAGCCCACAAAGCCAGAAGCCCGACCAGGGAACAGGCCCTTGCCAGGCTCGTCATGACTCTCGTCCGGTATGTCGGTGCGTTCACGTCGACGTCACAGCAAGTCAAGGGACTTGGACACTTCGAGATAGCTCGTACGCCCCATGATGTCCACCCGTCGCGGGTCGAACGGTTGGCGCTGATCGACAAACGGGAAGTCCGCATCCGTGAAGTTTCGGATACCGCCATCGAGTCGCCAGCCGTCCCCGAATTCGTAGCTCCCCGTCAGATCGAACCAGGTGTATTCGTCGACGCGATCCTGCACCCGCGAAATATTGTTTTCGTAGCTGCTCGAATGGTTCATGTTGAGCGTTGCTGCCCAGGGACCATCGTTCCAGGCGAACCAGGCTCGATACTTCACCCGGTCGGGACCGTACAAGGTCTCCTGCGACTCGACCGCCTCGCCCCCGGGCAGGAATGTCACGCTGCGCTCGTAGGTGTAGGTGCCGGAAACCCCAACCTGCACATGGCCCCAGTCGGGGTCGAAGTCGTAGCTCATGTCGAGATCCGCCGCCCGGGCCGTCTCCAGCGAGAAGTTCACCGGGAATAGGTTCCATTGAACGATATTGCCGCTTGCGTCACGTCCAGCGGCGACCCCTACGAACGCCTCCGCAACATTGAACAGCACGGACGAGGACGATGCGACGACCTGCTGGGTATCTATCTCGGAATAGGTGGCCGAAATGCGCAAGCCGGCCAGGATACCCCCGGGGTTGAAATCGAATCCGACGGTCAGGGTGTCCGAGACTTCCGGCTTGAGGTTAGGGTTCCCTCCAAAGTTGGTCGGATAGACGCCGAAGGGCGAACCTGTCACCGGATCGGCCAACACGCCGGCGCCGGCGAGTATCCCTGGGATGATGGTGGAGAAGAAGGTAACCCTCGGGTCTGGTGCTCCGAAGAGCTGGTCGAGCCGCGGCGCCTTGAAGGTATCGCCGACGTTTGCCCGGATCTTGAGGCCGGACGTGAGGTGCCAGGCGATGCCAACGGACGGCGAGGTTTCGGCGAACGTTCGCTCCTCGTTGCCGCTGCCGACGCCCCCGAACGGGCCGTTGATGACGTATTCCTCCCATCGGGCCGCCGCCCTCAATTCCAGGGAATGGACCCCCGGCATCGCGTTGCCGTCTCCGACGATCGGTATCATGATCTCCGAATAGACCGCGTTGACCTCCCGCTCCGGCGCCGTTGCGAGCAAGGTGGTCGCGATATATCCCGAGAATGTCCGGGAGTCTTTTCGGTAGTCGTAGCCGAGCACGCCCGCGATGTTCCCCCTCGGCAAGGGGAACAGATCGCCGTTCGCGGAGACCGAATACTGCGTGGTGTCGTTTGTGTCGGTTGTCGGCAGCGACCAGGGATGCGTGGAGACCTCGAACAGGTCGGCGACGGCCGCCTCGGTCTGCTGCGACCCGTCGCCGAAGAGATTCAATGCGGTTGCCGGGTTCGAATCGTCTAGACGCGCTGCGAGTTCGGTCGCGCTAGGTCCGTCGAACGCGCGAATCCACGCTTCCTCCTCGGCGTACTTGGCGAAGGCATCGACTTGCCAGTTCCTGAACGGTACTTCGGCAGTGGCACCGAGCACCACCCCGTAGCTGTCGGTCGCGGACTGGTTCGTGGAGGGCTCAATCAAGCCCCTTTCCGTCTCGGTCTGAAAGCGATAGCCCGCGAGCAGGGGCACGCCGGTATTGTTGAACGCGTTGGTAGGGGGAACGAGCGCATTCCTGGCGAAGATCCCGCCGCGCTCGGCGTAGCTCTCATAGCTCGCGTAGTTGAACTCCATGTAGCCGTCGATGAACTCGCCCAGCTCCTGTTCGATGGACAAGAAGGCCGTTGTTGACTCCCGCTCGTCGGTCAGGTGTTCGGGAACGGAATCCCATGGCGCGAGATTCGCCATGGAAATGTCCGCGAGCGTCACCGGCACGGTCCCGTCTCTCGAGGGATCGACGCCGCCGAGAGGCTGATAGGTCTGCGCGTTTCTTATGATCAGGGGATGGAAAGGCCCCGGTTGCGATCTCTGGTCCGATCCGCCGAGGGAGGTGTAGTCGAGCGTCTTAAAGCCCGTTTCTGCGGCAACAACCGGTTCGATCGACTCGATCCGAAGGCTGCCGCTTAAGGACCCCGACCCCCAGCCTACGCCAAAGGTTGGTGTAATCAGCACCGCGTCGCCGCCATGGGCGCCACTGGTGTAGCGCAGGGCGAGTTTTTCCTCGGCGTCGTAGCCCTGCCTCAAGATGAAATTGATGACGCCGGCAACCGCATCGCCGCCGTAGATCGCGGCGGCGCCATCGGTGAGCACCTCGACGCGTTCGATCGCGGAGAACGGAATCGAGTTGAGATTGATGTTCGAACCCTGGATCGTCGGCGTTGTCGCGGTTCGGCGACCGTTGATCAGCACCAATGTGCCATCCGAGCCAAGCCCCCTCAGGTTCGCGGTCGCAACGCCGAGTGTGCCGACACTGCTCGAGTTGTCTATTGCAGAGGTCTGCGTGTGTCCTGCGTAGTTCTGCGGCAGGGCACGGACAAACCCCTCGACGCTGTCGATCCCCATGCGTTCCATGTCGCCCATGGTGAACACCAGCACCGGCGAGGTGGGGCTCGAGCCCCGCAGCCGGGTGCCCGTCACCACGATTTCCTCCACCGGTCCCGGTTCCGGGTCGGGGGAAGCTTCTTCTGTTTCGGAAGCGGCTGCGGCCGACGCCGCATCGGATTCCTCGGGGCTCTGAAGCTGGGCCAGTAGGAGCGGCTCAGCCCGGACGTTGCGGACCACCGCCGCCAGCTCAGGCGCCGTGGCACTCTCTTGCTTCACAACGACGAAGTCCTTCGCTTTGAACTCGTACACCAGTTCGGTCGCGTCGAGTGATCTTTCGATTGCGGAGCGAACCGATTGGCTGCCGCGCACTTCCGGAGATTGACTCTCCTCCACGACATCCGGAACGAACACGATTTGCACGTCTCCGACCTCTGCGATCTCTAGCAGGGTCTGGTCGGTGGCTTGAGGATCAATGTCGAATTCGACTTCCTGGGCGTTCGCAGGGTTGAACGCCAACAGGGCGCAAGGAACTGCGCACGGGATGGCGAACCGAGTCGCCCAATCGGGAATCAAGGCATTGCGTGTCATGTTGGTCCTGCTGGAGACTGTGGCTGCATTGGTATCCCACCCGCGAACCATCGTTGTTGTAGAACGGCTGGGACGATCAGTTCCTCAATGGAAAATATCGTCTGGCGAGTACGTAGGGGACGGGCTTGTCCCGTCCCGCGCCGTTCGAACCGAGGCATTTGTGACACCCGGCGCGGGCAAGGGCGCACCCTTCGGGCGCAATAGCCTCGCCCCTACGGTGCGACTGTAAGGATGGGGCGGCCTCAAGAACGCCAAGGCCATCAGGGGATCTGGTTGCGATGGGCAATCAGCACGAAGCGGTCTGGGTGCCGAACCACCTCGATGGGATGGATGTCCTCGAGCGACGAGAGCAGCACTTCCACCTGGCCGGTCATTTCGACCTGATCGAGGTTCAGGACCGCGCTGATCCGCAGGTCGGCGATCGTGCTGTCCTCAATCAGAACCTTCACCGGGCTGTAGCGATTGACCTCGCTGATCACCTCCATCAGCCTCTGATCCTCGAAACGAACCCGGCCGCTGCGCCAACTCTGCAAACGTTCAACTTCGTCGATGCTGTCTTCCTTGACGGTTTGCCGATGCTGTTCGAACGTGGCCACGGAGCCCGCGTCGAGAATCAGGCTCCCGGCTTCGAACCTCGCCAGGAACTCGGTCTGACGCGGAAAACGAATGTTGTCGTCGGTTACGGCGACCTTCCCTTCCGCTACCGCGATTTCCAATCGATGGCCCGACAGGTGGACGCTGAATTTCGTGCCGAGCGCTGTGACCACGTGATCGCCGGCCCGTATGGTCAAGGTCCGCTCGGGATCCTTCGCGACCTCGAGGAAGATCTCCCCGAAATCCAGCAGGATGCGCCTTCCTAGGGAATCAAAGTCGATGAGTATGCGCGAGCCCGAGTTGAGCGTAACGCTGGACCCGTCTCGCAGCGCGAAGGTCTGCTGGTCCCCAAGGGCTGTTTCGAGGATCTGGGCCTCGTCGGAACCGACCAGAAACGTCTTGGCCAACACGCCCGTCACGGCCACCAGAAACACCGTCGCCGCCACGGCGATCCAGCGCCGATCAAATCCTGTTCGCCTCCGGGCACCTAGAGCATCCCGGGTCAAAGCCGCGATGTCCTTGTCATTGGCCAGGTCTCCGGACAGGTCCCGCAGATGCAGCAGATGCTCGTAGACCTTCCGATGGCCAGGGTCTTCGGCGAGCCAGGCGTGCAACTCCGACTCATCGGTGGCGGTCATGTCTCCGGAGTACAGACGCATGACGAACCACTGGGCACGGCGCTCCGCGAGGTTCGAGGAGTCCGTCCGGGACCCGTCAATGCGGCCCTTCACCTTACCCTTCACTGGTCCACTAGCTCCGGTCGACACGTCGTCGTAAGTCCGAGAGCGCCTGCATGATGTGCTTTTCGACCATGCTGACGGAGACATTCATCGTGTCAGCGACCTCTCGGTAACTTAGCCCCTCGAAACGGTTGAGCACGAACGCGTCTCGACAATCGGGCCTCAGCTTCATGATCGCCGCTTTCACGAATCCTAGCTGTTCCTGTGTGGAGACGACCTCTTCGGCCGAGATCTCCATACCGAGCGTTTTTGCCCCGTGCCTCGTCACGTCGTCGTATCTCTGTCGCGTAACGGCTTTCCTGTAGCTGTCCCTGATGACGTTCGTCGCAATCGAGAACAGATACGACCTGACGCTGCCTAGGCTTCGAGCGAGCCTCTCTTCCACGCCTTCCTGGCGGGCTACGCGCAGGAAGGTCTCTTGGACCACGTCTTCTTGGTCGGCCTGGTCGGCGTGTGCGGACAGGCGTGCACCAACGAAGCGCCGCAATGCCGGTTCGTGCTCCAAGGCGATGCGCCGAAGCGCGCCTGACGCCCCATCTTTTCTTCGAAAGTTGACAACGTTCGACGTGTTGCGCGTAGTCAATGTCCGGTTTGTCCGCAACATGCTCCCCGTATAACGGACAACGTGCTCAGTGCCTCAAGACCGATTCGCAGTCAATCGACCGCCTTTGGCGGCAAATCGGTCAGTTGAGGCCGAGATTGGCTTGTCGCCAGATCGTGAAATCCCAAGATACGTCTTCCCGATACTCCATTGACGCAGTCGCCGCATCAAGGCCGAGATCGGCGAAAGGCGTGATCCCTTCGATGGCGGCTTGCGCATCCTCCAGTCTGCAGGCCCGGCCGGACTCCCTACCGGAAAACAGCGAAAACGCCGCATGGCCCGTACCCACAATCGCTCGCCGCAAATCATACGGGCGGGGCGAGCAGATTCGCCGGGCGCGCACGGTCACGCTGCCTTCTGCGAAGTGTATTCCTCCCACCAGCGCGTACCCGTCCAGTCCGCCCGAGGTAGCGAGGGTACTGCGTCCAAGAAAAGTGGCGACGTCATTGGTCTTCATGAACCGGGTTAACGGTTCATCGTCACCACCGATGTGCAGGACGTACGAGTCCCAGCGATCCGTGCCCGCAACCACCATGGGGGCCTGGGATTCATCCAGGGCGATAAGGACACGCCCAGCCTGGTAGGGGGCGTAAGGGTCGGTTCCGACGGGCGCCGCTGGGCAGCGGTACATCTCGATGGTAAGCGTGCCCCGACCCGTCGATGGATCCAGTCGCGGCAAAAAGTTCGGTCCTAGGATCGACTGCAACGCAGGACCGGCGACGGGGTAGCTGATGCTTAACGCCTCGCAATGGTTGGAACGGCCAGCGACCCAATGGTCAAGGTCTCGGATCTGCTCTGTCGCGCAGCCGCCTAGGTGCGGGAGGCAGACAGCCAGGATTCCGGCAAGCAAGGTCGACTGGTTGCTTCCCACTACTGCTCTCGACCGCATCTATCCTGCGACGAATGGTACCCGGAATCCTCTCGGGCGATGAACCGGAGGCAAGCTTGTTCCACGCAAGCGCGGCCACCGACGTGACGGCTGGCCGCTGCGCTTCGACCTCCTAGGGCCGGATCACGCCTCCGCCTTCGTCCCCATGATGGTGGGCAACTGCGTACGCAACCCGATCGCCTGCTCGATGTCCACCTGGAATGCGACACCGGTGCCGGGTTCGGTGTCGAACCGGCCTTCGCGGCCGATGCTCGCGAGGATGTCCTCCGCGCGAGCCGAGGAGACGAGGAAGAGAATTACGTTGCGGGACGCCCAGAGGTCGAGCCCGAGGAACGTCTTCTGGGGGATCAGTCCCTCGCCGCGTACGCCCGTGATGATGGTGGCGCCGGTTGCGCCGGCCGCCCGGGCCGCCTCGATGACGGCGTCGGTGCGCGCGTCGTCGACCAGCGCGACGATCAGTTTGAGCTTCATGTCGCCTCTCCCCTAGTGTTTCGATTCCGAACCAGCCTGACAATGCTGACATCGTCTCGACGGCCACCGCCACAAGGCAAATGGAGGAGTGCCGCCTTGGAAAACAGGAACATCGGCATGGTTCACATCAACGTGTCGTATGGACTGTAGCCTCGTTATTTCGGAAGCGGCACACTGGAACGTCTGGCCCGCCGGAAGCGGTTCAGCCACGACGTCGCCATGCTATAGCCAAGTACCGACATGATAGGGAACACACTTGCGAACGCAATGAGCCCGAACCCGTCGACCAGCGGGTTGCGGCCCGGCACATTGGCAGCCAACCCGAGACCGAGGGCCGCCACGACCGGCACCGTGACCGTCGATGTCGTCACCCCGCCACTGTCGTAGGCGAGCGGGACGATCGAGCGGCTCGAACGGAACGTCTGCACGATGACCACCACGTACGCCGCGATGATGTACCACGACAGGGGCGTGCCCGTTACGATGCGGAACGCGCCCAGCGACACGCCCACTGCCACCCCCACGGCCACCGCGATGCGCAGCCCCCACGACCCGATCGCCCCGCCGGACGCCTCCTCCGCCTTCAACGCCACCGCGATCAACGGCGGCTCCGCGATGGTCGTTGCGAATCCGATCGCGGCGGCGAACGCATAGACGAGCATGTAGTCGCGCCAGTCGACCTGTGTCGCGCCCGACGGCGTAGTCGCCACGCCCGCGGCTTCGGGAGCGGCGAGCTGGCGCGCCATGGTCTCGCCGATGGGGAAGAGCGCCTGCTCCAAGCCGATCAGAAACAGGGTGAGGCCGAGCAGCACCGCGACGAACCCGGACAGGATGCGTCCAAGGTTCGGAACCCGGCGCCTCAGGATCGCCACTTGGAACACGACGAGGATCACGGCTATGGGCAGCACGTCGAGCGCCGTCCCGAACGCCGTGTGGACGAAGCCGGCGACGAATTCCATGGCCTCAAACCACCATGCCGTAGCCGAGCACGAAGATCATCGGCGAAAGGCACGCGAAGGCGATCAGTCCGAACCCGTCCACCATCGCGTTGCGGCCGTTGATGGAGGCCGCGAGCCCCACCCCGAGCGCCGTGACAAGCGGCACGGTGATGGTGCTGGTCGCGACCCCGCCGGAGTCGTAGGCCACGCCGACGATCTCGTCCGGCGCGAACGCGGTCATCACCGTGACGAGTAGGTAGCCACCGATGATCGGAACGTGGATGGGCCAGCCTTTGAGTATGCGCAGCACGCCGAGGGCGATCGCCGTCCCCACCGCCAGGGCAACGACCATGCGCAGGTTGAACGCGTAGGCTTCCCGGGCCGCGTCGTTGTCCGCCAGGGCGCCGGCCTCGGAGGCCACGTCCGCGGCTTCCGCGGCGATCGCGATCAGTGCCGGCTCGGCGATCGTGGTGCCGAACCCGAGGCAGAAACCAAACGCGAGGAGCGCCGTGACGCTGCCCTTGCGCGCGAAGGCGTGGGCGATGGCCTCGCCGAGCGGGAAGAGCCCGGTCTCGAGGCCTTGGATGAAGAGCGTCAACCCGAAAACCACGCATACGAGCCCGACGACCACGCTGCCGAGGTTAGGAAACGGCTGCTGCAGGACGACGATCTGGAAGAATGCGATCACGACGATGATCGGCGCGAGGTCCCGCACCGCACCGAACAAGCGCCGCGAAAGCGCGAGGACGGGTCTCTTCATCCCCGGGCGCTCCAGATGACCCGATCAGTGCCGACCGCACTCCGCAGCACCCGTAGACCTGTACACCGCGCCCCGGCCGGCAGCGCGTCGACCATGCCGTAGATCACACTCAGGCTATCGATTCCTCGCGACTCGTAGGGGTCGCCATCGCGGGGCCAAGATGTGCCGGAACGAAAAAAGGAGCGCACCTCGTCTGAGGTGCGCTCTTGGAAGTGCTTTACCCCCTTAAGGAAGTCAGTCAGCACCCAGCTGGTAGTTGACCGTAATACCCAGCCGTCGGGCATCGGTTACCGTGCCCGCGATGGGCGCGTTAACGCCGTTGCCTTCCCGAGGCGCATAGGCCTGCACCGCGACCTGGTCGAGCATGTTCGTGACCCAGCCGGTGATCGTGAGTTTCTCAGACGGTGAGGTCCAATTGGCGCGGACGTCCCAACGGGTGTACTCCGGGACACTGTAGATGTCGAAGTTGGATTCGTCGACGTACATTATGTCTCGCCAGTTGTAGATGGTCACAAGATCAAGCGAACCCCGATCCGCAGGCATGGGCACCGCGTATGTCAGTGCCGCAGACAGCTTGTGAGCCGGCTGGTTCCTGAGCGAGTTGCCGCCGAAGTCGAGCACGAAGAGATTTCCGGAGAAGTTCGAGAGGGTGACGGTGACGGTGTTGCCGTCGGCGTCCACGGCCTGTTGAGTGGACGGTGGCGGGCGGTTCCCTTCAGGCGTACAGCAGTAGAGCGTTGTGTAGTCGCCGAAGCTCGAGCCCGAGAACTCGTAGAAGCCGCCGAGTCGCATACGGTCGTTAATGGTCCACTGGTACTGCATCTCGACGCCGTAGATGTTGGTGCCGTTGACGACGACGGTCTCGCCGGTAATGAGGGACTCTCCCTCTCGTATTTCCGCCGGCGTCCTCAAGCGCCCGGACTGGACCCAGTACTTGCTGTAGTCCTGGAAGTAGACGCTCGCCTCCAACTGCAGGCGGTTGTCGAAGAACAAGCCCTTGTAGCCCGCCTCGTAGTTGATCATCTCTTCCGCGTCCATGGCTTCCCCGAGCCTCTGGGCGAAACCGGCGAAGCCGCCGGGGCGGTAGCCCTTGGAAATCCGTCCGTAGATCATGGAGACGTCGTCCGGCGCGTACTCGGCACCGACGTTCCACGTGGTTACGTTCCAATCCGCAACCTTCGAATCCCTCAGTGTCCGGTCGTCCGGTATGGGCCGGCCGTTGGCATCCAGCTCAAGTCCGACATAGCCGCAACATTGCGTGTCGTATTGCTTGGACCGGTGAATGCCGAAAATGAAGTTCATCCCGGCGATCTGGGTGGCGCCCGTGAAGTCGTTCTGCTCATGTTCCTTGTGGTCGTCGTTGAAGCGGATGCCGCCAAACACCTTCCACTGGTCATTAAGAACGTATTCGGCGTTGCCGTAGAACGCCTGCGATCGGTAGCTCACGTTGCCATAGAAGTGCTGGAATGCGGAGCCGCCCGCCACCTGGGCCAAGCCGTTGGTGACGTCGGACCAGTTGGCCGCGTAATCGGCGCCGTGGCATCCCCAAACCAATCCGGCGGCATTCCGGTTCGCCGCATGATTCGGATCGCGGATGTTGCGGATCAGGTTGTCTTCGCCGAAGAAAGCCGCAACTGCGGCCTCACACGCTTCGGACGTGTCCTGGTAGAACAACGGGTTGTTCAGGTTGTTGTTACCGGTTTCCAATCCGTTGAACCGCTCTGCATAGACGTAGGGCTCCTCGCCCTCAATGAAGGTGTAGCCGACCGTAAAGTTGAACGGTCCCTCCAGATTGGATATGAGCGTCAATTCGTGGCTGTCCTGGTCCGACGTGAACAGATAGTCATTCATGCGGTCCGAATACGAACCGTTGCCGCCGCCGTCCAGCGCGCAACGGGAGTGCCTTTGGCCTGCCGTCAGCTCCCCGGAGATCACCCGCGGATGGATTGCCGAACAGATGCCTCCGCCTTGCCGACTTGTCCCGTCGAGGTCGTTTCGACTTCGCTGCCGGGTGTCGCGCTTGCCGTACTTGTAGACCAGCTCGTGCGAGTCGGTCATCTCGAAGTGTGCTTCGAGCGTATAGGCCTCCTGCGAGTTGTCCCGAAGGATGGGGCCGTTGAGGTCGACCTTCAGCTCGATGTTCTCACCGTCGCAAACGACAGGCGTGCCCGGCGTTCGCGTCCCGTCGTCATTGAACCCCGGACAATTCGCCACTGCCGGATTCTGGCCGATGCCGAAAAAGGGATTCCTCTCGTAGATGATGTTGCCGTTGTCGTCCGTGATCGGATTCCCAAGCGGATCCTGGTGCGCGATCCGGTTGCCATTCGCGTCCATTCTGAACTCGTCCACCGTATTGCGGGGACCCAGTATCAGGGACACACGCGGAGTACCCTTGTCCCGGAGCATCGAGTAGCGGGCCGTGATGTCCAGGCGGTCATTCTTGAACCGCAGTTGCGGTGAGTAGATCAGTTGATCGGGCTCGGCAGCGTCCGGGCCGGAGCCGACGTTCTCGATCAGTCCGTCGCCCGTCAACCGGCTCACGCTAAGGCGATAGGCGAAGCCGCTGTCCAGAATCGGACCGCCGAAGGCAACCAAGCCCTGTTGAGTTGCCTGGTCGGTAAGCTCCGCCGATACCTTCATGTCCCACTCGTCGGTGGGTTTCTTGGTGACGAAATTGACGGCCCCGGCAATCGCAGCTTTACCGCCGGTCGTACCTTGCGGGCCGCGGGCTATCTCGACACGCTCGACATCGAACATGGCACCCTGATCGAGCCCGTAGGACTGATCCGAATACACGCCGTCGATATACACGGCCGTGCCGACATCCTGGAAGAAGTTGACGCAACGGTCGCAGGCCACCCCGCGCATGACGATGTGTCCGTCCTCGTTCTTGCCGCCGCCCTGGCTGCGCGGACCGATCTGAAACCCGGGCGTCAGCACCTCGAGGTCGTTGGTGTTCTGAATGCCGAGTTGCTGGATCATGCCGGCGTTGAAGCCGGTGACCGTCATCGACCGGTCGATCGACCGCAACTCGCCGCGCTCGCCCGTGACGATGATCTCTTCGATGTAGCCGGCGCCGTCCTGGTCCGCCTCGTCCTCCGAGTCTTGGGCCTCGTCGGACTGGGCACCGGCAGCAACGGCAAAGAGCGCCAGCAAAGCGACATGAAGTACTCGAGATCGTGATCTCACCTTCCTCTCCAAAGTGTCAGTCTTGATCCGCCACTAGTATGCCCGTCCAGGCGTGGTGTCAACGCAGAAAAATGGGACACCCGGATACCACGTGCAGGAGTTCCCCCAAATCGCGCGCGTATGCTGTCGGGACGGCCTCGCACGTGCAGGGAACACGGGTCGTAGGGGAAGGGCTTGTCCCGTCCCGCCCCGGCGAAACAGCGAATCGCAATGCGGGCGACCGCAAGGGTCGCCCCTGCGGGTTTTCGTGTTCGATTCAACGGGTTGCGGATAACTGGCTTCCCGATCCTTCACCTTGCCGAAGCTGGTGGACCCCGGGCACAAAGTCCCCGAACGCCTCCTCGGACCCACCCGGCCATCGGACCACCACGTTGTGCAATTGAGACTCGTTCCCGATCCCGAAATGTACCCGTGGATCATTCGACGCCAGGTAGCTTGCGGATGGCTGCACGTCCCGGCTGAGTCGCCGTTCGCCAACCGTCGCGGAAACGGTAGCGCCGTGGGCATCACGGCCCAGCGCCGCTAGGACTCGAAACCGCGCCCAATTGCCGCGATTGGCGCGGTTCATCAGCACGTACGCAGGAGCGTCCCGATTGATCACCACCATGTCGACGCCCCCGTCGTCGTCGATATCCCCGGAAGCCACCGCGCGGCTGGTGTGAACCAGTCCCGGCGAGACGCCGCCCGTCGGGCCAAGTTCGTCGAAACGGATGGCATCGCCGTCGATTGATCCCCGGTAGAGGGTGTTGGGCTCAGCGTAGCCGTCGCCTTCGGCAGGCCCGGACAAGGCGATCTTGCCGTTGGCCTCGTAGAGATCAAGCCGTCCGTCGTTGTCGAAATCGGCGAGCGCCACGCCGAATCGGGTATGGCGCAGGCTCGTCGTCCCGAGACCGACTGGACGAGTGGCGTCGAAGAAGTAGGATCCTTCGTTGCGGAAGAAGGAGTCCGTCTGCCTCTCAAGGTTGACCACCAGAAGATCGCTGTCGCCGTCGTCGTCCACATCCGCCGAAGCAACGCCCATGCCGGCCTTTTCGATGCCGTCCGAGTCCATGGCGCAACTCCACAACACGCATTCCTCCTTGAAGCGCAGGCCACCGGCATTCATCCAGAGTTGATTCGTCGTCCCGTCGTTGGCCACGAACAGGTCGGCCAAGCCGTCGGCATTGAAGTCGGCCGCCACGTTGCCAAGTCCGTTACCGAAGGCGACATCGATTCCTGCTGCCTTCGTGACGTCCGTGAACGTGCCGTCGCCGTTGTTCCGGTATAGCCGGTCCATCGCGGGTACGCCGTAGGCGGTCGGCCCGCAGTAGGTGACGTAGAACGTCTTCACGAAGCATTCGCGTTCGATCTCGGGCGTCCAGTTGATGTAGTTCACGACGAAGAGATCCAGGTCGTCGTCGAGGTCCAAGTCGACGAAGTTCGCCGCCGTGCTCCACCTGGGGTCGCCGACTCCGCTCTCGGCGGTGACGTCCGTGAACGAGCCGGTGCCGTCATTTCGCAGCAGGACGTTCGGGCCAAGGTTGGTGACGTACAGGTCGATGTCGCCGTCGTTGTCGTAGTCCCCCGCCGCCACGCCCATGCCGTAGCCGCGATCGTCCGCCCCGGCGGCGCCCTCAACTTCGTCGAAGTAGCCATCGCCGCGGTTCATGTAGAGTCGATTCGCCGAGAATTCCGCCGCCAAGGTCTTGTCCACGCGGCCGCTCTGGACCAGATACGCGTCGAGGTCGCCATCGCCGTCCAGGTCGGCGAGCGCCACGCCGCCGCCCATCATCTCGGGCATCATCGGACGCCCGTCGAAACCGGAGTGGTGTTCGAAATCGATTCCGCGCATGCGGGCTTCCTCGCTGAACCAGGCGGTCTCGGAAGGCGGCGTACATCCCGATACCAGGGCGACGATGCCGCACAGTCCAAGCGATACCCGAACGCGAATCCACATCATCCGGGTGGTTCCAAGGGCTCGTTGGCCTCGAGGTCCCGCAGCAGGATCTCATTCCGGCGAAGCTCTGCCGGGTTGGCCCCGTATTCTCTTGCCCGATCCTGCGCACGCCGGGCTTCGTCGATGCGACCGACCTCGGCAAGGCTACGGGCCAGAAACACCTGGCCGAGCGCGAAATACGGTTCAATTTCGGTCACTCGCCTGAACGATTCGACCGCATCGTCGTAGCTGGACAGTTCGACTTGCGCCAAGCCTAAGTAGAACAGAGTCGTGCGTTTCCCGGGTTCGAACTGCAAAGCCGATTCGAATGCGGCCTTGGCATCCTCGTGTCTGTTCAGTCCGAACAGCAGCCGGCCTCTTTGTTCATGCGCGTAGCCGCTGCTGGGGTTCAACTCGATGGCCTGCTCGACATGGTTCAGCGCCGTCTCAAGGTCACGCCCGTCGCGCAGCAGGTTGGCGAGCGTCAGGTGGAACGGTGCGAAACTCGGCCTGAGTCCCAAGCCGCGCTGAACCGTCGCGCGGGACTCCGCCGGTCGACCCGCGCGGTCATGGGCGATGCTTACCGAATTCATCAGATTGCAGGCCAGGAAGGATTCCTCCTCCCGACCGCAGTGTTCCTCCGGGTGATGCCCCTGGAGCCGTTCCAGGATCGCCAACGCCTCGTCGACGCGCCCCGACGCCGAAAGCTCCTTCGCCAACATGTAGCTCGCGTGGCCTCGCATGTGAACGTTACGCTGGTCCCGACGTTCGTCCGGCCACGTAAGGGGTTGAGCTTCGCGTCCCCTCGCCATGGCGGCGCGGGCATCGTCGGTGCGTCCGACCGCCCGCAGGGCCTCGCCATGGGTTCGATTCACATGGGGATGTTCGAACCCCCTCGCCAAGGGTTCAAGAATCTCGAGGGCAGCGGAGAATTCACCAACCGCCATCAACGACCGGGCCCGACCGAAAGCCGCGTGGGGGCTTGCTTGTAGCTCGTGCGCACGCCGGTAGGCGTCCATTGCGTCCAACGGACGATTGGCCTTCAGCAGCCAGGACCCGCGGGATAGCCAAGCCGGCGCATACCCGGCATCGGTCGCGAGCGCCTGATCAAGGAGGTCAAGCGCGCGTTCGTATTCGGCGACTTCCGCAACGAGGTGCGCGTGGAAGTACGGCCAACGGAAATCGTCGGGATCGAGCTCGGAGGCCTGCTGGTAGGTCGCTATTGCCGCTCCGCGAAAGCCGTTGATGTCGTAGGCCATCCCCAGACGACCCCGGATCGATCCGGATGTGGGGACAGTCAGAACCGATTGAAGCAGCCCTTCGAGGTGCTCCGCGACGTCGGCATCGTTGATGTCGACACCAGCGACAATCGGCTCGTCCACCGCTTCCGAGTCCGACCTGGAACATCCCACGAGAAACGAAACGGCAAGCGCGATGACGGCAACGTGTCGCATGGCAATCGCGAGTGTACGCCGGGAGCCGGGCCGCGACCGTGCAGGGACGATGGATCGTAGGGGACGGGCTTGTCCCGTCCCGTTGCCAAATGAGCCGGTGCGACCGCTATGGGCAACCACTAGGGCCGAGCGGCGACCACAAAGGCGAAGCGGGGGCGACCACAAGGGTCGCCCCTACGGGGTTCTCGTACCCTTAACCCTCGCCCATCCGGTAGTTGAACGTGATGCCGATCCGTCGTGAGTCGGTCACACTACCCTGAACAGCTGCGGTCACGCCGTTGCCATCCCGGGGGGAATAACTCTGCACCTGGACGAGGTCCAACAGGTTGGTCACCCAGCCCGAAACGCTGTAGCGGCCGTTGGGCGCAACCCAGTTGGCACGAAGGTCCCATCTCGTGTAGGCGGGAATCGCGTAGATGTCCAGGTTGGACTCGTCCGGGTACATCTGGTCCCGCCAGCTCATGATGGCCGTCACATCCAGGCTGCCGCGGTCGCCGGGGATCGGCACGGCATAGGTCGCAGCGGCGGACATCTTGTGCTTCGGTTGCATGCGCAGCGAGTTGCCACCGAAGTCACTCGGCGCGTTGCCCGTGAGTGTTACGGTGGTCCCGTCTGGCCCCGGCACCTCGACCGAGATTCTCTCCACCAAGGTTCCTGCCGGGCTGCAGCAGTAGTTCGTCTCGAAACTACCGAAGCTCGAGTACATGTACTCGTAGAAGCCGCGTACGGTCAGTCGGTCATTGACGCGCCATGCCCCCTGCGCCTCTATCCCGGCAATCTCCGTGCCTTCGATGGCATTCGTCTCCCCGATATAGAGGGAGTTCCTTGCATTGTCGATGAGGAATTCCGCCGGTGTTCTGAGGCGCTGCGACTGGATCCAGAAGCCTTCGAAGTCCTGGAAATACGCGCTGACTTCGAGTTGAACGGCGTTGTCGAAGAACAGTCCCTTGAGGCCCCCCTCGTAGTTGATGACGGCTTCGGGGTCGAAGGCCTCGCCAAGCCGGTTGCCGAACCCGGCGAAACCACCGGCTCGATAGCCCCTGGAGATTCGTCCGTACCACATCGTGCTGTCAGTCGGCGAGTACTCGGCACCGAAAGTCCAGGTCGTCTCCTTCCATGTCTTCCGTTTCGAGTCCATGAGCGTCCGGTCGTCACGAATGAAGTTGCCGTCGGCATCCATTTCCAAGCCGACATAACCGCAACACTGCGCGTCGTAGTGCTTGCTTCGCAGGATGGCGTTCACGACGTTGACGACCGTACCGTCGGGGAGCGTACGTTGAGCGGCGGTGCTGAAGTCGTTCTGGTCGTGCTCCTTGTGGTCGTCGTTGTAGCGGATGCCCCCGAAGACCTTCCACCGGTCGCTGAGCACGTACTCGACGTTGCCGTACAAGGCTGCCTGTTCATAGGTCACGTTGCCGTAGAAGCCTGCTGCCACACCGCTTCCATTCTCATGGACCGAGCCGTTGGTGACATCGCTCCAGTTGGCGGAATAGTCGGCACCGTAGCAACCGAGGATATAGCCCGGTGCCAATGAGTTGTTCGGGTTGCTCGGATCGCGGATGTCGTTGGTCCACCGTCCGTTCTCCCATGGCAATCTAACCGCGTCCAGGTTCGCTTCGCAGACGGCGGTCGTGTCCATGTAGAACGCGGCGTTGTTCCGGTTATCGCTGCCGGTATCAACCCCATTGAACATGCTCCGGTACACGTACGGCTCGTCGCCGGAGAGATAGGTGTAGCCCACCGTGTAGTTGAGCGGCCCGTCGTTGTTGGAAACCAGCGCGATTTCGTGGCTCTGCTGATCCGAGGTTCGCAGGTAGTTCGAAATCGAGTCGTCGTACACGCCATTTCCCCGCTCGTCCAGCGCGCATCGGGGATGCACCTGACCTTCCTCGAGTTCCCCGGAGAGGACCCGGGGATGAATCGCCGAACAACGACCACCGGGTTGCCGGTTGGTTCCGTCCTGGTCGTTGCTGATGTCCGTTCTCGTGTCCCGGTCGCCGTAGTGGTAGACGATCTCGTGGGTGTCGTTCAGCTTGAAGTGGGCTTCGATGGTGAACGCTTCCTGGGTGTTGTTCTCGCCGATGGGCGCGTTGAGCTCCGTCTTCAGCTTCAGGTACTTGCCTTCGCACACCACCGGGTGCCCGGGATCGCGTGAGCCATCGTTGTTGAACCCGGGACAATCCTCCACGGCCGGGTTCTGCCCCAGGCCGTAGAACGGGTTGATGTAGTAGACGATGTTCCCGTTGCGATCACGGATGCACTCGCCGAAGGTGGGCGAATCTGGATGACGGTCGGTTTCGCATCGTGGCGTGCCGTCGTTGAGGAGGAAGTACTGCTCCTCGGTATTGCGGGCGCCGATGGCCAGCGAGATCTTCTGGACACCGGTATCGCGCAGCTTCGTATACCGTGTGGTTATGTCCATGCGGTCGTTGGTGAAACGTAGCTGAGGCGCGTACTGCAGCTGGTCGGGCTTGCCCGCGTCGGGACCCACGCCGACGTTCTCGATCAGCCCGTCGCCGGTCAGACGCCCCACGGCCAGACGGTAGGAGAAGTTGCTGTCGGCGATCGGCCCACCGAACGCCACGTTGTAGCGCTGCGAGGCCTGGTCCGTGAACTCGGCCGACCCGACCATGTCCCACTCCGGCGTCGGCTTCTTGGTGACGAAGCTGACGGACCCGGCGATGGCGGTCTTGCCGCCGGTCGTGCCTTGCGGTCCGCGGGCCACCTCGATCCGCTCGACATCGAACATGCCGGCGTCCAGACCGTAGGAGACGGGCGTGTAGATACCGTCGATGTAGACCGCCACCGACGAGTCCTGGAAGAAGTTCACGCGCCGGTCGTTGGCGACGCCGCGCATGACCAGGTGGCCGTCCTCGTTCTTGCCGGCATGGCTGCGCACACCCACCTGCAGCCCAGGTACGAGCACCTCGAGGTCGTCGGTGTTCTGGATGCCGAATTCCTCGATCATCGTGGCGTTGAAGCCGGTGACCGTCATCGAGCGGTCAAGGGAGCGCTGTTCGCCCCGCTCGCCCGTGACGACGATCTCCTCGATGTAGCCGCCGCCGTCCTGGTCCGCTTCGTCCTCGGAGTCTTGGGCCTCGTCGGACTGGGCGCCGGCAGCAACGGCAAAGAGCGCCAGCAAGGCACCATGGAGTACGCGTGATTTGGTCACTTTCCCTCTCCAAATGTGTCGATTCCGTACGCTTCCTTAGTACGCCCGCCACGGCCCGCTGTCAACGAGAGACGATACGGTGCAAATCCCGAAGCGTTGGAGTTCCCCCAAAATCACCCCCCGCCCAAAGGATGACGGATGCTCACCTTGCGGTCTATCGACAGCCCTTCGACGCGCGTGGCGTGGCCACCGGGACCGGGCCAGACGACGTCCACCGCCGTGATGTGGTCGTCTTCCCCGAGCCCGAAATAGAGCGTCGCCGGTCCATGGGACAGGTAGCCGTTGCCTAGCTGGACCTCCTGGAACTGGGTGCCGGATGCAGAGGTCACCCGAACCTTGGCGCCGATCGCCTCGGGATTGCCGTCGAGCCCGGCGAGGTCGATGGCGATGTAGTGGTTGCCGTTGTCGTGATCGTTGCGGAATACCGTTGGCGACTTGCCGTTGTTCGCGATGAAGATGTCCACCCAGCCGTCGTCGTTGTAGTCCGCACAGACCACGCCCCGCCCCTGGTCCGTGTGCACGACACCCAGTTCGGTCGCCCTCTCCGTGAAGGTGCCGTCGCCGTTCGACATGAACAGTACCGAGGGATCCGTTCTGAACTGCGGACGGCCCTGCTCCCGATGGCCGTTGGTGTGGAAGATGTCCATGTGCCCGTCGTTGTCGAAGTCGGCGAAACAGGCGCCCCAGCCCCAATGGCCCTCCCGCACGCCGGCCTCTTCCGTGACGTCCACGAAGCCGCCGAACCCGTCGGCGTTCTGGTATAGCCGGTTGCCCGAACCGTTGTTTTCCACGTCCGGATCCCAGATGCTGGTGACGAACCAGTCGAGGTCGCCGTCCCGGTCGTAGTCGGTAACGGCGCTGCCCATCCCGTTCTCGTCGGAGATCTCGTCCGACGTGAGATCGAGGAACAGGTCTCCCCCGAAGGCGTTCATCAGGACCTGGCTCGACTCGAAGTCGTTGGCCATCAGCAAATCCGGGTCGCCGTCGTCGTCGAAGTCCGCGAAGATGGGCGTAAAGGAGTATTCCGACTCCAGCATGTTGCCCGAGAAGGAAGACGCCACGGGTACTCGATAGCTCACATCGAGGAACCGGCCCGCGCCCTTGTTCTCCCAAAGGTACTCCTGCTGGCCGCCGATGTACCCGGTCCCCCAATGCGCGAAGAAGAGGTCCAGGTCGCCATCGAGGTCGTAGTCCCCGGCCGCCATCGAGAAAGTCGCGCGCTCGTTGTCGATGTTCGTTGCATCGCCGCCCGGGACGAATCTGCCGTTCCCGTCGTTCATGAAGACCTCGACACCGGCTTCCTGGGCGGACACGAAGTCCTTGAAGCCGTCGCCGTCGACATCGACAAAGTACCCGGCGATGTCCATGGAGGACGGCAGGATGCCGCTCGATTCGCGCTTGTTGAACCGCGTGCCGTCGAAGCCGAAAAGCTCGCCGATCTTCTGCTGGCCGTAGGCGACGTAGAGATCCAGACGGCCATCCTGGTCGAAATCGGCAAGCGCCAGCCCCCCGCCGAGTTCCTCGATTTCCGTGGCCGTGTCGTCGCCAGGGACTTCGTAGCAGAGCCCGAGCGCATCGGTGACGTTGCTGAAGACGCCGCTCCTCGGCTGGCAATGATCCAGCGAACCCGGCTCCTCCGTTACGGTCTCGTCGCCTCCGGAACCACCGGTTCCGCCAGTTCCACCTGTCGTCGGGGTCGGCGCCGGGCCGCCGCCTCCGCCCCCGCCGCCGCAGGACACGACCGCAAGCAAGGCGATACTCGACACGACCCGAGGAAGTGCGTTCACGGGTGCTCGATGGTGATGCGCTGGTCGACGGCCACGTTCCGAAGCGTGCTGCGCGGCAAACCGGACCCCGGCCACCGGACCTCGACGCTGTCCACCTCGTCGTCCAAACCCAACCCGAAGTGCAGCGTGGCGGGGCCTTGCGACAGGTACCACGTACCTAGCTGGACCTCTTGGAGCTGGGTTCCCGATGCCGTTTCGACGCTGACCCGGGCACCGACGGCATCGCGGTTCGCGGCCAACCCGGTGAGATCGATTGCCAGGTAATGGTGCTCGTTGTCCGTGACGTTCTCGTACACCGTCGGCGCCTTGCCGCTGGTCGCGACGAGGATGTCGACCCTGCCGTCGTCGTTGTAGTCCGCGCACACGGTCCCGCGGCCCTGGCCGTCGTGGGTGACCCCGGACGAGAACGCCCGCTCCGAGAAACTGCCGTCGCCGTTGGACATGAAAAGGCGCGACGGGTCTTCGGCATAGCGTTCGTCGACGCCCGGATAGCCGTTGGTGTGGAACAGGTCCACGTGGCCGTCGTTGTCGAAGTCCGCGAAGCAGCTTCCCCAGCCCCAGTCGCCATTGCGCACGTTCGCCTCGTCGGTGGCGTCCTCGAAGTTTCCCAGGCCATCCATGTTCCGATAGAGGCGATTGCCGGTGTCGGAACCGACGTCGTTGTCGTCGCGTTCCAAGGTATGAATGCTCGACACGAACCAGTCGAGGTCGCCGTCGCGGTCGTAGTCGGCCACGGTGCCACCCATGCCGTTCTTGTCGTCGATGACGTCGGTCGTCGCGTCGACGAACCGGATCCCCGCCTCGTTGCGAAGCACCTGGCTGGTCTCGGCATCGCTGGCGAGCAGCATGTCCGGATACCCGTCGTCGTCGATGTCGGCGAAGGTCGGGGTAAACGAGAACTCACCGAAGAACCCGGGACTCTCCTCGAACGGCTCGGCGCGGATTGCCACGCTGTCGCTGATGTCCACGAAGACGCCGCGGCCGTTGTTCTGCCACAGGTATTCGGTTAGCACGTCGCCGACCGCCGCCACGCCGTCCCAGTGCGAGAAGAAGAGGTCCAAGTCGCCATCGAGATCGATGTCCGCCGCGGCCATGGAGAATGTTGACCGCGCGTGGCGGATGTTCGACTGCTCCGTGGCTTCAACGAACCGACCGGCGCCGTCGTTTCGGAAGACCTCGACTGTCCGTTGCTGAACCGAGACGAAGTCCTTGTGTCCGTCGGCATCGAGATCCACGAAGTACCCGGCCCGTTCGATCTCCTTCGGCGCGATGCCTAGGTTGTCTTCGATCCGGACGAAACGACCGTCAACGTGGTCGAAGAGCCTGCCCATCGCGTTTCGGCCATGGGCCACGTAGAGCTCGAGCCCGCCGTCGTTGTCGATGTCGACGAGCGTCAGACCGCCGCCTTCCCGGACACCGTCCTTTTCCGCCGAATCGTGTGCGGTGGCTACGTCCTCGACCACGTAGCCGAGCCCCAAGCTGCGCGTGCTGTCACGAAACCGGGCCGTGCCAATGACAGGGGTCGGCGACGGCGCAACAGGTTGCGCAGGGGGTTGGGGCGGCGGAGCACTACCACTGCCTCCGCCTCCCCCGCAGGCCAGAAGACCCGACACGGCGACCGCTAGCAGCGCCCCTCCTAGTGCTGTGCGGCCAAGTGCTCCCTCACCGGCCATACCGGATTGGAAACGCCCCGCAGGAAACTTCCGCAGCGCGTACGGTCAACCGAAGGAACCCGCCGGCACCCACCACTAGTCGTTCTTGTTCCGCCAGGAAACGATGAGGCCGAACTCCCGAGGCTCCACGATGGTTCCCCACGGGCTACCCACCCCTTCTCTCGGCGACCACATGTGCAGTGCGGCCTGATCGAGCAGGTTCTGAACGTAGCCCGTCACTTCCAGTCTGCCGTTCGGGGCCGTCCAGGTCGCGCGGGCGTCCCAACGGGTGTAGGCACCCACGGCATACGCGTCGAAGTTGGCCGGCTCGACGTACTTCTTGCTGCGGTAGTTGGCGATCGTCAGCAGTTGGAGATCACCGTACTGCTCCGGCAGGTCGAGGTCGTAGGCGACGGTCAGCGACGTCTTGTGCTTCGGCTGGTTCGGCAACTGGTTGCCACCGAGTTGGGTGGGTTCGTCCGTGCCGAAAAGCCAGGCCACCCGGGTGTTGCCTTCGCTGTCCACCCAGGGAATCTGTACCCAGGTCGCGTTTTCCAGCGTGGGATCCGCGAACGGCAGCAGTGCAGGATAGTCGCCGACGGACGTATCCAGATAGTTGTAGAAGCCGCGCACGGTAAGTTCATCGGTCAAGCGCCATGCGCCCTCGACCTCGATCCCCTGTATGACCGAACCTTGGACGCCCGTCGTCTCGGCGGTGAACGGGCCGCCATCCGGGTCGAGCAGCCGCTCGGCCTCCGTTCTGAGCCGTTGCGCGAACACCCAATGGGCGTCGAAATCCTGATAGAAGTAGGTTGTGGACAGTTGCAGGCTGTCCTCGAGGTAGCGCCCCTTGACCCCGACCTCGTAGTTGATCAACTCCTCGCCGTCGTACTGATACGGGCCATCCGAACTGAAGCCAGAGGAGCCCCCGGCCCGAAAACCCGTCGCGACGCGGCCGTAGACCATGATGCGGTCGGTCGGTCGGTATTCAGCCCCGATGTTCCACGTGGTCTTGCCCCATTTCAGGTCGCCGCGTTGCGGAAAGATGCTCGAGTCGCGAACCGACAGGCTAACCAGGGCGAAGCCGTTCTCGCAGAGGTCCACGTCGCTGCCGGTCCCACCGTTGTCGCAACGCACGCTCGGGTCAGCGATTTCGCGGGCTTGGACACCGCTGTTCGTTGATTCGTCGCGGTCCTTCTGGTCGTCGCTGCGCCGGATGCCGCCGAAAAAGGTCCAGGTTTCGTTGTAGACGTACTCGAGGTTGAAATAGATGCCTCGAGCTTCCTGGAGGGCGCCGCCGTAGAAACCACCGGTTTGTCCCGCCAGGTTGGCGGCGTACATGTCGTTGATGTCGAGCCCCGTGTGGGCGAGAAGCTCGGGCGAGCCCGGACAGGCCCAGACCGTGCCCTGGTCCTTGGCTCGCTGCATGGTGGCCGGATTCGAGTACAGGTCGCGGAGCAGCCAGCTGTCGCCTCCGCTCACGCTGCCACCGGCCCCGTACAACGCTTCGATGTTGGCATTGCAGGACGCCGACGTGTCTTGGAACAACCAGTCACCAGTGCCGGATGAGAAGCTGCGGGGTCGCCACACGTACGGTTCGTCGTTGGTCAGCGTGTTGGCGCCGACAGTGAAATTCAGTGGCCCTTCGAAGTTGGACACCAGGGTGATCTCGTGGCTGGTCTGTTCCGAACTGAAGATGTAGTTGACCTGGCCGTCGCTGAACAGACCGACGCCGCCGCCATCGAGGGCGCAGATTCGGTCGGTGGCGCCTTCACTCACGACACCCGCCAAAACACCCGGGTGGTTGAACGGACAGACGCCGCCACCGACCCGGTCGCGCTGATCAGCGTCGTTGGTATTGCTGTTGATGACATCGTGCCAACCGAACTTGTAGTTCAGCGAGAGGCTGTCGGATAGCGCGAACACCACGTCGAATGCGAAGTTCTCCGCCGTGCTGTCCTTTGCGATTGGGGTATTGAATGCCACCTCCCAACGCAGTTCGTCCGGATCGCAGATAATGTTCATCGGATCCCGGGTGCCGTCCTGGTTGATGTTCGAGCAACCGGCAACCGCTGGGGCCGGCTGCACGCCGAAGAACGGATTGCGCTGGCAGACCTCCTCCCCTGTGATGGGGTGGACGGCGCACAATGGCTCGCCGTTCCGACCCAGGATGAACTCGTCCAGCGTGTTCTCCGGGCCCAGCGGTATCGACGCGTTCGGCGTCCCCGTATCCCGCATGTGCTGGTATTTGACGTTGACGTCCCAGCGGTCGTTCTTCCAGCGCAGCTGCGGCGCCACGATCAATTCCTCCGGCTTCATCCCATCAGGGCCGCTGTGGTTCTTAAGCCGGCCGTCGCCGGTGTAGGAACTCAGGCCGAGCCGGTAGGCGAAGCCCGTGTCGCCAAGCGGTCCCCCGAAGGCGACCTGGGCGCGTTGCGTGGAGATGTCCGTGACCTCGAGGTTGGTGCGGAAGTCGAACTCATCGGTCGGCCTGCGGGTTCGGAAGTTGATCGCGCCGGCGATCGCGGACTTGCCGCCGGTCGTTCCCTGGGGACCCCGCGCCACTTCGACCCGCTCGACATCGAAAAGCCCGCCGTCGATGCCGAAGGTCTGGTCCGTGAAGACGCCGTCGACGTAGACTGCCACCGAGGTGTCGCTGAAGAAGTTGACCGTGCGCTCCGAGCCCAGCCCCCGCATGTAGTAGTGGTCGTCCTCGTTCTTGCCGGCCCCCTGGCTGCGGTTGCCGACCTGCAGACCCGGCACGAGCACTTCGAGGTCGTCGGTGTTCTGGATGCCGAGTTGTTCGATCATCTCGGCATTGAAGCCGGTCACCGTCATCGGCCGGTCGAGAACGTTGACCTCGCCGCGTTCGCCCGTGACGATCACGGTCTCGATGTACTTCCCGCCGCCTTCGTCCGCGTCGTCCTCTGCGTCCTGGGCTTCGTCGGATTGGGCACCGGCAGTACCGGCAAAGAGCGCGAATATTGCGCCGTGGAATAGCCTTGGCTTGTTCACTTCCCTCTCCAGGTAACAGTCGCGCCAACACGCACTAGTACGCCTGAATCGCTGTGTTGTCAACGCGGCAGAGGCCGACGCCGACACGCCCATGTCAGAGTTCCCCCAATCCCCGGTTGCACGGCTGGCGAGTTGCCATGCGGTCGTCAACCCTCGACAATGAAATACCACTTCCGACAGCGCCACGGATGCCCGACAACCCGCAGGACTTCGACATCGGGATGCTGCACAACAAGGTGCATGCGATCGGCGCGACGTTGTCCGCCGGACTTGGGAAGGTGGGACGCCGATTCGTCGACGACATGCTTCTCGGCATGCTCATCTCGGGCTCCGTGCGGTTGACGGAGATCGCCCGTGCGCTCGCCGAGTCCATTCCAACGCATGCGACGCACAAACGCTTGAGCCGCAATCTCGGCAACGCCCGCGTGGGGGACGTGGTTGCCGGCAACCTGCTTGCCGAAGGCGCCGGCGTCGTGCGCGACGACGCGCTGCTTGTGATCGACCTCTTCGAAGTGGTGAAGCCCTATGCCGAGAAGATGGAGTACGTGAACTCGCCATTGCCGGACGGCAAATTTTCGGATGGCGCGCGGCCTAAGGACAGAGCCAACCGTGGCTATCACGTCTGCGAGATTTTCGGGTGGGACGTACACGGGGGGCCGCTACAGCGTTACCAGGACCTCGCACGGCAAATGGGCAGCGAACCCGACCCCAACCACGCAATAAGCGCTTGGGACAACCAGGTCGTGACGCCGCTCGCCCAGACCCTGTTTTCGCCGAACGCCCCCGCGTTCAAATCCGAGTCCGACGAGATTCTCGACCTTGTCCAGCGGGTCGACACCGCCTGCCAGCGCCGATGCCTGTTCGCCGTCGACACCGTCGGATTGCTCCAGCCCAAACGGTCCCTCCTGAGGCACTCCGTCGAACTCCTGGCAAAGCAACGCGGACTGCCCGAGTTGCTCGCCGCCGCCACGAACTGCCGATTCGCGGCACGCGTGCCTGGCGACTACGCGCTGCTGCACGGACGCTTGGAGACCACGGCGCGCGAACTCGGCGAGTCCTGTGAGACGCCCTACGGCGTGACCCTCTACAAGCATCAATCCGATGTCGATATCGGACTGTTCGTGCATTTCGGCGCATTGCCGGTGAGGTTGCCCGCGTGCCCCGCCAAGCCATTGTGGCTGGTGGTGGCCAAAGGCATGGCAGGCGAACCGCGCCCTGCCGCCACGGACTTGGATCCGTTCGTGATCCTGACCACCGAGCCAATGCCCCGAAACCGAAAGGTCATCGGGGATCTCGTGTGGTCATTCCTCTCCTATTGGGACGCGATCCAGACCAACCAGGCCATCAAGGGGCAGTTCGACTTCGACGATGTCCGCGTGCTCACCTACGACCGCTTGCGCAATCTCGGCATCCTGGTCCTCGCGGCTTCTTTCGTGGAGTCGCAATGGCCCGGCATTGCGCTGACCAAGTCGCTGTTCCGAGCGCCGCGCGGCAGGTCGTTCCAGTTCTACCGTGCTGAAATGCCCGAGGAGGAAACCCCCTCGGAAGCCGGCTGACCATTTGTAGGCCCCACCGAAAGTGGGTGAACTTCCCCGGCACGGGGCCACGGGCCTGAAGCGATTGCGCGACAATCCAAGGCTGATCGCGTCCATGGCACCCTCGGCCACCCACCCCAAGGAAACCGCATGTCCGACTATGAACTCGAGAACAAGGTCGCCATCGTCACTGGCGGTGCCGGCGGCATAGGCACGCACATCTCGCTCGAATTCGCCCGCGCGGGCGCCGCCGTCGTTGTGGCGAGCCGCAATCAGGAGCGCATCGACGGCGTCGTCGCAAAGATCGCCGGCGACGGCGGCCGCGCGCTGGCGGTCGCGACCGACATCACCGTGCCGGAACAGGTCGACGAGTTGATCGCGCGGACGGTCCGTGAGTTCGGTCGGCTCGACGTCATGGTGAACAATGCCGGCGGGGGTGCACGGATGCGCCAACCGGAGGAGACGCCCTACGACGATTGGGTTCGCCTCATCGACTTCAACCTTACCGGCACGTTCCTGTGCTGCATCGCCGCCGGCAAGCAGATGATCGAGCAGCAAAGCGGCAACATCATCAACATCTCCTCCACCGCGGGAACCAAGGGCAACCCTTTCATGCTGCACTACTCGGCCGCGAAGGCCGGCATGATCAGCCTGACCAACAACCTCGCCTTCATGTGGGCGAAGCACAATATCAACGTGAACTGCATCGCTCCGGGTCTCATCGCCACCGATGCCATGAAGCGCCACGGCGCGATTCCCTCCGACACCCAGGAGGACGGCAGCCCCGTGCCGCACCTGGAATTGCCGCCCGGACCGGAAGACGTCGCCAAGATGGCCCGCTTCCTGGCGTCCGACGCGGCACGCGCGATCACCGGCGAACTGGTGCCGGTGCGCGCCTGGTTCAGGTCCGACCGGTTCTGGCAGTAACGATGGATTCGATAACTCCCAGCATCGAGGCGGCCATCGAGCGGATCGGAACCGAGGGCTTCGCGGTCATTCCGAACCTGATCGACGAGGACCGGCTGGCACGCCTCTCCGACGACAGCGAGGCGCTCCTGCATCCGATCCCGAACCAGCCCGGCTTGAACGGCGCCCGGGCCACCGGACGGATGTTCAAGGGGCTGTTCCGGTCCAGCCGGGCGTTCGACGACATCATCGTGCACCCAACCATCCTTGCGGTGGTCCGCGGCGTTCTCGTCGCCTCGAAGCAGACCAACGCCGACTACTACGGCGGCTCTTTCCGGGATATCCAGCTGTCCACCTCGATGATCAAGGACGTCCAGCCGGGCGAAGACATCCGGACCCTGCACCAGGACGACGGCTTCTTCCCGATTCCCCGTCCACGTCAACCGCTCGCGGTCAACACGTTGCTGGCCATCGATCCGTTCACCGTGGCCAACGGCGCCACACGGGTGGTGCCCCGGAGCCATCACTGGAGCAAGAAACTCGAACCGGACCACGACTTCGTGACGGTGGAGATGGACGCCGGCTCGATCCTGATGTTCAACGGCGCCGTCTGGCACGGTCGCGGGCCCAATAGGACCGCCGGTCGTTGCCGGCGAGCGCTGAACCTCTACTACAGTTGCTCTTGGCTTCGGCAGGTCGACGGCCACTACTGCGGGTTGCCCAAAGCCGAGGTCGACCGGCTGCCAGCGACTCTCAAGGCGTTGTTGTAGCCCGACGTCGGACGCGTCTTGAAGCGAGAGTTGTCGGACCGCGATGCCGAGCGCATCGGCGCCCTGCCCCTTTGGGGCGAAGCGCCACTGCCGCCGGATCGATACCGGGCGGACGATGCCGACGGGCGCGGGTTCACCGACGTCGTGCGCATCCTGCTGCGCACCTGGCGATGGCTCAAGCCGATGGTGGTCGGCACTTGGCGGGAGCGCGCACTCCCCATTGCCACGAACGGCGCGAAGGACTCCGACTGGGGTTTCGGCTACGCATCCGTCCTCGTCACGGTTCTGGCGTTGATGGGGCCGTTTGCCGGCTGGCTGCCCGTCGGCGTCAACTGGCAATACGACCTGCTTCTGAGTGGCGTCGCGTTGATGGCGGCCGCAAGCTGGGTCGCTGTCGGCGCCAGGCGGTGGGAGGAGACCACTTGGCTGGTCGCTGCGGTCGTGGTTCTCGTCGCGGTCGCCTTGGTTGTCAACCTGTTCGCCGTGCTCGCGGTGGAGGGCACGATGGACAACGTCGCCGTGGCACTGGTGACGGTTGGGGCATTGGGTCTCTGGCTCGTGCACTTCCGCCGCGCACACGGGGTGTTCCGGGTACGGGTGCGCGTCGGCTGCCATCTCGTCTACTACTACGCCCTCTACTGGCTTAGCACCCTCACTGGGCTCGTTACCGGGCTCTTCACGATCGACCTCTTGAACCAGTCCATCCTGCAGGCGGAACCCCTTACGCCATTCCTCGCCGACTTCATCGGACGGGAAGACCTCGGCAGCGGCGCCACGGAGGCGTTGACCCTCGCCGAGCGCCGGGAACTGCAGTGGATCTACATCGTGTTCGTTTTCGCCATAGGGACACTCACCTTTCCCCTCGCCTATGGGCTGCCCTACTACAACGTGTGGATACTGCAGCGCATCAACCAGGACCTCCGCCTCGCCTTGGTGGAACGCTGGCATCAGTTGTCGCTGCGCTACCACGGCGACCATCGGGTGGGAGATTCGGTCTATCGGATCTACCAGGACAGCGCGCAGGTGACCGCCATCGTCGGCATGCTGGTGTCCGTCGCGACCCAGGCAACGACCTACGCCACGACGATCACCTTCATCGCGGCGCTTGACCCGATGCTCGGACTGATGGGGGCGACGATCGCGGGAATCGCGATTCTCTGGGGCCGGTGGTTCTCCCGGCGCGTCCGGTCGCGTTCGCTCACGGCGCGGGAGACCAATTCGGACCTGACCTCGCGCACCCAGGAGGTGCTCGGCGCGATGCGCGTCATCAAGGCTTGCAGCGCCGAGGACGCGGAGCAGCAACGCTTCGAAGCCGACTCGGTGGTGGCCTTCAACGCGGCGTACCGCATCCGGTCGCTGGTCGCCGGCGTCTCGATCATCATGTTCACCTTCGCCGGGACCATCCTGCTCGCCGGCGAGTTCTTCATGGCGGTCTGGGCCGCCGAGAACCGGGAAGCGTTCGCCGCCGTGCTGATCGGCCTCGTGGGCTTGAGTTTCGTGCGCTGGAACCTCGGTGCGTTCCAGTGGGCCCGCGACGAACTGATAAGCGGCAGCAATGTAGTGGGCGGGGTGTTGCGGCAGTGGACCAACGCCCAGGATATGGCCATGGGACTCGACCGGGTGTTCGAGATCCTCGACATCGAACCCGACGTCGTGAACGCTCCCGACGCGGTGCCGATGCCGAGTGTCGCCAACGACATTCGGTTCGACCGGGTGGCGTTCGCCTACCAAGCCGACCGCCCGGTACTGCGCGATGCGAGCTTCACCGCCCGTCTCGGCGAAATCACGGCGATCGTCGGGCCAACCGGATCGGGCAAAAGCACGCTGATGGCCCTCCTCACCCGGCTGTTCGATCCCGACGCCGGCAGCATCGCAATCGACGGCGTCGATCTGCGCCGGATCGACGTCGAGAGCCTGCGACGCAACGTCTCGATCGCCTTGCAGGAAAACGTGCTGTTCGCCTTGAGCGTGCGTGACAACCTGCGCTACGCGGCCCCGGACGCCACCGACGAGCAGATCCGCCAAGCCGTCTACGTGTCCTGCGTCGACGACTACGTGGCGGGCCTCCCCGATGGGCTCGACACCCTGCTCGGCGACCGGGGCGGGAAGCTATCGACCGGCCAGCGTCAGCGGCTCTCCATCGCCCGGGCCATCGCGAAGGACGCCCAGATCCTGATCCTCGACGAACCCACGGCCGCGCTGGACGCGGCGACCGAGCACCGGGTCCTCAACCGTCTCGACAACTGGGCAAGAGGTGCCGATGGGCAGCGCCGCCGCGCCATCTTCCTCATCACCCATCGGATCTCGACGATTCGCCAGGCGCATCGGATTCTCTACCTCGAGGCCGGCCGGATCGCGGAACAGGGCAATCACGACGAACTCATGGCGATCCCCGACGGTCGCTATCGCCGATTCGTCGAGACCGAAGCCGCGCTGTCCGAGCAGGTCGTGGCGGGGTAACGGCAAATGCTCGAGGGGACACCCACTACCGGGACGCTGGATGCGCGAAGGGACACCCACTCCCGGAACGCTCGAGGAACGCTCGAGGGGACACCCACTCCGGGAACGCTTGAGGGGACACCCACTCCAGGCGATGCACGAGGGGACACCCACTACCGAAGCAAGGCTCGAGGAACGATGCTTGAGGGGACACCCACTCCGCAATCCTCCACCCCCGAAACGCTCAAAGGGAGGTGCTTGAAGGGACACCCACTACCGAAGCGCTCAAGGGCGGGCAATGCTTGAGGGGACACACACCCCGGCGACGCTCAAGGGGACGCCCACTCCGGGATCCGTTACACCCGGATCCCATCGTGACCAGGAACGACGGCTCGATGCGGCCGCCAGCCCGCTTGACGTCCGCACGGACACCGACTTCCGCGAGACCCTGGCACTGGTCATGCGCGCGGTCTCGTACATCGGCTACTTCAAGGCACGGTTCGCCGCCAAGTTCCTGCTCATGTGGTTGTCCCTGCTGTCGCCGCTCGTCCTGCCGTGGCCGCTGAAGATTGTGGTCGACCACGTGGTGTTGGGGACACCCACCGATCCCGACGCCTTCCCCGTCTACTTCGCCCCGTTCGTGCGCTTCCTCGATGGCATGGGACCCGCCGAGATGATGCTCTGGGTCGTGGGGTTGGGTGCCGTGCTGGTGATCGCCTTCGGCGCATTCGGAACGGCAACGGACTTCACCGAAGCCCAGCTCGAGGAGGGTCACGATACGGCCACCCAGACCGAGAACGAGGCGAATGCCGCGTTCAGCAAATTCGCCGGCATCGCCGGGTTCGTCGAGTTCCGGCTGCAATTGCGTCTCACCCAGGCGTTGAACCACCTGCTCCGGGCCCAGTTGTTCGAACGTATCCAGGCCCTGCCGATGCGCACCCTGAACGATCAGCGAATCGGCGACAGTCTTTACCGGGTGATGTACGACACGCCGGCGCTAACCAACGTTTTCTACCAGTTCATCATGTCGCCCGTGCTCGCCATCATCACCGCCTTCGTCATCCTCCTGGTGATGTCGTTCAACTACGGCGATGCACCGGAAGTCGTCTATCTCGCGCTCTTCATTCTTCCCCTGCAGTGGCTCGCGATCATCCCGTTTCCCCGGCTCATGCGACGCAAAAGCCAAGCCAGTCGCGCGGCGGGTGCCGTGACCACTGGCAACGTCGAGGAAGGCATGAGCAACGTCTTGGCGGTGCAGAGCCTAGGCGGCAACCGCCAAGAGCGAGGTCGGTTCGATCGACACAGCAACGAGTCGTTTAAGCGTTTCCGTGGTCAGGTACTGGTCAGCATCATGGTCCGGGCGTCGATGGCCGTGGCGCGTGGGCTACTCGGCGTCGTGGCTTTCTACCTGATCAGCGCGCGGGTGATCGAAGGGGTCCTGACGCCCGGCGACTACGCCGTCCTGATCTACTACTACGCTTGGTTTTCGGGGGCGCTCACGGCGATTCCCTACGTCTGGATTCGAATCCAGCACAACATCCCCGGCGTGCGTCGCGTGTTCTTCCTCATGGACCTGCCAGGCGAATCGTATGCGACCGGAAAGCGTATCGAGCGAGTCCGCGACGGGTTCGAAATGCGGCGTGTCGGGCTCGTCTACCCCGACGGCCGGCGCGCTCTCGCAGACATCGATCTGGCTGCAAAGATCGGCGACATCGTCGCCCTGGTCGGCCCTACAGGCGCCGGCAAAACCAGCCTCGCGCACCTGCTGCCCGCGTTCCACGCGCCCACCGAAGGCACCCTCATGATCGACGGGGTCGACGCTGCAAGCATCTCGGTCACGAGCCTGCGACGCCAGGTCGCGTATGTATTCCAAGAGACACAGCTCTTCTCCGATTCCATTCTCGACAACATCCGCTATGCCAAACCCGACGCCACGCGCACTGAAGTCGAGCGTGTCGCCCGAATCGCGGGTGCCCACGCCTTTATCGCCGGGCTTCCCGAAGGCTACGACACGCGTTTGGGTACCGTGACCAGCAAGCTGTCCGTCGGCCAGAAGCAACGAATCGCCATCGCCCGCGGCCTGCTTCAGGACGCGAGTATTCTCATCCTCGACGAACCCACCTCTGCCCTAGACCCCGAGACCGAGTCGTATCTCGTCGCGGCCCTAGAGGAGGCCGCCAAGCACAAGCTTGTCGTGGTCATCGCGCATCGACTGTCGACCGTGGCGCGCGCCAACAGAGTCGTTTTTCTGGAGGACGGAAGGGTCGTCGAGCAGGGCTCTCCCAAGAGTCTGCTCAGCGACCCGAACGGCCGTTACCGAGCGTTCGTCGAACTGCAATCCGCCTAATACGGCGACTGCGGCTTCGTCATCCAACCAGCAGCCGCTGCCGCCGAACCGACAGACCAACTGCCCTCGGGTGATGGGATCTCGGCAGATGGCGGCAGATGGGCGGCTGATGGTGGGCCGCTGATGTGAGGCCGCTGATGGTGGGCCGCTGATGGGACACCCACCCTCCTGGAGGCGGCTGATGTGGGCGGCTGATGGGACACCCACCCTCCTGGCGGCAGATGGTGGAGATGCAGATGGGACACCCACCGCCTGCGGGGTTGATGTAGACGGCCCAATGGGAGACCCACCGCCTGAGTGCCGGACCGACAGTAGTGGCTGACGGGAATCCACGGTGGCGCCACATGCCGCTGCTAACGCACGAACGCTCATCGCCACCGGTCGTGTTGGGGGCGCACCAACCACCCAGCATGGCCGACGACCGACACACGGCTTGGGTCTTTGACTACGGCGATTCCAGTGATTTCTCACACGATTTACGGCGATCGGCCGTCGCGCCAGAGGTCCGCAGTCGACAACAATCAACCCATGACTCGACCGCGATCCGAAATCGTCGACCGCGAGAACGGTGGCATCTACCACCTCGGCTCCCGCTGCGTCCGTCGCGCCCTGCTCTGCGGCAAGGATCCTCACACCGGGCGAGACTTTTCCCATCGCCGTGCTTGGATCGAAGACCGCCTACTCGAACTTGCGGAGCTTTTCACCGTCCACATCTGTACCTACGCCGTCATGTCCAACCACTACCACATAACCGCTAACTACACGCCTCAAGAACGCTTCGAACTAGAGAACGAGGAGGTCGCACGCCGTTGGCTTCGCCTGCACCCGCCCAAACGGCCCGACCAGTTCGAACCCAGCGTTGCTGCCCTGCTCGACGACACCGACCGCCTCGCGGCCCTTCGCGACCGCTTGGGCGACCTGTCCTGGTACATGCGCTGCCTCAACGAACCCATTGCCCGCCGTGCAAACCTCGAGGATGACTGCACCGGTCGTTCTTGGCAGGGTCGCTTCCGTTCCAAGGGTCTCCCCGACGAACGCGCCATGTGGGCATCCATCGCCTATGACGACCTCAACCCAATCCGCGCCGGCATGGCCGAAGACGTCGACGACGATGAACACGTCGGGATGAGGAACAGGGCACCGGCGACTGTCCCCGCAACCCAACCGGCACCTCCTGGGTCGATGATGTTCCAGAGGAACATCGCGGCGGCGACCTGGGCCACATAGACGGCGGCCCAAGGCCACATCCAACGCTTCATCTTCCAGAATCCGTAGGTGCCGGCGCCGTAGATCAGCCAGCGCAGGGGTTCCGTCGCCTTGGCCCACCAGCCCTGCAACGTGAAGCCGAACCACACCTCTTGGTCGGCGGCGACGGGCTTTAGGAACAGGTCGAAGGGAATGTACACGAAGGTCATGTAGAGGCAGAACACGAAAAGCAGGTTCATCCACCATCGGCGTTTCGCCCACTCGGCGGCGACCAATGCAGCGACTCGTCCCATCGATTCGACCCAAGACACTCGATGCGACTATCTTAGGGCGTCGCGGACAGCAATCGGAGCCAATCGATGAAACGCGTTGCTGTTGTCGTCGCAGTTCTTGTCATCGTTCTCTACGTCATCGCCATCGTTTTGCCCATCGATCCCGTGGAGCGACGTCCGGGGACTGGTCTGAGTGGCACCCTCGCCGTCGACCAGGATACCGACTGGGCGTTCATCAAAGGGCGGACGCGAGCGTGGGTCGAGACGCGCACACGTTATCTCGTGCCACATTCGATTACCGTTTCCGCATGGGCGGACGACGGGAAGCTCTACGTCGGCTGCCGCGAATGCGACACCAAGGTCTGGCCACGGAACGTGGCTCGAGACGACCGCGTGCGAATAAAGATCGGCGATTCAATCTACGAGCGACGCGCCGTCCGCATCACCGACCCCGAACAAAGAGCGGCAGTGCTGGGCCCCGGGGCCGGTCGGCCCGGATTTGCCGTCTTCCGGATGGATGCACGGTGAACTTTGTCATCGATGCACCAATCGGGCAGAATGCACGGCCTCAAGCGGGAATAGCTCAGTGGTAGAGCACAACCTTGCCAAGGTTGGGGTCGCGGGTTCGAACCCCGTTTCCCGCTCCAAACGTCGAGCGTCTAACGGAACCTGGTGGATCTAGGTCCGGAGAACGGCCCAGCACGAGGCGGCGCAGCGTCACCATCCCCACCGCCCTGCACGCCGCACCGCCCCACTCTCTATGGGGTCGGAGGACAGCCGGCACCGGAGACCCTGCTCGGCCTTGAAGCGCGACCGCGATCAGCGACGGCTCGGCGACCGTCGTCGCGAATCCAATGGCCGCGGCGAAGGCATACACCAGAAGATGGTCGTCCCAGCGTACGGGAGCCTGCCGGCCGCGGCTGTCTCGCGGCGGAAGGCACGCTGGCTATAGCGAATGGTTGACCAGCAGCAATTCCTGTCGGTTTCCCTGCAACAGCGTCGCGGCCGCATTCGTGAACGGCCAAAGCGTAGCCTCCAGATCCTTCCACGTGTGGACGTGAGGAACCACGCAGGGGTCCCGCTCAACCACCAGCCTGTCGACGGATTCGATGCCGAACCTCAGCCCCTTGTAAGGAACCGACTGGGAGAACGCAAAGAAAGCGTGTCCGCGGCATTCGTCGTTCAAATGATCCGTCACTACCTTCGCAACGCGGTCAAGGCTTTCGCCGTTTAGGTAGTTGAGGACATCCCAGAACAGGCAGACATCAAACCTGATGTCCGCCGGCAACTCCAGAGGCGTGCCTTCGTCTTCCTCGCCGTCCGCGTCGAGGAGTCCGGCGAAGTAGACCTGGCAGCTGAACTGGTTGAAGAACCGAACGCTCTGGGGTGTCGGCGACCCCAGATCAAGAACCGTGAACTTGCGCCCCTGACCAACCAGCTCGAACGCTCGAGGCAGGAGCGCGGACGACATTCGCATGGCGGTGTCGCCCCGCGCTCAGGAGAGCATCACGCGCGGGCGCGGCTTTCGGCAGGATTGGCGTTGCTCGCCGGCGCATCGCTTGCAACCGGGCTCTTCGGACCGCTAGCCGGCGTGTCAGCGGACTTGGCCGGACCTTTCGCGCCCGTCGTACGCTTGGCGGCCTTTTCGATACCCTCCGGCTCCATGTCGATCCGACCCTTGAACTTGGCGCCGTCATGGAGAATCACCCTCGGACTCAGGATGTCTCCACGCATCGATCCCGAAGCCGATATCTCAACCTGGTCCGAGGCCTTGATGTCCCCGTTCGCCTTGCCGTGGATGGTGACGTTCTTTGCCTTGATATCCGCACGGATGTCACCGGATTGGCCAACGACCAGGGCGTTTTCCATCAACACCACCTCGCCGTTGAAGCGGCCCTCCAGGAGGATGTCCTCCTGCGCAGTCAACGTGCCCTCGATGGCCACGGTCCGCCCAATCATCGATGGGACCGGTTTCGCAGGCGCGGCGGATTGCCGAGGCTGCTCGGGCGATGGCTTGCGCTCAATTGTCGGCGTTGAACTGCTGTCCTTGCGCTTGTCGAACATGGTTTCCCCGTGTTTCCAACGGCGCAATCATAACTGTTCCGACGCGAACCGCGAAAGCCTAGGCCTCGCCCGAAGGCTCGGCCTCACAACGCGACGAATCCTTGGGAACGGCCACTCCCGATCGGACCGGAAGGCCCGGTCCGTACAACCCTTGCGCTCGACGGGCGTAGAATGGATTGAAGGATTCTGGCGCGCGGGGTCTCGCTTGGATCAACGTGTGCTGACGTTTACCGAGGAAATGCTCCTTTTGCTCGGCGACGAGCAGGGAACGTTCCTCCCGGTGCGGCAATACGCCTTGGAGTGCGCCCTTGCCGGGGCCGTTCTACTCGACCTCGCCTTCGCCTATCGCATCGACACCGACCTCGAGTCACTGGTGGTCACAGACCCCAATCCGACCGGGATCTCCTTTCTCGATCGGGTGCTCGCCAAGGTCGTTGCCCGCAAGGACACCGCGGACACCCAGGCATGGATTCGCTCGCTCTCGGAGGACGATGTCGAGGCCATCCGCGAGGCGGCGCTGACGGCGCTTGTCACGAAGGGGGTGCTAGCCAAGAGAGAGGATCGCTTCCTTCGCCTGCTTCGCTCGGTGCGCTACCCGACGATCGATCACGGCGTCGTAGAGCGGATCAAGAAGCGCCTCGCCGACGTGCTCTCGGACGAGATTCCCGATGCCCGGGACGTGGCGTTGCTGAGCCTGGTGGATGCCTGCGACATCCTCCCCGATCTATTCCCCGACCGCGAACTCCAGGAAGAGCGCCACAGGATCGCCCAACTTCGCAGGATGGATCTGATCGGTCGCGAGGTGGCGGGAACGATCGCCGAAATCCAACGCACCATCATCCAGGCGGCACGAGCCGAGGCGGCGCGGTTCGGAAAGCTTCGCCTCGTGCTGTCCGGGGTCGCCGTGGGCGCAGTCGTCGCCACGCTCGTGGCGCCCCGTGTGCCGATCCCCGATAGCTTTGGACCGAGCATCCTGCGCAACCTGTGGTTCGACGGCACCTGGCAGGAATGGAGCGGCTACGTGCTGCTCGGGCTCAGCCTCCTGGGTCTCTCGATCGCCGTGACCGTCAAGAAGCGCCTGGTTGTCCGGGTCGCCCGTTCCCACCCCTGGCGGCTAACCCATTTCGTGCTCGGGGTGAGTTGCCTGGTCGCCTTGTTCGCACACACCGGCTTCCGCTTCGGTGCCAACCTGAATGCCCTCCTAATGGGTTGCTACCTCGTCGTGGTGTTCTCCGGAGCGCTCAGCGAAGTTGCCCTTCGCGTCGCATCCGGTGTGCAACTCGTCGGATTGGGCACGCCAGGCAAGCGGCGGCGCGCCCTGATCCGCCTCCACGTGGTGGCACTGTGTCCGCTGCCCGCGCTGTTGGTGGTCCACATTCTCACCGCCTACTCCTTCTGAGGAGCCGAGGGCATGCCCGCGCGGATCATCTGGTTGCTGGTGACGGTGGCCTTGATCGCCGGCGCGTTCGGCGCGACGGCGCTGTTCGTGGGCGGGGACCGCCGCGTGCTTCTGATCGGCGCCACAACCGACGCCCACCATCAACTCGAGATGTCCTGCGAGACCTGCCACGGCACAACGGCGTTCGCGGACGCGGTGGCGGCCGAACAGGCAGTCAACAAGGCCTGCCGCAACTGCCACGAAGACGAACTGGACGACGCCGACGACAGCCACCCGCGCAGGGAATTCCGCAATCCGAGAATGGCGGTCTATTGGGAGAAGCTGGATGCCCGGCTCTGCACGACCTGCCACATCGAGCATCGACCGGAGATCACTCTGGCCGGCGCGGTCACCCTGCCCTTGGACTTCTGCTCGGCCTGCCATTCGGAAGGCGACCAGGATGTCCGCGCCCATCGACCGAGCCACGCGGCGGCGACGTTCGATACCTGCGCATCCGCGGGTTGCCACAACTTCCACGACAATCGCGCGCTCTACGAGGATTTCCTCGTCAAGCACGCCGACGAGCCTTGGCTCGCAGCCTCGCCCATCCACGGGCTCTCCGCGCTCGGCCGCGGGCAAGGGGCCCCGGCCGAGGTGGCGCTCACGCGAGACGACGCCGTGGCCCCGGCCAACGCACTCGCCGCCCCCGGAATACTCGACGACTGGTCGGGTTCGGGCCACGCGGCCGCCGACGTCAACTGCGGTGGGTGCCATGCAACAGGCGGAGACGGGAACACCGGCACCGTCGAAGCGAATTGGATCGAGACCCCATCGTTGGCGGTGTGCGAGGATTGCCACCGCCCCCAGACGAGAACCCTCGCATTGGGCCGCCACGGCATGCGCCAACACCCGAAAATCGCGCAACCACGCGACCCGCGACGCGGGCTTTCAAGCCTCGGGCTTGAAGGCCTCGTCCCGGATGCGGTCGCGGACTGGCTTTCCGACCCGGTCCTCCCGCTGCGTATGACAGTCGCCGAAGCTCGGCTTCCGATGAAGCCGGACGCCGTGCACCGATCGCTCCATTGCGGTAGCTGTCACGCTCCCCACAGCGCCGACACGCGGCATGCCGCGGTCGAGGCCTGTTCGTCGTGCCACGACGACCCGCACACGCGTGCGTACTTCGAGAGCGCGCACTACGAGCTGTGGCGAAACGAACTCGCCGGCACGGCGCCCCCCGGCGCGGGGGTCAGTTGCGCCACGTGCCACATGACAAAGACCGAACAACGCGGAAGGGTCGTCACCAGCCACAACCAGAACGACAGCCTGCGACCCAACGAGAGGATGATCCGACCCGTGTGCCTCGACTGCCACAGCCTGCAGTTCTCGTTGGATGCCCTTGCGGACGTCCCCCTGATCGAGGCTAACTTCACCGACAGGCCCAAGATTCACGTGGAGAGCATCGATTGGGCAGTAAGCCGGACACGAGACCAAGCCGTCACCGATGGTTGACCACTACTGCTCCGGCGCCAGCCCAATCCTGCAAAGGAGGAACGCCGCCATGAAACGAAGATCACTCTCGATGGTTGCCCTTTTCGCCACTCTCGCCACCGCAGTGGCGGCGTCCGAGGGGGTGCCCTTTCAGCGTGTCGCCGATATGCTCTACCAGGTGATGTCTGCCGACCGCGAGGTCTATACGCGCATGGTCGTGCAGCGACTCACCATCGACGAGGAAGTCCTCACCGCCTCGGAGCACTACGACGACGACCTGGCGTTGCCGCTCCCGTCGCAGATGTTCCGTTTCGGCGCCGAGCGGGTCATGGACGAAACCGACGAGTTCTCCTACTCCCTGCTCTCGCTGGCACCCATCAACAAGAAGAGCGGTCCCGGCACGCCCCTCGAGAAGGAGGGCCTCGAGTATGTGGCCGACAATCCGGGCGAGAACTTCTACGGCGAAGAGGATCTCGGCGGCGACAGATACTTCACCGCCATTTATCCGGATTTCGCCGTAGTCGAGGCCTGCGTGACCTGCCACAACAGCCACAAGGACTCGCCGCGGCGCGACTTGAAGGTCGGCGAGGTCATGGGTGGCATCGTCATTCGGATTCCGATGGACTGAACGCCCTTCCGACGCAATCTCGACGGATTGCACCGGGCGTACGGGACGGGCTTGTCCCGTCCGGCTGTTCAGGAAGCCGGCTCGTCCGGCCCGGGCGCCGTCGGCGCTAGGGAATCCGCGGATTCACCGCTGCGGCCCTTGGGAACCGGTGCGAAGTAGCCCACGACGAGCAGCAACAGCCCCACCCCGAGGAACGAGACCACGCGGCTCAACGTGCCCACATTGCCAAGTTCCACGACGAACAGCTTGACGATGACGATGCCCATCACGACCGCACCGCCGATCCAGACCTCCCGGCGCTTCCGAACGGCACCGACGATCATGCCGGCGAGCCCTGCGGTGCCCCAGACCAGGGACAGCCCGGCTTGGAAAACCGCCGATCCGGCCAAGGCAGCGGTGGTGAAGGGAACGTCCGCGAAGTGATGCACACCCCGTGCTACCTCCATGGATAGCAGGACAAGGGCGACGAGGCAGTACAACGGGGCAATGACACGCGATTCCCGTCGGCGCACCTCGACTCCAAGTGATAGCCAAACGGCACCGAACGCCACCACGGCACCAATCGTCAGGGGGTTGAACAGGGGCAGATACGGAATCGGCGCGGCGCTCCCATCGGATGTCAAGCTCGCTACGACGACCACTATCGCGGCCGCTACGGCAACCACGCGTATTCCCGCACTGGAATACGCCCGCCAATGGTGGTCCAGCGGCCAAGCCAGTCTCCCGCGCGCAGCATTCGTCGTCCATGCCAAGATCGCCGCCGACACGACCGCCGCGACGAGAGGCCATTCGCCGTCGGCCACTGTCCCGACGAGCCACCGGGCTTCGCTGACCACCAGCAACGCCAGCACCCAATACGTGCCAACGTGCCAGACCGGTGCGAGGTCCGGATAGCCGGTCTCGCGATAGCGCAAATACGCGTACTGGACACCAAACGCAAACGGCCAGGCGAGCCAGGTGAAGTTCCCCAAAGGATGTCCATCGGTGAGGATGGCCAGATCGGATAAGACCAGCAGCACCATGGCGGGCAGCAGTGTCAAGCCCACGTCGTTGAGGCGCTGCCATCTCACTGCCTTTGCGACGCTCATGGCCGCGATGACCGAGACGGCGGCAAAGCCGAGACACGCGCCAACGGTCAATTCGTCCACGAATCGGACAACTTCGCGCACACCGGACCAAGACCACCAGATGATCGCCATGCCCTGCGCGACCTGCGTCCACAACAACCGCAACTGGGGTGACAGCCGGCTGTTGTCGAAGCTCCAAGCGATCACCCAGGCGCTAAGCGACAACAGGATCCCGGCGAGGAAGAGCCCGTTCACTACGGGCGTAGTCGCCGGTTCGAACAGTCCGGTACGGACATGAGCCACCACCGCGGCAACGTGCAGCGCGGCGCCCGCGAATATCAGCAGCCGAGAGCCGTTGCGTACACCGAACCACGCAAGCGTCGCGGCCTGAACCCCCCAAGCAACCGAGGTCCAGCGGTCGTCGAGAGCAAGCGGGAACGCCGTCGCCAGGAACAAGAGCCCCAACCCGCCGAACGACAATGCCAGCAGGCGGAGATCCTTGATCCTCCAAACGAATACTCCGAGCACGGCGTAGAGGGCCGCCAGGCCGCCTGCCGTCCATGCGAGGCCCGCTTCGCTCTCCACGATCCGGGTCTGCAGCGTGAATCCGACCAGCGGCGTCCCGAACACCAACGCGCTGTCGACGAAGCCCCGCAGGTTCGGCGGGCGCTGGAGGGCGAAGAGGACCGCGATGCCGATGTACATCAGCACGAAGAGCACTAGGAATGGCTCCGTCGTCGCGAAGTGCTCCGGCCGATAGGCCTGGTAGCCCCACAGGCTGCCGATCACGAAGGTGAACGCGAACCCTAGCAGGTTGAGAGGCCGCCACGCCTTGAACCAGGCGATGCCCACGATCGCCGCGTTCAGCACCGCGTAGTAGCTGAAGAGCAGCACATGGCTTCCGGTCTCGGTCGCGGCCAGGAGGGGTGCCAGGAATCCACCGGCAACCCCCAGCACGACTAGCACGCGGGAGTCTTGGACCAGGGCGAGGATACCGGTCGCCACGGTGACAACCACCATTGCGCCGAACGCGACCGTTGCCGGCAGGAGGGCGTAGAACTCGAACGCGGCATATGTCGTCAGGTAGAGAACGCCCAAGCCGCCGCCCTGGAGGCTCAGCGCATAGACCTCGCGCGTTTTCCGCAAGCGCCAGCCGATGGCCAGCATGACCCCCCCGAATAGCGCCACACAGGACAGCCGGGCCCATACCGGAAACGAGAACAGCTGCCGCTCGATGGCGTAGTTGATGAAGAACGCGACGCCGAAGAGAACCACCACGACACCGACCTTGACCGGTACATTGCCGGTCGTGCACCAGCTCCTCGCTACGGCGAGTACTCGACTCACAAGGGAGGGGTCCGGTTCCTGTTCTAGCCGGTGAGGACGTGCCCCCGTTTCCCAGACCGAGCCGGCCGTCGGCTCCCGTGCCGATTCCGGGGGATCGGCACGTTTCGCCACGCCCGACGTCGCCGGCGCCGCCGTGCGTACGCTCGCGGCAGGCGGGGCGGGTTCCGGAACCTTGTCCTTGCGGGCACGATCCGTGTGCCAAGAATCTACAGCGTCCGCTTCTTCGCCAGACTCCAAGCGTCTCACGCGCCGGTTCAAATCGACGAGCCACCCACCAAGCAACCCGATCAGACCGCCGTAGAACACCGCCTGGCCGAAGCCCCCGCTGAGCCCGCCCACAACGGCGCCAACGAACAACCCCAACAGCATCGCGATCAGGACACGGACGGACATGCGGTTCCTCCCCACCGTTCGGAGAGCATACTAGCCCGCGACGACGGCTCGCTCGCGCACTTTCCCCGAGTTCCTAGCCCACAAGACCCTGCCGTCCTGTCGCGCAGGACCATGGCGCAGGACCATGAGGACCATGGGACACCCACCCATGGGACACCCACCTCCGTAGGACCATGGGACACCCACCTCCGCTTCAATAGGGACACCCACCACAGGCACCCACCACAGGCACCCACCACAGGCACCCACCACAGGGACACCCACCGCGCGTTCAGGGGCAATAGGGACACCCACCCCCGGGAGGGCCAATAGGGACACCCACCGACAAGGAGGCCGCTAGGGACCCGCCGGTCGGCATCCGCCGGACCGAACGCTGTGCCACAATGTCAGCGCCGCTCCGACCGGAGGCGGATGGGCGCCACCGTCGCCGTCGGGCTTCTCCTGCTCAGCAAAGGATCAACGACATGAAACCTGTTTGCCTCGTGATGGGTGCCGGTGCCGGCATCGGCGGCAATGTGGCCCGGCGCTTCGCCCGAGAGGGCTACCACGCGGTACTGTGTCGCCGCAGCGACCAGGACGGTATGAACCGGCTTGTCTCACTGATCGAAGCCGACGGAGGCACTGCATCGGGCTACCTGCTGAACGCCATTGAAGAGGGGAGCATCGAAAGTCGCGTCGACGCAGTCGAGACGGACATCGGGCCCGTCGAAGTCGCCGTGTACAACCTCGGTGCGCAGATCGGGAACCGAGCGCTCGAGGACACGTCCCACAAAGCCTTCGAGATGGGCTGGCGGCTCGCCACCTTCGGACTGTTTCGCTTCGCACAGGCCGTGTGCCCCCTCATGGCGGGACGAGGCCACGGCAATCTGCTGGTCACCTCGGCGACCGCCGCCATGCGTGGCAACCCGGGACAGCACTCTCACGCCGCCGCCATGGGTGGACGACGGCTGCTTTGCCAGACACTGAACGCGGAGTACGGCCCGAAGGGCATCCACGTCGCGCACCTTGTCGTAGACGGCGCTGTCGACGCACCCGATACGCTCGGCAAGATGCTCGGGCCCGAGCGCTACCAGGAGATGCGGGAAAGCCGCGGCGATGGTCTTATGCGGCCCGACAAGATAGCGGACACGTTTTGGCACATTGCCCAGCAGCACCGTTCGGTGTGGACCCACGAACTCGACCTGCGCCCGTTCTCGGACAGCCCATGGTGGAACGACTAGCAAGCGAGCAAGGGAGCATCCAGACCCGAACCGACAAGGCCCGAGGCCATTCGGGCAACGATGATAGGCTGGCGCCAGATGGAAAGTACCCCCGAGTTCGGCCTAAACCGTTTCGACTGGACATCCACGGAAGCCTTCGCCGCTGACGTCGGGCGTGCGGAGGAGCTTGGATTCGGTTACGCACTCATCCCCTGGAACCCGCTGTCGCGCCCCGACCCCTACATGCAGCTCGCTGTTGCCGCAGGGCAGACCTCGCGAATACGGCTCGGGCTGCTGCTCGACAACCCCGTACTCCATCACCCGGCCACGTCGGCCAGTTCCATCGCGACGCTCGACGAGATCTCGGGAGGCCGGGCCCTTCTAACCTACGGTATCGGCGATACGGCCGTGCGCTGGCTTGGATTGCGCCCCGCGCGGGTCGTCGAACTCGTGGAAGCCACGGTTCTGGCGAAACGCCTGCTCGCGGGAGAGGAAGTCCAGATCGGCGCGGTCCGGCCCGCCCGCCTCCGCCACAAC
The DNA here is from genome assembly GCA_028818795.1 of Gammaproteobacteria bacterium. GTDB lineage: Bacteria > Pseudomonadota > Gammaproteobacteria > Pseudomonadales > Azotimanducaceae > VXYL01. The sequence goes on along the minus strand of JAPPND010000070.1, from coordinate 5,711 downwards.
AGGCCGGTACCGGTATGGATCGCGGCGGGCGGCCCGAAGACCATCGAGATGGCCGCTCGGGTCGCCGACGGCGTATTCCTCCGGGTCGGACGGCATCCGGAAAACCTCAGAGCCGCCATGGCACGCGTTCGCTGCGGAGCGAAGGTGGCGGGACGAAACCCTGACACGATCGGCATTGGACTGATCTTCCACACCGTAGCGAGCGACGACCCCGTCGACATTAGTGCGATCTCGCGCTCCATGGCGGCGGGATACTACGAGTATTCGCCCGCCCTGTTCGAGATCCCGGGCTTGCCCTGGAACGGACCACCCGTCGGAGAGTTGAAGCGCCGCGTCTATCCGGACTTCCATCACGCCCCTGACCTCGTCGCGTCGGGCAATCTCGTGGAATTCCTCGACGACGAGACCGCAGGCTCGTTCTCGTTGTTCGGAACGGCGCAGGACATTGCCGCGCAACTGCGTCAAGCCATCGAGATCACCGGCAGGGCCGACATCGTCGTTCCGCACCCGGTTCCGATGCCCAGACCCGGCGAACCGATCCCTCGCATACTGCGCTCGGCTCCCGTCGGTGCCGACTACAAGACCTGGTTCGCCACCGAGGTCATGCCCCTGTTGTAGGTGAATCTCCGCAGCATCCGAGGGACGCCGCGAAGCTCTTGCCGGCGTGCGTGAGCAACGGCATGTCATGCCGACGATCCCATCGATGTTCCCGATCAACACCAAGCGAACGTCGTCCGAGGCACTGCGCACCAGTCACAAACGTGGTGGGTGTCCCCTACGAAAGGACGGTTGGCGTCCACAAACAAACATGGGGCCTTCGCCAACGCGTTGCCAGACGCGACGGTGGGTGTCCCTCTGCCAATGCCACAAACGTGGTGGGTGTCCCTACGAAAGGGCGGTCGGCGTCCACAAACAAACATGGGGCCTTCGCCAACGCGTTGCCAAGCGAGGGTGGGTGTCCCTTTACAGAACGCAGAACGCCAGAATGACGGTGGGTGTCCCTTTACCCAATGCCCGAAATCAGCTACTTAGATGGACGAACCTGGAACAAGACACATGAGATACGGAATCTACTTGCCGACACGGGGCCCGTTGGCCGAACCCGGTGCGATTGCGGCAATCGCGCACGGCGCGGAGTCGATGGGGTACGCGACCATCGTGGTTGGCGACCACATCGTGTTCCCCGTTCAAGTGGGGTCGAAGTATCCCTACACGGTCGACGGCGGAGTCCCTGGTCAGGGCGACGCCTTGGAGCAGCTCTCGCTATTGGCTTTCGTGGCCGGTGTCACGGCGCGTGCGCGCCTCGTCACCAGCGTCATGATCCTCCCCCACCGAAATCCGCTTCTAACGGCGAAGATGCTGGCCACCATCGACGTCCTGTCCAAGGGGCGGCTGACGGTCGGCGTCGGCGTGGGCTGGATGCGCGAAGAGTTCCAGGCGCTCGGAGCAGCCGATTTCGACGACCGCGGCAGGGTGAGCGACGAGTACCTCGAGATACTGAAGAAGTGCTGGACCCGCGATCCGGTGACCCATCGCGGCGAGTTCTATGCCTTCGAGGCATTGCACTGCATCCCGCACCCGGTCCAGGAACCGCATCCCCCAATCTGGATCGGCGGCCACAGCCTCCGTTCCCTGCGGCGCGTGGCGCGCCACGGCGATGGCTGGCACCCCGTCGGAGCGACATCCGCTTCGCCGCTGCCACCATCCGAGTTTCGATCGCTGCTGGAACGGTTGAAACGTCTGACGGCCGCCGAAGGGCGGGATTTCGACTCCCTCACGATCGCTTTCAAGGCACCTTCCTACGACCCGGGGCGGGTTCCGCCGGGCCACGACCGGCTGCGCTTCACCGGCGAGCCGGCCCAGATCGCCGAAGATCTGCTCGCCTACGAAGCGCTGGGAGTGGACGAAGTATCGTTCGACTTCCGCAGTCCGCCGCTCTCTCGAACCCTCGACCGCATGCAGCACTTCATGGACGAGGTGGCACCGCTGCTTCGATGAGCGACCGACTCATCCCGGCCCGTCACGGCAGTTTTTCCCAGTTGACGTCCACGAGCAGCTTGGACAGGTGCTCTTCGCCGATCGCCTCGCGAACGCCCGCAAGCATCGGGTCGTCGACACGGTTGTGCAGCTCGCTCGGATCCTCATCCATGTCGTACAGATCCAAGGGCTCTCGCGTGCGTGTATTCACCGTCATCTTGTAGCGGTCCGTGAGAACCATGGAATACGGGTCCCGCCCGGCAAATTCGCTCAGTACCGCCGCCCGATGCCGCTGCGCGTTCGCGTCACCCGCGCCGGCATCGATGAGAGGCAGAAGGGATCGTCCCGGACTGTCCTCGATCAACTCCGCGCCGGCGGCGTCCATGATCGTTGCGGCGATATCCAGATGATCGGTCAGTCCCGCGCTAACCCAGCCCTCGACACCAGTCGGCGGACGCACCACCAAGGGGACCTTGACGGCGCCTTCGTAGAACACCTTCTTCGCGATCAGGCCGTGATCGGCAAGCATCTCGCCGTGATCCGCGGAATGGACGATCCAGGTGTTGTCCAGGTGCCCGTTCTGCTCGAGGGCATCGATGACCAAGCCAATCCCGTCATCGATCAGGGTCACTTTTCCGTAGTAGTAGGTCTTCATGACCCGGTTCTGGGCCGCACTCATCTCGTCGAGCTTGGCCGCTGCGCCCGCTAGCATCATTTCCACCAGCGGCGCCACGGGGCCCTTTTGTTTTTCGGTGATCGACAGCGGCATGCTGTCGGCGTCGTAGCGCCGACGGTATTCCGCCGGCGAATCCCAAGGGTTGTGCGGACCCCCGAAACAGACCTGCAGATAGAACGGCTCGTCACCCTCGTAGTTCTGGACCCATTCCGCCGCCGTCCGGGCGATGTACATGTCCAGGTGATCTTCCGTGGGCAGCGTGCACGGCGGCGTTTCCCAAGGTTGCTGTACGCGCTCGCGTTCGCCGCGAACATAGGTCCGCAGGTACTCCCGATGGACATCGAGAAGACCCTTTTCCGCCAGGTGATCCGTATACGGCGAGTCCGTCGTCATCGACTCCACCGGACCCGTGATCTCCACGGCGTCCACGTATCCCCAATCGTGCAACTCCTCCTCGTGGTCGCGGGTGTGCGTTTGCCCGTGCCGGAAGTGGGTCTTGCCCACCACCGCCGTGTGGTAGCCGGCATCCCGAACATTGCGTACGTGACTCGTCCCGTGACGCAGTTGGGGGTCGGCCATTGACCAGACGCCGTGCCGGTGGACCGGCTTGCCCGAGATCAGGCTGGCGCGCGTCGTCATGCATACCGGCGCACTGGCGCAGCACCTTGGAAAGACAACGCCTTCCGCCGCCAGACGATCCGCAATCGGCGTGATCGCGACGGGATCTCCCGCGTAGCCGAAGGTATCCGCGCGCTGCTGATCGGTGAAGATCAAGAGGATGTTGGGTTTGGTGGTCATTGGGACACCCACGGTAGTTGAGGAAGGATTCTGGAAGGATCGTCGGCCGATGATGCGGAGGATTCGCCAGCAAACGGGGCCACCGGACGCATCACCAGCTTCCAAGCTCGACGTGAGGCGTCTCCGGGAGTGCCTCGGCGAGAAGCCAACGCGCGGAACAGGATGCCTTCGCGGTAGCCGGCGGTCCTGATCCAGTTGCGCGGTGCCGGGCGGTCGCTGAGGTAGATCTCGTACCGGCCGTCCGACTCGGCAACGGCCTGCGCGTTGTTAACGCAAACGGGGAAGTCGACGTAGTTGGTGGACTGCATGAGGTAGTTCCAGGTCTGCAAACCCCAGTAGCAGGCCTCCGGCGAGCGGAACGTGATCTTCAGGTACTGATGCGGCTCCAGCCGGAACCGGCAGAAGCAGTAGATGTTGTCCACGGTTCCCCAACCGCCCTGCTCCGCGTCGAACTCGAACGGAGGACAGAACTCGTTGACCCACTCGTGGACACCGTGCTTTCCCTGGGGTTCCTCAAGCAGAAAACCCTCCATCCGAGCACGGTCTTCTGCCCGCAGCTGCCAGCCGAATCGTGCGTAGATGGACTCCACCACGGCCATCTGGTCGCGTACGAAGTCGTCGAACAGCACGTCCACGATCTGTGCCTTGCCGTCGTGCTGCGGGCGGTCGCGCAGGAACCGGTCGAAGTAGCCCGCCCAGATGCGCAATTGCTCGCGCCCCGTACGGCTCGTGTCCTCGTGGTCCGAATAAAGTGAGCGCATGGATGAGACGATGCTCGCCGTGGACGGAACGATCCGGTCGGGGTGGCGGTGCGTCACGATCACCTGGGCGTCTGGGTACACCGCGAACAGTTCGCGCAAGCGCATGAGGTGAACGGGCGACTTCAGAAGCCAGCGCGGCCTGCGCACGCCGCCCGACTGGAGGAACTGCAGAAAACGCCGGTGCCAGCGGAGGTTCTGCTCCTGGTCGGCGTCCACGAACCACTCGTGGTACGACGGCAGGTAGGCCTGTGCCAGGAACTGGAAGCTGGTGAAATTCAGCGCGGTTATGGCAAGGCACTCCTGCGGCGAATCCGCCTCCATGTAGTGCTTCTTCCTGAAGTCCGGCACCAGCCGGAAGATCCGATCGAACTCCCGTCGCACGGTGTCGACGCGCTTGTCGGCGACGTGATCCGCGGGCCGTGGCGCAGGATAAGGCAGCAGGCACTCCCACGACAGGGGTGCCCGGTGGTCGCGGTCGAGGTGGAGCAGCGCGTGCAGTATCGTCGTCCCGCTTCGCGGCGCACCGACGATGAACACCGGATTACGGATCGTCTCGTCGGCGATCTCCGGCCTTTCGAAGAACGCCCGCTCGACGTGGTGACGTGCGTCCGCAGCCCGCTGCAGCGCGCTGCGTATGGCGACTTTCCCGAACAGGCTCAAGTCTGCCTCCGACTCCAACGAGCCCACGAGCATGGCAAGGCCGTCCCGTGGCATCGGGTCGGACAGCGCGAATCCACTTAACCGCTCGGAACGGTCGAGCATCCGGGCAGCATCCAGCGTGAACGGAACGATCCCGCATCGTTCCAACAGCGTCCCGACCGCATTCGCGGTCCTCAGCGTGGCGGGATGCCTGATGCGAATCGCCGCGTCGGGCACTCAGGTCAGCTTCTTGAGCTTGGCGGCGATCGACATGTCGCCCTTCACCTTGATCTTCCCCGATGCCACGGCCATGAACGGCTTGATTTCCTTGCGCTGGAGCTTCCCGTAGGTGTCGATGGACATCCGGACGGTGCAGTCGGCTTCGATGGACTGACCCGAGACGATCGAGACGACGTTGGCCTCGCCCGTGCCGTCGACAAGCATCAGCTCATCGTCGAGGCAGAACAGCAGCGTCCTACCCAGTGGGTCGAGGGTACTGGCCTTTTCCGCCATGTCACCGGCGATGTCATCAATGGTCATGGGGTTCCAAGCCGGGATGGATCGACCAACTGTATCAACAACTGAGACCGAGTGGGTGTCCCCTTCCCTGAGGTGGGTGTCCCTTCGACCCTTCCCAGGTGGGTGTCCCTTCGACCCCTCCGGTGGGTGTCCCTTCGACCCCTCTCTCGGTGGGGTGTTCCTTCGACTCCGGGTGGGTGTCCCCTTCGATCCCTCCCTTCGACCCCTCGCCAGGTGGGTGTCCCCTTCGATCCCCTCCTCGAGGGTGGGTGTCCCTTACGACGCCCTGCGGCACGGACGGGCGTACGACGCCGAGCACCTGGTCGAGACGGGCGGGGCGG
>JAPPND010000209.1 GCA_028818795.1 Gammaproteobacteria bacterium | reverse complement strand
AGATCTTCGAGTACTGCGCCTCGAAGTCCCGCCTAAGCACTTCGTCGCGTTCGTCTAGGAGTCCGGTCCGGGACCACTCCGCGAGCGCCTTCATCGGGAAGCGCCTGCCCGGGCAGGTAGTCTCGACGCCACCCCGGACCTGTCGGTGGGCCCCGAGCTCGGCTGCCGGATAGCGCAACTTCAGCTTCAGCAGGAGCCTGCGCAACGCGGCCAATTGCACGTCATTTGGCGCTTCGGCGTCGAAATCCCCTTCCACAACGATGCCAATGCTTCGTGGGTGCTGGCCGCGTTCCGACTCGTCGAGTTCAGCGTCGACTCGGCCGTTCGCATCGATGCGGTAGTGGAAGCCGCCACTGTCACAGCCGCCGTGGTGGAGAAGGACGAACTTGATTCCGCCGCGACGACCTTGGGCGGCGCTGGATTTGCCCGTTTTGGTTTCCAAGCGGATCGAGGATCAACGGGCGGGCGCGATGCCGAATTCGCGCAGTGTATCCGCCACGGTAGGCCTGCCAACGCGCAGCCGGTCGTCGCTCAGGAGATAGGTGAAGACGTAGCCGAGACCCAGGATCAGGATGCCGATCAGGAAACAGTAGATGACCGCCCGGTCGGGATACTGGTCCTTCAGGTAGCCCACGTACAAGGGCCCGAAGATTCCCGCTGCCGCCCAGGCCGTCAGCATGGCGCCGTAGATCGTCGACATGCGCTTCGAACCGAACACATCGAGCACGAACGACGGCATGGTCGCGAAGCCGCCGCCGAAGCAAAGCAGCACGTAGCAGACCAGGGCCGAGAATATCCACGGGTCCCGTTCGGTCATCAGGATGCCGAACACGAGCATCTGGCTCGCCAGCAGGATGCGGAACACGGTGACCCGCCCGATACGGTCGGAGAGCAGTCCCCACAAAAGTCGTCCGACTCCGTTGCATAGGGAACTTACCGCGATCAGCGTGGCGCCGTTCTTGGCGAGGACCTCGGGTTCGGCGGCGGGATCGAAGAGTGCCCACACATCCTGCAGCAACGACGACTGGAAGCTGATGACGGCGATCCCCGCGGAAATGTTGAAGAAGAACACAAGCCACATGATCACGAACTCGGCCGACGTGAGGCAGTCACGCAGCGGCACGTCGGCTGCCGCGTCGGCGGCAGCCGCAGCAGGTGCGAAATCCGGCGGCGGATCGCTGAGCAGGAGACTCGTGGGTAGGAGGATCAGCGCGAAGATGATGCCGAGCCAGAAGAACATCATCACCAGATCGGTCTCGGTCCTGAACTCCAGGACCGGCGCCAGGACCTTGCTGAGCAGCAGCGCGCCGACGCCGAAGCCCATGACGACGACGCCCGTGGCGAGCCCCTTCCGATCGGGAAACCATTTCGCCACCGTGGCCACGGGCGTGACGTAGCCGAGCCCGATGCCGGCACCGCCGATGACGCCGTAGCCCAGGTAGAAGAGCCAGAGCTGATCCAGGTGCAGGGCAAGGCTTGCGATCAGGTATCCGCCCGCGAACATGGCGCTGCCGGCCAGGGCAAGCTTGCGCGGTCCCAGCTTGGGCAACACGGCGCCCGCCCAGGCAGCGGAGGTGCCGAGCGCGAAGATCGTGATGCTGAACGCCCAGGCGGTCTCCGTGAAGGTCCAGCCGAGCTGACGGACCAGCAGCGTCTGGAAGTAGCTCCATGCGTAGACGGTGCCGAGGCAGACCTGCAGGTTCGTGCAAAGTAGCGCGATGACGACGCGGGGGATGCGCGGAGCGGGCATGGTCCTGGTGAACTCCGTCGCTACGGGTCGCCCGACGACCGTTGGTTCGCGAAGTGCCGGAACAACCTTGCCAGTTGGCCGACCTCGTCGTCCCGGTCGAGTAGCTCGGCGTTCGCCGGCTCGTCGTCGCGGGCCAGCGACACGGCGAAGGCCATGAGCCTCGCCATCGGCTTCGCGGCCAGGTTGACGAGCCAAATGGCGGCGAAGACGCCGACCGCGCCGACGACGACGAACAACCACATCTGCTGGCCGATGGCGCGCTGGATCTTGAGCGCGATGAGACCCCGGTCCATGCCGACGCGGACGGTTCCGGCGACTCCCGCGAGAATCGGACTGCCGACTTCCACGAAGTCGCCGAGGCCGGGCAGCGAGCGCTCCACGGTTTCGGTGCTTAAGGGGTCGCCCTCAAGTATCTCTTCCGGAATTCCCGGTACGAACGTGTGGGCGATGAACTCGCCGGTTTCGTTGGCGATGTAGATGTAGCGGATGCCCTGGATCTCTAGAAACTGGTCGATCAGCGACTGCAACGCCGCAAGGTCGCGGTTCAGCAGGATGTCGACGCTGGCATCGGCGATCGTCTTGGCGATGCCCTTGCTGTTGCTGATGTACTCCTCCGAGAGATGCGTATCGACCGTGTAGACGTTGAGGATCGAGGTCGACAGGCCGATCGCGCCGAACAGCATGAACACGCCGAAGACGGTTTTGCGGAAGAGCTTCTTGACCTTGATGTCGGGAACGACCGGGTCAGCCGACATTGGCGAACCTCTTTTCCCAATCGTCCAGGGTGACGAACCGGCCCTGGTCGACCACGGTGTAGTACACACCCTGGAGACCTTGGCGTCGCTCGGGGCCGAAGGACACCATCTCGCCGATCCCGATATCGAAGTCCTGGATGGTGAACACGGCCTGCTCCAGTCCCTTGCGGGATGGGTTGTCCCCCAGACGGCGCAGTATCTCGACCATCAGCTTGGCGTCGAGAAACCCTTCGAGACTCACGAAACTGTGCGGGAAAGGCGTGTATTCCTCCGTCACCAGTTCGGCAGGCACCTCGGGGTTGTACCGGGCCATGAAGTCCCGGTACTCCTGAACCGCGGGAATCGAGACATCCTCGTAGCTCGGCACCACCTGCGAGTTCACCAGGAGGGCCGTGTAGCGTTCGGCGTCGTCCCTACCCTCCGATAGCAGCTTCAGCATGTTCTCGCTGCCGACAAAGGACAGGTTGGCCAGCGGCACGTCGCTGAGGCCCATGTCCACCGCATCCCGGGCGAAGGCGGCGCAGGCGGCGTAGGAACCGATGCAGATCACCGCTTCGGGATTGGCGGCTTTCAGGATGTTCACCTGGTCGCGCATGACGCTCGTGAACTTGGTGCCGCGCTCGTAGGTCGCCTCGCCGACGATCTGTTCGCCGTGCCGCGCCAGCGCCTTGCGGACGCCCGCCCAGCCGCTTCGACCGTAGGCGTCCGCCTGGTAGAAGACGCCGATGCGGCGTCGGCCGACGGCCACGAAGTTGTCAACTAGCCCAGCGGTCTCCTGGCCGTAGGAGGCACGCAGGTTGAAGGCGAAGTCGCCGTAGGGCGGTTCCCGCTGCGGTGCCGCGCCGGTGAACGGGAAGAACAGGTACATGTCCCGGTCCTGGAACTTCTTCAGGAGCGGCAGCACCCGGGTCACGGTCGGCGTGCCGACGTAGCCGAACAGGAGGAAGACATCGTCGTCGAGCATCAGCGTGGTGCTGTTAGTAACGGCCGGGTCGGGTTGGTAGCCGTCGTCGTAGATTTTCTGACGGATGCGCCGGCCGCCGATGCCGCCGGCGCGATTGACGTGCTCGAAGTACGCCATCGCACCACGATAGAGTTCGATGCCGAGTCCCCGAGACGGGCCCGAGAATGCCGCCGACGTTCCGAGAACGAACTCGTCCTCGGTGACGCCGTCGAAGTTGGTGGCCGCCCGAAGGGGGAACCACGGCGCGGCTAACCCGCATGCCAACAGTGTTCGCCTAGTCAGCATCTGAACGCGAGACCCCGTTGAGGTGGGCGTACTCTAACGCTTCCAATGGTCGATGTGTTCCCTGCTTTGGCGCTCGGTGGCGGCGAGCGGTTGGATCCGGAGAGCAGGCTGACCCTTCTCAGTCACCCAGGCTAGGCCGGCTCCGGCACCGTGATGTTCGCCTTGGCCGCGTTCCTTTTCGCGATTCCCCGACGCACCGCCATCCGGTTCCAGTGCCAGCCGCCGACCCCGAGGACCACGTTGGAGAACGCCGTCGCGAGGAAGATCCCCACGAATCCCCACAGGTAGTTGCCGAGGATCGCAAGCGGCGCGTAGAACGCCAGCGAACGCAGGATCGACAGCACCAGCGGCGGCAGTGGCTGCCCAAGAGCGTTGAAGCAGTAGGTCGCCACGTGCATGACGCCCATGAAGCCGATGGACAGCGGCATGATCAGGAAGAAGACGCCCGCAACCATGACCACGGTGGGATCTGGGTCGATGGCACGCACGATGGTCTCGCCGACCAACGCCAACACGATGAAGGTCACGACGCCCCACCCTAAGCAGAAGAAATTGACCTGGCGGAGCGCCACCCGAACGCGCTGGTAGTTTTCCGCCCCCCAGTTTTGGCCGACGAATGGGGCGATCGAGGACGACGCGGACCAGATGACCATGTGCACCAGCGTCTCCACGCGGGACGCCACGGTATATCCGGCAACGACCTCATCACCGTGCCCGGCGAGCAGCCGCGTGATGACCAGCATGGAGATGGGGAAGGTCAGGCTGCTGAGGGTCGCCGGCCCGCCGACGTGCAGGATCGCTCCCCAGGACTTGCCGAGGTCGGTCAGCGACCAGTTGATCATCCGTACCCGCAGGAGGATCACGAGGTAGAGCGCGACGCTGAAGATTCGCGATGCGACATACGCCCAGGCGGCGCCGGCGATGCCGAGGTCCGGGAAGCCGAACAGCCCGAAGATGAGCAGCGGGGCGATGCCGATCTGCAGGACGGAACCCCCGGCCATGACCAGCCCGGGACTCGTGGCGCTGCCGGTGGCGCGTAGCAGCGTGGACCCGACCATCGACAGCATGAATAGCGGGAAGCCCAGCATGTAGATGCGCAGGTACTCGGTGGCCATGGTCCGGACTTCGCCTGCGGCGCCGAGCAGGCTGAGCAAATCCTGGGCGAACACCAGTCCGAAGGCGCTGATCGCGACGCTGACCAGGAACACCAGCAGCTGCGCGTGGGTGACCAAACGCGCTGCCTGGGCGTGGTCGCCGGCACCGTACACGCGGGCGATCACGGAGGACGCGCCGGTACCGATGCCACTGGCGAAAGCGAACAGGAACATCGAGATCGGAAACGCGAACCCCATCGCGGCCAAGGCCTCGGTACCGAGGATGCCGAGGTACGCGGCTTCCGCCATCCGGGCGCCGATCATGGACACGGAACCGAGCGCCATGAACGAACCGAGGTGGATCAGATGCCCGGCAACCTTGCCCTCGGTGAAACCGGCATAGCGGACGCGGTTGGAAACGTCGTCGTCGTTGTCCGAAGCAGGCGGGTCCGGTTCGGGATCGTTCCGCGGAGCGTTGCGCGTGTTCGGCGGGCGTCGACGCCGACGCCGGGCGGCACCGCGATCATCCTTGGTCGACGGCAATCCCTTGGGCATGGAAGACAAGCAACGTTTCGGACAAACCGTCTATCGTACACCCATCGCCTTGATCGCCTTAGGA
>JAPPND010000138.1 GCA_028818795.1 Gammaproteobacteria bacterium | reverse complement strand
TTCGCCTTGGAATCGGCCTTTGCCTTCACCCTCACTTCGCGTTGGACAGTGCGACCGCTTGACGCCTGATCCTAATTGGTGGACTCTATTCGAACGGTTGGGAAGGCTGTGGTTTCACGGTCTGCGGGGGCCAGGTGCCCCCCCCGGCTGTGTCGATTGGTTTCACGTTGTAGCCGTTCGATGTACCTGCTGTATCTCGACGATTCCGGTTCGGTCAAGAACCCTGGCGAACGGTACTTCGTGCTCGCGGGTATCTCCGTGTTCGAAAGGCAGATCTACCACCTCATCACCAGTGCGGACGCGTATGTCGCGACGATTGACCCGGTGGCGGAAGCGGAATTGCACGGCAGCGTCATGAACAAGGGAAGCAGATCCCTTGGAAGGGCATGCCGCGCAAGGATCGGCTGGCTGCCATCGAAGGCGGTCTCGACATTCTGCGAGATGCACACAACAGCGTTAGGGCATTTGCCGTTGCCGTGGACAAACGCGTCATCTCGCCTGACGACCCCGTCGAGTTTGCCTTCGAAGAACTCTGCAATCGTTTCAACCTGTACCTCTCGCGTCTTTGGAGCCGTGAAGGGAAGCAGCACCGGGGGTTGGTCGTCATGGACGAGAGCCTTTACGAGGGCACACTCCAAGGACTCGCGGGACGTTTCCGCGAGCAAGGTACTCGGTGGGGTTCGCTCCGCAACATGGCGGAGGTGCCCCTGTTCGTCGATTCCAGAGCGTCCCGCCTGATCCAGATTGCGGATCTGCTGGCGTGGGCGGTTTGGCGTCGGTATGAGTTCAGCGACACCCGCTATTTCGATCGCATTGTCAGCCGTTTCGATGCGGAAGGTGGCGTTATCCACGGGTTGGTGCACCGTAGAGGCACTGACGAATGCTATTGCCCTGCGTGTTTGTCTCGTTCTTCCCGGGCTTGAGTGACGTCTTGACTAGGCCGCTACGACGCGAGTAGCTCGACCCGCACCACTGACTTGGGCCAACCCGGTTTTGCCGGGGCGCTAGAATCTACGCATGACCGCTTTCGCCAACGTTGGTCCTGCGAATCTGCGTCCGAACGGTACGTGGCTGCTGACAGGCATCCCACGCTCGGGCAGTTCCCTGGCGTGTCGGCTGGCTGGCCAACTGCCGGACTTCGTGGCCTTGTCCGAACCGATGGCACGGGCCGAGTTTGCGGGTCTGGCAACGCCGTCCGAGGCACTGTCCACGATTGAGCGTTTCGCACGGCGGACCCGCGAACGCGTCGCGACCCGACGGCGTGCGAGCACCGTTCAAGTGGATGGACGTCTTGCCGACGACATGGTCGTTGCGGATGCCGTCGACGGTCTGCGAAGACGGCAGGTTGCCCAAGCGGAAGTCGACATAGACAAACCGTTGTCCGAAGGGTTCTCTCTCCTCGTCAAACACAACGCGTTGTTCGCTGCGCTATTGCCGCAACTTACTCCTATCTTTCGTTGCATTGGCCTGGTGCGGAATCCGCTGTCCGTATTGGCGTCCTGGCAAACGGTCGACATGCCGGTGAACCGCGGACGGATACCAGCAGGGGAACAGTTCGACCCGGTTTTGCACAAAACCCTGGATTGCGATCCCGATGCGCTCTCGAGGCAGTTGACCATCATCAACTGGTTCTTCGCCCACTACGGCGATGACCTGGCGGCCGAGCGGATCCTTCGCTACGAAGATCTTGTCGCGAGCGGTGGCAACGCGTTGTTTGGGATGCTCGGGCACGCCCAGGCAAAGGCAGTGCCATTGACCAGCCGCAACGACCATGCGATCTATCGGGATGCGGATATCGACCGACTTCTCGCGGCGCTCGTGGACCGAGGGGGCGCATGGACTCGTTTCTACAGTCGCACCGATTGCGAAGCCGTGGCCGAAGGCCTGGCACCGGAATGACGCCACCGACCCGGACCGTCTGGTTCCACCGCCAGTACGAAAGACTGACCGGCGGGCACGTCAAGCACGCCCACTACTACGGGCACGTGGCGAGGCTGTCGGGTCATGCGCGCCGCATTGTCTTTAGCGAGACGATCGGCCACGACGGGCTCTCTGCGGACCGAGCCGCGCTGTGGCCGACCACCCGAATTGAACGGGCCGAGAGGTGGCAGCCGGAGCGTGGCGATGTTCTCTTTCTGGCCGGTACCGATTGGCGGTACCACGACCAGGCGGGATTCGCGGACATGGACATGCCTCGGATCAACCTGATCCAGGGAGTGCGGCATGGCCATGTCGGCAGCGAACGGTACGGCTATCTCGACCGGCGTGCGGTGCGCATCTGCGTCAGCCACGAGGTCGCGCAAGCCATCGGCGCCACCGGTCGGGTCAATGGACCGGTGTTTACGATTCCCAACGGCACGGAGTGCAGACCCGCCGACATCGACGTCGGCGGTTCCGTCGGTTTCGACGAGCGGCCCGAGGACGTCACCGTTGTGGGCTACAAGCAGCCAGAGCTGACGACTGCATTGTCGCGTTGCCTGGACGAGCGGCGGATTCCACACCTGACCCTGGATCGTTTCATCGACCGGGATGCGTTCCTCGGTTTGCTTAGACGGACCCGGATTGCGGTGTGCATACCCCGGCCGGAGGAAGGGTTCTACCTGCCGGCACTCGAAGCCATGGCGTCGGGATGCCTGGTGGTAACCCTTGACGGCATCGGAAATCGAGGCTACTGCCAGCATGGGCACAACTGCTTCCTGGCAGAGGCTGATCCGGCCTCATTGACCGCGGCGGTGATCGAGGCAACGCGCCTGTCGGTGTCAGATCGTCAGCGTATCCATGCCAACGCGGCGGAAACGGTACGCATGCACTCTCTCGACCGGGAGCGGCGACAGTTCCACGACCTGCTTCTCGACATCGGCCGGATCTGGCAGGACGCATCGGCGTCGGCATCTGCGGTCTCGTCTCCCGAGGACGAACAAACGGGTGTCCGTCTCGTCGATTTCGTCATCGCCGGTGCGCAGAAGAGCGGCACGTCGGCACTCGCCCACTTCCTCGCCCAGCATCCCGCGATCGCCATGGCGTCCCGGGAGGGCCACGTCTTCGACTCGCCGGACTACTCGCCGGCCTGGACTCCCGAGGAAATCGACGCCCGCTACGCCCGCCGCATCGAGCGCCGGCCGGCCACGGCGGTGTGCGGCGAATCGACGCCGATCTACCTGTTTCTGCCCGACGTGGCGGCGCAACTGCACCGCTACAGCCCGTCCCTCAAGGTGATCGTCATCCTGCGCGACCCCGTCGAGCGCGCCCTGTCGCACTACGCCATGGAGCGCGCCAGGGGCAATGAGCATCGACCCCTCTGGTTCGCGTTGTTGGCGGAGCGTTGGCGGCTGCGGCTGTGCGCCGATCCGAAGGGCCCTGAGTCGGCGGCCAGACGGCATTCCTACCGCTCCCGCGGCTTGTACAGCAGTCAGCTTCGCAACCTGTTCGCGGTGTTCCCGCCGCGCCAGGTCCTGGTGTTGCGAAGCGACGACCTCCTGCGGCGTCACGACGAGACGCTGGAAAACGTCTTTGCGTTTCTCGGCGTATCGGTTAGCGTGCGCATTCCGCCCGAGGCGGTGTTCAAGGGCCCGGACCTCGGCGGCACCCACGCCGTCGTCCGTCGGCTGTTGCGCCTTTCCTATGTGGCGGAATCCCGGCGGCTGCGCGCGATCATGGCGGCGCGCGGCGACAACCCCGCCTGACGGCCTCAAGGATCCGAAATGCCGAACCCGAATCTTTGGCTTGCCGCCTTCACCGTCGTGTGCGCGGTTTCCGGCGGCAGCCTGACCCACGCCTTGAGTGCGCCGCTTTGGCTCGGCGTCGCCGTGGGCGTGGGACTCGTCGTTCCGGCATGGGTCGCGCATTTCGCGCCACCGTCCGCCACATGGCTTCAAGGCTTCCACCACGGCCGGTCGGCCGAATTCACGGCGCTGATCCTGCTCGTCCTGATCGCGGCGACGATGGCGGTGACGGGGCTGTTCCCCGTCCTGGCGCTGGTGGACGTGCCGTTGCGGATCGAATCGAACCTGTCGATGCTGCTGATGGCCCCGGTTCTCTACGGCATCTACATCGTGCTCAACGGCCGGAATTCGACCGCCCGGGCGGTGACCGTCTCCGACCGGCTCGGCGGCGCGCTGTCCGGTCCGCCGCTGGTGCTGTCGCTGGTGATGGCCCTGGCCCTCGGCACGGGCGCGGTGCTCGCGATCCACTACGTCGGTCTCACGGTGCCGTCCTGGGAGTTTCTCGCGGCCAAGTTCACGCAACGCGGGATCATTCCGCCACTCACCCTGGTGCTGTTCTTCTGGGGACTGCTCCTGCTTGGCAACAAGGCGTGGGCGGTGAACCGGGAGCGGTGCCTGTTGGCGGGCGGGCGGGGCGGTTCCATGCTCGTGCAGGCTCATGCCGATGCCGTTGACAAGGCGCTGGAGATCGACGGATTCGTGGAGATGATGTGGCGCAAGTCGGCGGACTTCTACGTCGTGCCGCGCTACCTCAACTGGGCGATACCCATCCTCGGGTTCATCGGTACCGTGCTCGGCATTTCGCTGGCGGCGGACGGCATCCAGAACATCATCGGCTCGGGACGGGGTCTGTCCGATCTCTCCGGCGAACTCGGTGAAGCCATCGCGCCGCTGGGCATCGCCTTCGATACCACCCTGATCGCGCTGTCCCTGTCGGTCGTCCTGACGTTCCTGCAGATCGGCCTGCAACGCCGCGAGGACAACATCCTCGGCGACTTCGAGAACTGGGTGCGCAACGGCGCGGGCGCGAGCCGCAAACCGTCCCGTAGCGACGACCCGCCGGGGCCGCCGGGGCCATGATCGAGTCGGCATCGGCGCGGGACCAGGAGACGAACAGCGCGCCGATGGTGGAGATCTTCGGGGGTCTCTTCGCCCTCCTCCTGGTGCTCTTCCTGATCATGAACCTGCTCTCCCAGGCGGCACTGGTGGAGCGCATCGAGGCCGCGTCCGACGAGGGTCTGTACCGGGTGGGCTGGGAAGCGGGCGGTGCAGGCTACGTGGTGCTTGCCTTCCCGGCCGAAGTGCGAATCGTGGAAACCGGCGAGGCGGTGGGCAGCAGGCGCATCTGCGCGCCGGAAAGCCCGTTCGTCGACTACGCCCGGCGCATCTACCGGGCCGAGCGCCAGCAGATCGTGTTCGCGATCCTCGAGGGCGGTGTGGCCACCATGGCGGAAGCCCGCAACTGCATCCGCGCCATCCTGCCCGAACGCGAGCTGACCATCGGCTGGATCGTCGCCAACGACGAACTCCTGAAGTCGGTCGCCCTGAACGACATCCCGGCGTACGTGAAGGAGGCGGTGGAATGACGCGCCACGCGTGCGAGGTCTCAGACGCCCAGGGAACAACGAACGGTAGGGGACGGGCCCAGGAGTCTGCGCCGCGGCAACGGCGCGCAAGCGCCGTTGATGGGCGGGGAGTCCAGGGGCGGTGGGGGGTGGGGCCAGACGGCGAGGGCGCGCCCGGCGGGGGCGGTGGGGCGGGGGGGGGGGG
>JAPPND010000115.1 GCA_028818795.1 Gammaproteobacteria bacterium | reverse complement strand
CCCGTCCCGTCCTATTTGCGGCGCCGCCTGACTAGCCAAAGCGCGGCGCCGCCGGCGACGCCGAGAATCGCCGTCACAGCGACGAACGCGACACTCGAGAAAAGGTAGCCGAGCAGTTCTGCGTTGTCCACTTCGTAGGCGCGACCGAGCCACCAGATGCCCAACGCGGCTGCTATGCAGCCGAGCAGGACGGTACGGGCGAGGGCCACGATTCAGCCTATCCTGGCGACGGGGACGACGGCTGGCGAGTGTCACTATGGCACGTCATTCGGTTCCCCGGTCGGCGGGCGGTCAACCGCTCGGCTGCACGCCGAGCAGCTCGATCTCGAAGATCAGCGTCGAGTTCGGCGGTATGCCCGACCGGCTCCGTTCCCCGTACGCCAAATCGGGAGGACAGACAATCTTCCACTTGTCGCCGACCTTCATCATCTGCAGGGCTTCGGTCCAGCCCTTGATGACGCGGTCGACCCGAAACGACGCGGGAACGCCGCGCTCGACGGAACTGTCGAAGACACGGCCATCGACGAATGTGCCGTGGTAGTGGGTCGTCACGGTATCCGTGGGTCCGGGTGTCGCGCCGTTCCCGGAGACTAGGACTTCGTACTGCAATCCGGAGTCCGTTGTGACGATGCCGGAACGCTCGGCATTCTCGGCAACAGACGCGCGAGGCGGGTCCGGAGGTTCAGCCTCGGGGGAATCGGTCGCTGCACCATCGGGCGCACATCCCGCCACGCAAACGGCGAGTACCACCCCGGCGAACGACCATATCGGCAGTGGGTTCGATGGCGTGCGCTTCATGCTGTCGGTGTCCCTGGTCTGACAAGTCGGCGGATTCTACGCCATGTCGGTCCCGCCGTAGGGGCGAGGCTTGTCCTCGCCCGCCATCGGGAGCCCTAGGTCCCTGCTGCGGAACGCGACAACGCCGCCAGACCGCTCGAACGCGCCCGCACGGGCGCGCACTCGCCGTCTGGCCCCAACCCCCACCGCTCCCGGACTCCGCGCCATCAACGGTGCTAGCGCGCCGTTGCTGCGGCGCAGACTCCTGGGCCCGTCCCCTACGACATGCGTCGTTCGGTCTGAGGCGGGGCCTCGCTAGTGCTGGTGGCCGTACCCGGACGCATGGGTTACATTCGCACACCCGTGCGCCACCGGTGTGCGTGAACGAGCACAGCGCAAGGATATCCATGACACGACGCATCTTTGGTTCCCGGACTGCGACCGGTGTCGCACTCGCCGCATTCGCGACCACGGCGGTCGCCGACACGGGAATTCAGCCCGATGATTGGCTGGGACTCGAGCCGGAGCCGAGTCACCGCCAGACCAGCGTGGATATCGTCGATCGGCTGCGCGACGGGCACTTCGTCAAGAAGGGGCTCGACGACGAGGTGTCGAGCCAGACCTTCGATAACTACCTCGAGTTCCTCGATCTGCGGCGTCTGCACTTCCTGGCGGACGACATCGCCGAGTTCGAGGACTATCGCTACCAGCTCGACGATGCGCTCCGCCAGGGAGACGTCGAACCCGCGTTTGTGATCTACAACCGCTACCGACGACGCGCCCTCGAACGCATCGAGTACGAGGCGAAACTCATCGGGCACGGCGTGGATCTGTTTGACTTCACTGTGGACGAGGCCATCGACGTCGACCGGTCCGATGCCCCCTGGCCGGATTCCCGGGAAGCCTTGGAGCACCTTTGGCGTCTCTACCTGAAGAGCAGCGTGCTGTCGGGCAAGCTCGCGGGAGAATCGTTCGAGGAGATCGGCGAAGCGTTGGCCAAGCGCGGCCAGAATCGCGCCCGAACGATCCGGCAGACGCGAAGCGAGGATGTCTTCCAGCGGTTCGTCAACGCATTCGCCCTGACCTACGACGAACACACGCAGTACTTCTCGCCCCGGGACTCGGAGGATTTCGGCATCTTCATGTCACTGTCCCTGCAGGGTATCGGGGCCGTCCTGGACACCGAGGACGAATACACGGTCGTTCGCGACCTGGTCACCGGCGGACCGGCGGAAAAGGGCGGCGAGCTGAAGTCCGGCGACCGCATTGTCGCGGTGGGCCAGAACCGGGGGCCGCTCGTGGACATCATCGGCTGGCGATCGGACGATGTCGTGCAGTTGATACGCGGCCCCAAGGGCTCCAGGGTTCGCCTCAAGGTCATTCCCGCCGGTGCCAAGGAGGAGGACGTACGCGTCGTGGAGATCGTGCGGGAGTCGGTGAGTCTCGTCGACCAGTCGGCCAGCAAGTTTCTGCTCACTGTAGACAGGGCCGGCCGCGAGCATCGCATCGGCGTCGTGGTCGTGCCCACGTTCTACGCCGACTTCCGGGCCATGGAGCAGGGCGATCGGGGCTACAAGAGCACCACCCGGGACGTCGCCAAGCTGATCGAGGAACTCAAGACCCAGGGCATGGATGCGCTCATCATCGACCTGCGCCATAACGGGGGCGGCTCCCTCCAGGAAGCCGTCGAGTTGACGGGATTGTTCGTGGATTCGGGTCCGGTCGTGCAGGTCAAGAGCCTGCGTGGCAGTACCCGCGTCCTTGGCGACGACGACGGTGCCGCGGTGTGGGACGGTCCGCTGGCGGTCATGGTCAACCGAGGCTCCGCGTCCGCGTCGGAGATCTTCGCAGGTGCGATCCAGGACTACGACCTGGGCGTCGTCGTGGGCAGCCCCACATTCGGCAAGGGCACCGTGCAGACGCTTGTCGAGCTGCCGCGGGGTCGGGGCCAGTTGAAGGTAACGGAGCGCAAGTTCTACCGGGTTTCCGGATCCAGCACCCACTACAATGGGATCGTCCCCGACATCGAATACCCGGCACCGGGCGACATGCCGCACCGGGACCGCTTCGGCGGTGCCATCGGTGGACGAGGGTCCGACGTGGCGCCCATCGGTCATGCGTCCGCGCAACGGTTCGGCCCGCACGTCGAAGCGTTGCAGCATCGCCATGAGGAACGCGTCGCGAACGACCCGGACTTTGCCTACCTCCGCGCGAGGGGCGAGTACCTGGACGGGTTGCGGGCGCGGACCGAGTTGTCGCTCTCCGAGGAAACGCGGTTGGCGGAGAAGGCTGCGGACGACGCTTGGGCATTGCGCCTGGAGAACCAACTCCTGGTCGCCAAGGGTGAGGAACCCGTCGCTAGCGTTGAGGAATTGGACGTCCTGGGCGTGGTCAATCTCGAGCCGGAAGAGCCCGAAGAGGACATCCTGGTTAGGGAAACCGCCAACATCCTCATCGACTATCTCGACCTTTCCCAGGGCATCGCCTTGGCTGACGGCGGCGCGAAACCTACCGTGCAGTAGGGGACGGGCCTTCTGGGGGGTGAGGCTGGCGGCGTTGTCCCGTCCCGAGCGAATCCGTTGTGTGCGGCGCGGGCGGGGGCGCGCCCTTCGGGCGCGATAGCCCCGCCCCTACGGATTCTGTCATGAGCTTCAACCGGTTCAGTCCAGAGCGAACTCGAGGGTGCGATTCTCGATGGTCTTTGCGAGTGCGGTCTCGAATTCCTCGAAAGGCATCGTGGCCTGCTGCCGGATTCCGTAGCGACGCAGGGTCACCGTTCCGGCCGCCACTTCGCGTTCGCCGACGATCAACAGGTTCGGAATCTTGCGGGTCGTCGCATCGCGAATCTTCTTCGAGACCGTATCGCTCTCGGAAGCGAGTTCGGCGCGCACGAAGTTGTCCCGCATCCGGGCGACGAGCCCCGATCCGTAGCCGTGGAAGTGCTCGGACACGGTGATCACCTGCACCTGAACCGGCGCGAGCCATGTCGGAAAAGCGCCGCCGAAGTGCTCGATCAAGAGCGCCACCATCCTCTCATGCGTGCTAAGGGGTGCCCGATGGACACAATACGGGGTGTGTTCGGCACCATCGTCCCCGACATAGGTGAGGCCAAGCCTACCCGGCACCGCGAAGTCGAGTTGCACGGTGGAAAGCTGTTCGACCTTGCCGGTGATGGTGCGGAACATGACGTCGAGCTTCGGACCGTAGAACGCCGCCTCGCCGGGTCCGTCCTCGTAGTCGATGCCCATCTCGTCGAGCAGGCTCGCGATGATGGCCTCGGTTCGCGCCCAGTCGCGCGGCGCGTCCACGTACTTCTCGCGCCCCTTGGGATCGTCGGGGTCCCAACGTGACAGGCGGATGGTGTAGTCCTTGAGGCCGAGAATGCGGTACGCCTCGTCGTACTCCGCGATCACCTCGCGGAACACCTCCTTGGTCTGTTCCTCTGTGCAGTAGATGTGGGCGTCGTTCATGGACAGCATGCGCACCCGGGCGAGACCCGAAACCGCCCCGGATGCCTCCCACCGGTAGACCTGGCCGTACTCGGCGAGCCGCAGCGGCAGTTCGCGGTAGCTCCTGAGCCGTGCGGCGTAGATCTTGTGGTGGTGCGGGCAGTTCATCGGCTTCAGCATGTAGCTCTCGCGAATGGAACTGCCGTCCGGAGTCTCCTCGACCACCTCCATGGGCGGGTACATGCTCTCCTTGTAATGTTCGAGGTGTCCGGTCTGCTCGTAGAGGCTGCCTTTCGCGATGTGGGGGGTGGCAACGCGATCGTAGCCGGCCTTGAATTCGAGCTCGATGGCGAGTTTCTCCAACTCGTCTCGGACGACGGTGCCGTGGGGCATCCAGAGCGGCAGGCCGCGGCCGATCTCGTCGTCGAAGGTGAACAGGTTGAGTTCCCGACCGAGCTTCTTGTGATCGCGTTCCTGGGCGAGTTCGAAGGCCTCGACGGCGTCGTCGAGCGCTGCCTTGTCGGCGAATGCCCACGCGTAGATGCGGGTCATCATCACGTTGTCCGAGTCGCCTCGCCAGTACGCGCCGGCGACGCTCCGGAGCTTGAAGGCGTCTCGGACGATGTCCCGGGTGGTCTCGACGTGCGGTCCTTCGCACATGTCCAGGAACGGTCCGTTGCGGTAGAAGGAAAGGGTTTCAAGGTCGTTCTTGTCGACGAGTTCCTCGGCGTATTCGCGCTTGTAGGGTTCGCCCATCTCGTCGAGGCGGGCGAAGGCCTCGCCGAGCGGGACCTCCTCCTGGTAGAAGCGCTGGCCCTTCTTGAGGATCTTCTTCATGCGCCGCTCGAGTTCGGGGAAGTCGGCTTCGGTTACGGGCTCGGTCAGGATGAAGTCGTAGTAGAAACCGTCGTCTATCGGCGGTCCGAAGCCGAGGGTCGAACCCTCGCGCATCTCGAGCACCGCCTGGGCCAGGACATGGGCGAGACTGTGCCGGACTCTGTAGAGTCGATTGTCGTCTTTGGATTCCTCTAGGTTGCGCATTGCCTGTCCCTGCCTGTCTTCTCGTGCTGCAACAAAAACCCCGGTTGGCCGTCGCCTTCCGGGGTTCTTCGAAGGGCGGCCTTCTCAAGTGGGCCGCCATTGTTCCGTCGGATACTAGGGTGCCCCTCCACGCGTCGTGGTGGTTGTCGTAGTGGCCGTCGTTTGTCCGATCGGATTCATAGCGACGCGCATCATACGGCCTTCATGCCCGATTGTGTAGGGGACGGG
>JAPPND010000246.1:1258-5505 GCA_028818795.1 Gammaproteobacteria bacterium | reverse complement strand
CCCGTCCCGCGCGAGCGCCCGTCGCAGCGCGGGCGATTTGACCATGTGGTTCAATGCGTTGGGTGTTCCGGAGAGGGAGGAAGTGTGAGTCAGGATAGAATCGAAGTGATCGAACGCCAGATCGGCGAGTTGACAAGCGAGCTTGCCGCATTGCGCAAGGCGAGTGAAGCGGAGGCGATTCGGAACTACGAATTCGAAACGGGGGCGGGCAAGACGACGCTCCTCGACCTCTTCGCCGACAAGGACCGGCTGCTCGTCATTCACAACATGGGCCAGGGGTGTCGCTACTGCACGCTGTGGGCCGATGGCTTCAATGGCCTGTTGCCTCACCTGGAGTCCGCTCTCTCGGTGGTGCTTGTCTCGAAGGATCCGCCGGACGTGCAACGCACCTTCGCCAATTCCCGGGGCTGGCGGTTCCGGCTGGCCTCCCACGGCGGCGGCGACTACATCCGCGAACAAGGCGTCTACGGCGAGGCGGAAAACTATCCCGGAGCGGTGGTCTACGAGCGCGGCAACGGCGACATTCTTCGCAAGAACGCCTGTTCGTTCGGCCCCGGTGATCTCTACTGCGCCTTGTGGCCGCTGTTGGCCTTGGCCGGATTGGTGGAGTTCACGCCGCAGTTCAACTACTGGAAGCGACCGGAAAGACTCGAAGACGGTGGCGAGAACATCCTCGACTGACACAACATGCGTAGGGGCGACCCTTGTGGTCGCCTAGATTCGCGACCCGGCGGCGGAGAAACCGGGACGGGACAAGCCCGTCCCCTACGAGCCGCGGCGAGCGCCTATGGCCGGGACTACAGCCGCAGCGGCACTCGCTCTCCTGTGCCGGCACTCTCGATCGCGGCCAGGACCATACCGAGGCTCTTGGCGTTGTCCCCTGAATGCGTCATGGGTCGCTGGCCGTTGACCAACGCGGTGACCATCTCGTCCAGGCAGCCGGCGTGGCCACTCGGTCCGTTCCAGTCGACGGTGGTTTCCACGCGTTTGGTTGGGCGCACGAAGCCGTCGGCACCTGCCAGGACCTCCGCGTAGGGTGCCGACCGACCGTCCCAGATCGCGGTACCGAGGCTGCCCGAGATGCGCCATTCCGCCTCCCAGGGCGTGGCGGCGCCCTCGGCTGACCAGGAACCTCGGTAGCAGTAGCGGGACCCGTCGGTCATCTCGAACACGGCGAGTGCGGAGGCGTTGCCCCGGTACCAGGAACCGGGCAGATTGAATTCGTCGCACCACGCCGTGACGGCATCGGAACCGGTCATGAAACGGGCCTGATCGAAAGTGTGAATCGCCATGTCGAGCAGCAGGACATTGGCCATCTCGTCGCGGAAGCCGCCGAAGTGGGCGCCCAGAAAAAAGTCCGCGCAGACCATCCCGACGTCGCCGATGACGCCATCGGCCACCAATTGACGCATGCCCTGGGTGCCCGCCAGGTAGCGCCGGTTCTGCATGACGGCGTGGGTCTTGCCGGTTCGCGCCGAGATCGCGAGCAGTTCCAGCGCTTCCTTCGCGGACGTCGCGAGCGGCTTCTCGGACAGGACATGACAGCCGGCCTCCATGGCAACACCGGCGATCTGGCGACGGGTCTCCGGAATCGACGTGTCCAGCACGACCTCGATGTCGAGGGACCGCAGCGCGTCGTCCAACGAGGTGAAGCGCGGCACGTCCAAGCCGTTCCGGCCAGCGAGCGCAGCCGAGGCGGCCGGGACCACATCGACCAAGCCCACGATGTCGATGTCAGTGCGGGAACCCAGGATTCCGGCCCAGTTGTTGCCCATGCTGCCGCAGCCGACGAGTACAGCGTCTAGCGAAGTCATGCTCTGATGTCTCTAGGTGGCGGTGTTGGGGTACGTTGCAGCTGACCGTTGCGTCTCCTATGAACTCGCACTCTCGACACGAATCCCCGGGATTCCCGCAAAGTCTTTGGCGTTTAGGCTCATCAGGGTGGCGTCCCGAGAAGTCGCTGTCACGCCGATGGCGATGTCGGCGGCGCGTCGACGCGGAGACCCCAGTTGCCGGAACACGTCCGCAGCGATGGCGGCGAGGCGTTCCGAAAACGGCACGACGCCGTCTATCCCGAAAAACGCCCGTGCGGTTGCAAGCTGCTCGGCGGTTCGAGGTCCTCGGGAGAACTCGTACCAGGCGGTGGCGCTGATCTCGATCACCTGACCAGTCGCGGCGACTTCGTGCAGCCAGCGCCTCTCCGGGCCAGCGGCGTGCAACGCGTAGATGAGGAAATCCGTGTCGAGATGAACGGGCATCAGGATCCCTCGTCCTGATCTTTGAGCCTTCTTATCTCGTCCTCGGCATCGTGCCCCTCGAACAACTCGAACAGCCGTTCGAGCGTCCGCACACGTTGTTCGCGTTGAGCGGGCGGTATCCCAAGTACGGCATCGCGTTGACGCAGAATCGCACGGCGTATGCCTTCGGAAGTTGAACACCGATAGGATAAAGCCAGCTCTCGTGCGGCCTCTCTGGCTGGCTCGTCAAGCATGATGGTGGTCCGGGTCAGCATAGGATTCACATTGTTCTGTTGCATAACATATGTGTATCACCACATCGTCGCTCGTGCAACTGGGAGCACTCCGGTCATTCGCATGCGTCGATGCGGTTTACCTCGGCGCGCTCGAAGCGCACAATCTCGGTATTGATCGAGACGGTCCGACGACCGACACAAGACGTCATGAATCCGGTCGTTGCCCGTAACGAAATCGAACCCCTGCTCGCCGAGTTGATCCGGCAGCTATCGGTCGAAGGGCGATCGACCGAGCGCGTGATCTACCAACGTATCCGGAAGTCGCTGTGCGAGGCGAAGGACCCGTTTGAGGTGACCCGTCCGCTCAACGACCTGTCTACCATGGCGCGCGTCCGTCGAAGATCGTCGGGTGAGGGTGACGGCGCGTTCCTGTGGAACGCGGATGTTCTGTTGGCGCGCATCCTCGAGAAGGCCGAGGCACTCACGTTACCCGACGAATCCCCGCTGATTCATTGATCCCCGGCACGGGGCGCGGACGCGCGTAGGGGACGGGCTCGTCCCGGCGCGCCCTTCGGGCGCGTTTCGAGAATGCTGGCGCATTCTCGTGGTAACCGCCGAAGCCCTAGCACACGTGTAGGGCGACGGCGCGCTCCTAGCGGTAGCGGTCGCGTCGCCCCTACCGCCCCGTCGGCACCTCGTTGAACGGGATCCCCTTGTCGACGCGCACGTCCTGGGGCAGGCCGAGTACCCGCTCGGATAGGATGTTCAGCATGATCTCGTCGCTGCCGCCCGCGATGCGGCTCCCGGGCGCCCCCATGAACGTGGCTTGATACACCCCGTGGGCTTCGGCGTGGGCCGGATCTGAGATGGCGCCGGACAGTTCGAGCAGGTCCATGGCGAAGGACGCCATGTCCTGGGCCTTGGAAGCGGCGACGAGCTTGCCGATCGAGTTCTCCGGCCCGGGTGTGTCCCCACGCGAAAGCGCCGACAGCGCCCGGTAGCCCGTGTACTTGAGGCCGGTCTCCTGGGCATACCAGGACGCGAGCTTGGCACGCACGTTGCGGTCCTTGATGGCGGGCTCGCCGTCGATCGTGAGCTTGTGCGCCAGGTTGAACATCTGGCGGAATCCAACGCCGCCGCCCAATCCCCCGGCGCCGATGGCCAGACGTTCGTTCATGAGCGTGGTCAGCGCCACCTGCCAGCCTTGGCCGACCGCGCCAAGGCGTTGGTCGTCCGCTACGCGTACGTCGTTGAAATAGACCTCGTTGAAGTTGGCCCCGCCGGAGATCTGCTTGATGGGGCGGATGTCGATGCCCGGCGACTTCATGTCCAGGAAGAAGTACGACAACCCCTTGTGTTTCGGCACCGTCGGGTCGGTGCGGACCACGATGATCCCGTAGTCGGAGTAGTGGGCGCCGGACGTCCAGATCTTCTGGCCGTTGATCACCCACTCGTCGCCGTCCTTCTCGGCGCGGGTGCGCAGCGCGGCCAGGTCCGAACCGCCGGCCGGTTCGCTGAACAACTGGCACCAGATGTGCTCGCCCGAGGCCAGCGGCGGCAGGTGCTTGCGCTTGTGCTCTTCGCTCGCCCAGGCCATCAAGGTCGGCGCCGCCATGCCCTGGCCGATGCCGAACACGCCGCCCGGGGTCGAGAACTTGCCCTCCTCCTGGTTCCAGATGACCTGCTCGATGGGGCTTGCGCCACGTCCGCCGTATTCCTCCGGCCAGCGGATGCAGGCCCAGCCGTCGTCGTATTTGCGCTTCTGCCAGAGCTT
>JAPPND010000246.1:0-1158 GCA_028818795.1 Gammaproteobacteria bacterium | reverse complement strand
GTGAAGCCCATGCCGCCGTGGGTCTGGATGTTCTCCTTGGACGCGTAGTAGTACGCCTGTGTCGCGCTGACCCGGGCCGTCGCTGCAGCGGTGGGAAGTTCGTCGGCATCGGTGGACAACGCCCAGGCACCGTAGTAGCAGTTGGCTCGGGCCAGGGTGTTCTTCACGTAGGCTTGGGCGAGCTTGTGCTTGATCGCCTGGTAGCTGGCGATGGGCCGACCGAAGGCGTAGCGTTCGAGCGCATAGGCCTTGGCCATCTCCAACGCGGCATTCGCGCCGCCGACCTGTTCCCACGCGAACAGCACCGCGGCCCGGTCGAGCAAGCGTTGGGTCGTCGACCATCCTTCGCCGACGGCACCCAGCGGTTCCGCCGCACTGTCGTCGAACGTGATCTGAGCATGCGACCGGGTCGGGTCCAAAGTGCCAACCGATGCTCGGGCCACGCCGTCAAGTTCGGCGAGGAACAGGCTCGCGCCATCGCCGGTATCGGATCTCGCCACGACGACGGCGAAGTCCGCGATGTCTCCGTCCGCAACCGGAATCTTGACCCCCGAAATGCCATTGGCGGTTGCAACCGTGGCCAGCTTTTCTGGCCGTGGCTGCCCGGGGCCTTCGCCGAGGGCGAAGGCTCCGATCGCATCGCCCGTCGCGAGCTTGGGTAACCACTTCTCCTTCTGCGCTTCGCTACCTGCCATGAGGATTGCTTCGGTGGCGAGATAGACCGAGGACGAGAACGGCACCGGCACCACAGCCCGGCCAAGCTCCTCGGCAATGACGCTGAGTTCGAGGTAGGAGAGACCCAGGCCGCCGTGGGCTTCGGGAATGACGACGGCCGTCCAGCCCAGTTCGGCGATCTGTTTCCAGAGTTCCTCGTCGTAGGCGGCGTCGCCGTCGAGAATGGCGCGGACGGCGGAATATGGGCAGTTCTCCCCAAGAAACCCGAGCGCCTGCTCGCGAAGCAGGTTCTGCTCGTCGGAGAATTCAAAGTTCACGGGACGTCCTTGCGTTTCGTTTGGAGGTGGGAAGGGAACTGGGTTGATTGTAACCGTCCAGGCGGAATGATGGACCCAAATGCAGTAGCCGCGCTTTTTTTCGGCTCGGATGTCCCCGCTGTCCAATAAGAAAGTGAGGGTGAAATCGACCGATCGCGACGCGGTC
>JAPPND010000229.1 GCA_028818795.1 Gammaproteobacteria bacterium | reverse complement strand
TTCGCCTTGGAATCGGCCTTTGCCTTCACCCTCACTTCGCGTTGGACAGTGCGACTACTACCCCAACGGACCTTCCTAGTGTACGGTCGGCGGTCCAGTCCTCCAGATCAACACATCTTAGCATCTGGTCGGGTCAGCGCCTTACGCGTCGAGAGGCGATGAAGCCCCTTCACGCCCAATCTCGGCCACGTTCACTCCGCATTGCGGGTACGCGCCGTAGGATTGCCCTCCTGGAGTTGGCATGTCGGACGACCGAAACAAAGACTCCCCGTTAGCCCAGGCCCTCGATGAACGCCTGCTGGTTCTCGACGGCGCCACCGGCACCATCCAGCAAGCCTACAACCTAGCCGAAGGCGACTATCGGGGCGACCGTTTCCACGGTCACAACCTGTCGCTCAAGGGCAACGGGGACATTCTCTCGTTGACCCGACCCGATATCGTGGCGGCAACGCACCGGGCGTACCTGGAAGCCGGTGCGGACATCGTCGAGACGAATACCTTCAGCGCCACCCGGATCGCGCAAGCGGACTACGGACTTGAAGACATCGTCTACGAGATCAACGTCGCGGCGGCGGAGATCGCACGCCGCGCAGCCGACGAATTCAGCCGGCCCGGGCGACCGCGTTGGGTCGCCGGCGTCATGGGACCGACCAATCGGTCCGCCAGCATCTCGCCGGACGTCAACGACCCCGGGGCACGCAACATTCGGTTCCTCGACCTCGTCGATGCCTACGCCGAGGCCGCACGGGGGCTCGTTGCCGGCGGTGTCGATCTCATCATGATCGAGACCGTGTTCGACACGCTGAACGCCAAGGCCGCGCTTTACGCCCTGGAGGGTGTCTTCGAGGGGGCCGGGCAGCGTTTGCCGGTAATGGTCTCGGGCACCATAACGGACGCCAGCGGCCGTACGTTGTCCGGCCAGACCCCGGAAGCGTTCTGGCATTCCATCCGCCACGCCGAGCCGTTGATTGTCGGCTTGAACTGCGCGCTCGGATCCGAAGCCCTGCGGCCCCACGTCGAGGCGCTGTCGAAGGTCGCGACGACGTTCGTGAGCGTGCATCCGAACGCCGGCCTCCCGAACGAGTTCGGCGGGTACGACGAGACCCCCGAAGAGATGGCCGAGGTCCTCGGCGACTTCATGGACCGCGGGTTCGTCAACCTGGTCGGCGGATGCTGCGGCACGACCCCGGATCATATCCGTGCCCTTCGTCGCCGGGCCAGCAAGGCCAAGCCACGGGCGACGCCGGTCTACCGGCCCCGCCTCGCGCTCGCGGGTCTCGAACCTCTTGTCATCGAACCGGATTCCCTGTTCGTCAACGTCGGCGAACGAACCAACATGACCGGTTCGGCCCGGTTCCGACGGCTCATCAAGGCCGGGAACTACGGCGATGCCTTGGACGTCGCGCGGCAACAGGTCGAAAACGGCGCCCAGATCATCGACGTCAACATGGACGAAGGCATGACCGACGGTCCCGCCGCCATGCAGCGTTTTCTCGATCTCGCGATGGCGGAGCCCGACATCGCGAGGATCCCGGTCATGATCGACTCCAGCGACTGGAACGTGATCGAAACCGGGCTTCGATGCGTACAGGGCAAGTCCGTGGTGAACTCCATCAGCTTGAAGGAAGGCGAAGGTCCCTTCCTCAAGCAGGCTCGCCTATGTCGCCGCTACGGTGCCGCCGCGATCGTCATGGCGTTCGACGAGTCAGGGCAGGCCGATTCCCTCGCAAGGCGCCAAGAGATCATGGCACGCGCCTATCGGCTGCTGGTCGAGGACGCCGGTTTCCCGCCCGAAGACATCATTTTCGATCCCAACATCTTCGCCATCGCCACCGGCATCGAGGAGCACCGCAACTACGGGCGCGACTTCATCGATGCCGTGCGCTGGCAGACCGAGACCTACCCGCTTGCCCACACCTCCGGCGGCGTCAGCAACATTTCGTTCTCGTTCCGGGGCAACGACCGGGTACGGGAGGCGATCCACGCGGTTTTCCTCTACCACGCCGTCGAATCCGGCCTGACGATGGGAATCGTGAACCCCGGGCAACTGGCGATCTACGAGGACATCCCGCCTGATCTCAAGACCGCCGTGGAGGACGCCGTGCTCAATCGGCGCCACGACGCCACCGAGCGGCTGCTCGAGGTCGCCCAACGCTACAGCGGCACCGGCGTCGCCTCTCGGCAGGAGGATGCCGAGTGGCGGGAAGCGCACGTCGGGGAGCGCCTGAGCCACGCCCTGGTCAACGGCATCGACCGCTACATCGTCGACGACACGGAGGAGGCCCGATTGAATGCCGAACGCCCCATCGAGGTCATCGAGGGGCCCCTGATGGACGGCATGAATACCGTGGGCGACCTGTTCGGCGCGGGCAAGATGTTCCTGCCCCAGGTGGTCAAGAGCGCACGGGTCATGAAGCGCGCGGTGGCCCACCTCGTCCCGTTCATCGAGGCCGAGAAGGCCGCCGCCGCGCAAGGTCCGGATGGCGATGCCGGCATTCAGACCCGCGGCAAGATCGTCATGGCCACGGTAAAGGGCGACGTCCACGACATCGGCAAGAACATCGTCGGCGTCGTGCTCCAATGCAATAACTTCGAGATTCACGATCTCGGCGTGATGGTCCCCGCCGAGACGATCCTCGACACCGCCGAGCGGATCGGCGCGGATCTCGTGGGGCTGTCGGGGCTCATCACGCCGTCGCTTGCCGAGATGGTCCACGTCGCCAGCGAGATGCAACGCCGGGGCATGACCCTGCCCCTGCTGATCGGCGGTGCGACGACCTCGAAGGCGCACACGGCCGTCAAGATCGATCCGGCCTACGAACAACCGGTGGTCTACGTGACCGATGCGTCGCGCAGCGTTGGCGTCTGCCAGTCTCTGATGTCCGATGAACTACGCACAGGGTTCCTCGCGGCAACCGCAGCGGACTACCAGGCTGTCCGGGACCGGAACGCCGGGCGCCGCGAGCGCCCATTGCGACCCTACTCTGAAGCCCAGCAGCATGGCCCCGCGTTCGACTGGTCGACCTATAGCCCCCCGGTGCCCTCCTTCCTGGGATTGCGCACCTTGGACAACCACCCCCTCGAGGACCTGATCGACTACATCGACTGGACGCCGTTCTTCCGCACTTGGGAGTTGGCCGGGCGATTCCCGGCCATGCTCGATGACCCGGTGGTCGGCGAGTCCGCAACCGACCTCTACCGGGACGCCCGGAAGATGCTCGGCGAGATCGTCGACGACGCCTTGCTGACAGCCCGCGGTGTCGTCGGTTTCTGGCCTGCGAACCGGGCCGGAACCGATGACATCGACCTGTGGACCGACGAGAACCGGGACTCCACCCTCGCCCGGCTGCATCACCTGCGCCAGCAGAACCCCAACGCGACGGTCAACCGTTGCCTCGCCGACTTCGTCGCGGACTCGCCGCAGTCGGACTACTTGGGCGGTTTCGCCGTCAGTGTTGACAAGAAGGGGGACACGGAGTTGCAAGGGTCCCGGGACGACGACTACCGCTCGATCATGATCAAGGCGCTGGCCGACCGATTGGTCGAGGCCTTTGCGGAAGCGCTGCACCGGGAGGTGCGCACGAGCTATTGGGGCTACGAGCCCGGGGAAGCCTTGAGCAACGACGAGCTCATCGCCGAGCGCTATCGCGGCATCCGACCCGCGCCCGGCTACCCTGCCTGCCCCGACCACTCCGAGAAGGCGGCCTTGTTCGAACTGCTCGATGCCACCCGTCGTACCGGGGCGATGCTGACGGAGAACTTCGCCATGTGGCCGGCATCGACGGTCGCGGGGTGGTATTTCTCCCATCCGCATGCCCGCTACTTCGGCGTTGGCAGGGTTGGCGACGATCAACTGGCCGACTATGCCCGCCGCAAGGGCGTCGAGTTGGCGGAGGCGGAACGCTGGCTTTCCTTCTCGCGCCCCGGCTGACACGGGGGCCCATCGCCGCAGCGGCGAGGGTTCTAAGGATAGTCGGTTTCGTTGTTTCTCCTGCCGGGAGATTTCTGGCAACGTGTCGCGGTCGAAGACCGGTCCCGCATGGCGCGACATGTACCAATACAACGCTTTCGACCAACGCTTCGTGGAGGAGCGTGTCGAACAGTACCGGGACCAGACCCGGCGCTTCCTTGCCGGGGAACTCACCGAGGAGGCGTTCCAGCAACTCCGGCTACGCAACGGCCTCTACATCCAGCGTCTGGCACCGATGTTGCGCATCGCCGTGCCCTACGGGACCTTGACGGCGACGCAGCTTCGGGCGCTCGCCGCAATCGCACGGGACTTCGACAAGGGCTACGGCCACCTGTCGACCCGACAGAACATGCAGATCAACTGGCCGGAACTCGAAGCGGTGCCGGACATCCTTGCCCGCCTCGCCGAGGTTCAGATGCATTGCATCCAGACCAGCGGCAGTTGCATCCGCAACGTGACGACCGACCAGTTCGCCGGCGTAGCCGCCGACGAGGTCGTCGATGCCCGCCCCTACTGCGAGATCATCCGACAGTGGTCCACCTACCATCCGGAGTTCGACTGGCTGCCGCGCAAATTCAAGATCGCGGTCAACGGGGCAGAAACGGATCGCGCCGCGACCCATGTCCACGATATCGGCATCCAGGTTCGTCTTGGCGGGGATGGCACGCCGCGCTTCGACTTCCTGGTCGGCGGCGGTCTCGGTCGAACTCCCGTGGTCGGCAAGCTGATTCGCGAAGGACTCGCCGAGAAGGATCTGCTCACCTATCTTGAGGCCATCCTCCGCATCTACAACCGCTACGGCCGCCGTGACAACAAGTACAAGGCGCGGATCAAGATCCTGGTGCGCGCCCTGACGCCCGAGAAGTTCCGCGAACTGGTGGACGCCGAGTGGGAGCGCCTCCGCGACGGCCCGACCCAGGTCCCCGCCGCCGAAGTCGCCCGCATACGCGACCACTTCAAGGCTCCGCTCTACCAGAAGCTACCCGACGAGGGCGCCTTACTGGCCGCGGAACGGCTTCGGCACCCGGCTTTCAACGCTTGGATGCGGCACAACGTCTCCCCGCACCAGCGCTCCGGCTACGCCATCGTGACGCTGTCCACCAAAGCCACCGGCGTACCCCCCGGGGACGTCACCGCCGAACAGATGGATGCCGTGGCGTCCTGGTCTGAGCGCTTCGGATTCGGCGAGATCCGCATATCCCACGAGCAGAACCTGGTATTGCCGGACGTCCGCCAGCGCGACTTGAGAACGCTGTTCGACTTGGCCTGCGACGAGATGCTCGGGCAAGCCAACGCCGGCTTGCTGACCGACGTGGTGTGCTGCCCCGGCGGCGACTTCTGTGCACTGGCCAACGCCAAGTCGATTCCCATCGCCGAAGCCATCCAGCGCCGCTTCGACGACTACGACTACCTGCACGACCTCGGACCCATCGACCTAAACATCTCGGGGTGCATGAACGCCTGCGGACACCACCATGTCGGACACATCGGCATCCTTGGTGTCGACAAGCGGGGCGAGGAGTTCTACCAGGTGTCCATCGGCGGCAACCAGGCCGACGACGCTTCGCT
>JAPPND010000111.1 GCA_028818795.1 Gammaproteobacteria bacterium | reverse complement strand
GTCTCAAGCCTCAGCGGCACATGCCTCGTCGGTCTGAGGCGAAGCCTCGCTAGGACTGGTTTGTTGACGTCGTCGCCCGCCATGCCGAGGTCTCGTCGCGCGGCCCGCGTATAGCTATCCTCCAGCAACTCGACGGTTGCAGAGTCTGTCTCGTACAGCGCTTGACAGAACTCCGACGAAGACAGGATGCGCCATTGGCCGTTCACGTCGGCAGCCGCCGCCGTGAATACCAGCACCGCTGCCAATCTCAAGGCCCAATGCTCCGTGCTGACCATCGAGCGACCATAGCAGCGTTCTGTTCACGCCTTGTCCGCCCGACTGTCACATCGGTATCCCCGTACGCGCTTGGATTCGTCCCAACGTGGTCCCACTGATTCAGAGGTGCGGTGACATAATGCTCGGCGGTCGACCAACGGCGCGAAAGGAGATGCGACGCTACTTCGAATTCGCCGGCAGAACCGGCACGCTGGCGGCGACCTTTGGTCGCCGTGGCCGTGTTCCTGCTGCTGGTGTTGGTGCTCGACACGCTATTCCCGCTGGCCTATGTCACTTTGTTCGCGGGCCTGATCTACCGTTTCCGGGCGACTGAAGGCACTTGGTGGCTTGCCTACATCCCCCCGGTTGCAGGTCTCTGCGACCTGCTGCTAGAAAACGTACAGATCACCGCGATGCTGGTCCAGTATCCGGACATCGGCGCCGTGCAGGTCGCGTGGGCGTCCGCCTTCACGACGGTCAAGTGGTGGATCGGTCCGATCTATCAGATCCTCGGGGTGGGACTGCTCCTGCTCGCGGCGGGCCGTGCCGCTTTCGCGAGGATTCGCAGCGGAGGCGAATCATGAGCAACGAAGAACCGACGCGCGGCCGTTCGTCGCCGATCCCTAGGGCGTCTGAGCACGCCTTCGGCGTGCGTCCTTGGGATCGATCAGGAGTTCGCGCAATAGCTCGATGCGGTCGCCGTCGTCGAGTATCCGGTCGGCGCCGACCACCTTGCCGAAGATTGCCGTCCCTGCGACGGGCGTCGATGCGAATCGCGAAGCAGCGACAGCTGCCTGCACGCTGGCTCCCTCGGGCAGTTCGAGTTCCTCCGAGTTCGCGCCTTGGGCCGTGGCGTAGACCACCTCGACCTTCATCCGAGTACATCCCGGGCGCGCGCGGCGAAGGCATCGACGACACGGTCCGCGATACGGTGGAGGAACGGCGCCGCGAAGACACCGATCAGCCGGTTGGCCAGTTCGAAGGACACGCCGAGGTCGACCCGGCAACCCGCCTCCCCTAAGGGCGTCAACAGCCATCGGCCCTCGAAGCGTCGGAAAGGTCCTTCGATCATCTCAAGGTCGATGGCGGTCGTTGGCGTCAGCCGATTGCGCGTCACGAGAGTTTCCCGCCGACCGCGAACGGCGATGTCGATGCGGGCGACGACCTCCGTCTCGGACCTCGACACCACCTCGGTCTGGGAGCACCACGGGAGGAACATCGGGTACTGCTCGATGTCGTTGACTAGCGCGTAGACGTCCGCCGCCGGGAAGGCGATGAGGGCCGAGCGCTCGATGCTCGGCACCGCCTCAGCCGAACGACTGGTAGATCGAGTAGCCGAACACGACGAGCACGCCCAACGGCGCGACGAAGCGGATCGCCAGATCCCAGACTTCGCGTCTGAAGCCTTCGAAACCGAGTTGCTCGTCCGTGATACGCCTATTCAGCACCCACCCGGCGAACACGGCGATGAGCAAGCCGCCCAGTGGGAGCATGATCTTGCCCGAGACGTAGTCGACCAAGTCGAAGAACGTCAAACCAAAGAGCTTGGCGTCCGCCCAGACGTTGAACGACAACACCGTGCCGATGCCGAGGAGCCAGCACACCGCCCCCAGGGAAATGGCGACGCGCCAGCGTTTCGCGTTGTACTCCTCCACCAGGAACGCGAGCGCCGGCTCCGTCAGGGAGACCGCCGATGTGATGGCGGCGAAGCTGACGAGCAGGAAGAAAATGGTACCCAGGATGGCCCCGAAGGGCAGGTTGCCAAAGGCCACGGGGAGCGTCTCGAACATCAACCCGGGGCCGGAACCGGGAACCAGGCCCTCGACGAAAACGATGGGGAAAATGGCAAGCCCCGCAGCCAGGGCGACGACGGTGTCGAGAACCCCGATGGTCACGACCGTGGTCGAGACCGACGCCTTCGACGGCATGTAGGCACCGTAGGCCATGATGGCCCCCATTCCCAGGCTCAGGGTGAAGAAGGCGTGTCCCATCGCCGTCAACGTGCCATCCCAGCTCAACTTGCTGGCGTCGAAGCTGAACAGAAACGCGAAGCCCTGGCCGAAGTCTCCGTAGACGGCCGCGTAGCCGACCAATCCCACGAGCAGCAGCAGCAGGATCGGCATCAACCACCGAACGGCCACTTCGAGCCCCCGGGCCACGCCCCGGGCAACGATGACGATCGTCGCAACCATGAATAACGTCTGCCAGAGCAAGACCGCCCACGGGTTGCTCAGGAACTCCCCGAACAGGGCCGACGACTGGCTGCCGTCGACACCTTCGAAGACGCCACTGGCCAATCGAAAGACGTAGAACACCGCCCAACCGGCAATCACGGCATAGAAGGACAGGATCAAGACGCCGGCGAGAACCCCCATCCAGCCGATCACCGACCAGGACCGGTGCCCTCCGCTCTCACGGATCAAGGACCGCATGGAGTTGATAGGACTCTGCCGGCCCGATCGGCCGAGCATGACTTCCGCCATCATGATCGGAATGCCGATCGCGGCGATGCACAGGAGATACACGACGACGAAGGCGCCGCCGCCGTTCTCTCCGGTGATGTAGGGGAACTTCCAGATATTGCCAAGACCTACTGCGGATCCCGTGGCGGCCAGCACGAACAACCAGCGGCTCGACCACATGCCGTGTCTCGAAACGTCGTCCGGCACGATTGCCCCCTTACCAATGGAATGCCTGCCCCAATCTTTACACGGAACCAACCGCATCGAAACCACACCGGGGACGGCGGTCTTTATACTCCGCCGATGGCAAAGTCCAAGGACAACACGCGGCCGCCGATCGCCGTGAACCGGCGCGCACGGTTCGACTACGAACTGGGCCAGCGTTTCGAAGCCGGCATCGTGCTCGCCGGCTGGGAACTGAAGAGCATCCGCGCCAACCAGGCGCAACTCGCCGACAGCTACGTGCTGGTGCGCGACGGTGAGGCGTGGCTGCTCGGTGCGCACATCACGCCGCTGCCGAGTGCCTCCACCCACGTCGACGCCGATCCACGCAGGACCCGCAAGCTACTGCTGCATGCCAACGAGATCTCGCGCATCTTCATCGCCGTCCAGACCAAGGGTCAGACCTGCGTCGCAACATCGCTGTATTGGAAAGGGCAACGCGTGAAGTGCGAGATCGCACTCGGCAAGGGCAAGCGTTCGGAGGACAAGCGGGCGAGCATCCGCGAGCGCGAGTGGAAGCGGGAACAGGCGCGGCTTGTCAAGCAGGCCGCGCAGTAGGAGAGATGGGGCGCACCGAGCGGTCGCCGAAGCCGGTCGGCGCACCCGAAACGGAGTTGCCGATCGCCGGCCTCGGCGGGCGGAGCTATGCGTTCCTCATTGACTGGCACATCCGGGCCATCGCGGGTCTCGCCTGGTACGCCGTTAGCACATTGGCGTTGGACCGGGACTTCATTCCAGCAGACACGGATTCGGGCTTTTGGTGGGCCGCCGTCGCACCTGCCGTGGCAATCTATGTCCTGTACCACGCCGGCTTCGAGATCCTGACGGGCGGCACACCGGGCAAGCGACGAGCGGGGGTGCGCATCGTGGACCGAAACGGCAACACCCCCGGCGTCCCGGCCTTGGTGGTCCGCAACGTTCTGCGACCGATCGACTCGTTCTTCTTCTACGCGGTGGGACTTGCCAGCGTGTTGCTGACCCGGCAGGCAGTGCGGATCGGCGATCTGGCGGCAGGCACGCTGCTGATCTACGCAGACAAAGCGACGCCAGGCGAACGTCGTTCTAGCTGAGCCAACGACTCGGACGGGAAGGCCTAGCGACGATCCGCTCAGCCGGTCGTGACGGATCGATATCCTAGTTCGCTCGCCACTTCCTTGGGCCCAACACGCTACCCGCCCCAATGCAACAGCCGAGGCCGATTTCCTACGGCGTTTTCAGACGCAAATCGCGTGTGTCCGCTTCCCGATAGGAACAACCATGCACACGTTGAAACCGGTTTCAACAGACAAGGGCAATGTCTTACAGTGATTTCAGCCCGAAATCGCGTGTGTCCGGAATCCGAGGGACGGAATCCGAGGGAGGCATGAGCAACGAGACCACCTACCGAGAAGCGTATCGACCGTATCCGTTCGAGGTGCCGGAGACCCGGTTGGCGTTCGATCTGCGCGACGATGAAACTGTCGTGACGAGTGCGCTCGTCGTCGAGCGGAAGCAGGGGACGACCGATCCGCTGGTGCTTGACGGCGTCGGTCTGGACTTGCGCCGGATCGCCGTCGACGGGGCGCCCCTGCAGGGGAACGAGTACGCGGTCGATAGCGAGTCCCTCACCATCTTCGACGTGGGCGAACGCTGCCTCGTCGAGGTCACGGTGGCCATCAAACCCGAGGAAAACGAGGCGCTTGAAGGTCTATACAAGTCGAAATCGCTGTATTGCACCCAGTGCGAGGCCGAGGGGTTTCGGCACATTACGTACTTCCCCGACCGACCCGACGTGCTGTCTCGGTTCACCACGACGATTGTCGCGGATGCCGAGCGCTTCCCGGTGCTGTTGTCGAACGGCAACTGCACGGCGACCGGTGCTGAGCCGGACGAAGGTCATCGGGTTACATGGCACGACCCGTTTCCGAAACCCGCCTACCTGTTCGCCCTCGTGGCGGGCGACCTCGCCGTGCTGGAGGACGAGTTCGCTACCCGGTCGGGGCGTACCGTCGCGCTGCGGATCTTCTCCGAGCCCCACAACATCGGCAAATGCGAGTTCCCGATGGCGGTGCTCAAGCGTGCCATGCGCTGGGACGAGGATCGCTTCGGCCGGGAGTACGATCTCGACGTGTTCATGATCGTCGCCGTGGAGGACTTCAACGCCGGCGCCATGGAGAACAAGGGTCTGAACATCTTCAACATCTCCGCGTTCCTCGCCCACAAGGACAGCGCTACGGACGACCGCATCGCGTTCGTCGAAGCCGTGGTCGCCCACGAGTACTTCCACAACTGGTCCGGCAACCGCGTGACCTGCCGGGACTGGTTCCAGCTCAGTCTCAAGGAAGGCTTCACCGTCTACCGCGACCAGGAATTCTCCGCCGACATGAATCGCCCGGCGCTGTGCCGGATCAAGGACGTGGAACTCCTGCGCAATGAACAGTTCGTTGAGGACGCCGGGCCGCTCGCCCATCCGGTTCGCCCCGACAGCTACGTCGAGATCTCGAACTTCTACACCCGCACGGTCTACGAGAAAGGCGCCGAGGTGGTGCGCATGATGGCCACCCTTCTCGGCCCGGATCGGTTTCGGGCCGGCTGCGATAGGTACTTCGACACCCACGACGGGAATGCCGTCACCATCGAGGACTTCGTCAAAGCGATGGAGGACGCCTCGGGATTCGACCTTTCCCTGTTCCGACGCTGGTACGCCCAAGCGGGAACACCCACCCTCGACGTCCGCGAACGACGCCACGGCGAGACGCTGGAGCTCGTTGTTCGGCAGTCCTTCGATCCCACGCCGGGCCAACCGACCAAAGACCCGTTGCCCGTTCCGCTGGCGCTGGGCCTAGTCAGCGGTGGACAAGATACGTTGGGCGCCGAAGGGACCACCAACGGTTTCGATATCGGTTGCGAGGCCACGGCCGAGGTCGAAAACCCAAAGGCCGACGGTACGCTGGTGGTTCGCCTCGACGAGCAGGAGACAACCATCTCGTTTCGCCATTTTCCGCCCGAGGCGGAGATCAGCCTACTGCGCGGCTTCTCGGCGCCGGTCAAAGTCGACTATCCGCGCCGACCGGGTGCCTTGCGCCGGCTCGCCCTCGACGACACCGATCCGTTCTCGCGCTGGGATGCAGCGCAGACCCTCCTCGGCAACGCGGTCCTGGCAACCGTGTCCGGTACCGACGCTGCGACCGACGAGGCACTGTCAATGGTGCGCGCGTTGGCCGAATCGGCACACGTGGCGCCGGACGACGGCCAAGCCAAGGCATTGATCGCCGCCAGCCTCGCATTGCCCAAAGAGTCCTGGCTGCTGGAACTCGCGCCGGGAACCGACATTCTCGCCATCGTTCGCGCCCGGGAGGCCATGACCGATCGGATCGCGGACGCTGTCGATTGGCTCGCTCTCGTCGACGCCAATACGGCTGAGACGTACAAACCGGAACTGCCGGACATCGCTCGTCGCCGGCTCAAGCACCAGGCGCTGCACTACGCCTTGAACCATCTCGACCGCGTGGACCGAGGCAGAGCGCGCGATTTGGTCACATCCCTGCTCACCGAGGCCGACAATCTAACGGACCGCACCGCCGCACTGCGCGGGCTAGTCGGCCTGGAGTCGCTCGACGAGCACGACAAGGCACACCAACTCGAGGCGTTCTACCAGGAATGGTCCGCCGAGGCCCTGGTCGTCGACCAGTGGTTCACCGTGCAAGCACGGAATCCTCTCCCCGGCGGGCTGGACCGCGTTCGTGCTCTCCAGGAGCACGAGGCATTCAACCTGAAGAACCCCAACAAGGTTCGGGCACTGATGGCCGCGTTCGCGAACGGCAACCCGCGCAACTTCCACGACGGCGACGAAGGCTACCGCTGGTTTGCAGAGACCATCGCCGAGATCGATGCATTCAACCGCAACGTGGCCGCCCGGCTTGCGAGAACTCTGATCGTCTGGCGCCGCCACGACCCACCGAGGGGCCGAGCCATGCGCGGTGCCCTCGAATGGCTGCAAGCTCACGACCTGTCGACCGACACCCGGGAGATCGTCGACAAGGGTCTCCGAGCGGCATGATCTCGCCGATGGGGCCACCACTTCACTTTCCCGGGTACCGAGCGCCGCTCGGCGGGATCCTCATTGCTCTGCTCTGGTGCGGATCGGGACAGGCCGCTGAATGGAGCAACACCGAGGTTCATCTCCAGATCGGCAATCTCGACGTTCCCTCGTTCGCCGGTGGCGGCAGTGCCGACCACGTGATCTACACGCTCCAACACGCCAGCGGCTGGAGGTACGGCGACAACTTTTTCTTCGTCGACGTCCTTGACTCGAACCGGCCCGGCTTTCAGGACTTCGACCTCTACAGCGAGCTGTACGCCAACTTCAGCCTTGGCAAGATCAGCGGCAAAGCCATTGGCGCCGGCCCGGTCTCGGATGTCGGACTCCTCGGCGGCTTCAACTGGGCCGCGGATGCCAATGTTCGCAAAGTCGTGGCCGGCATACGGCTAGCCCTCGACCTTGAGGGCTTCGCATTCGCGAACCTCGACATTGCGGCCCTCGTCGACGACAGCGAAGGGTTCGCCTCCGGCGGGGCACCGGCGGAGGACAACACCGTCCTCGTCGACTTCAACTTCGCGCGGCCTTTCAAGATCGGCAACGCGGACTTCAGCATCGAAGGCCACATCGAGTACGTCGGCGAACGCACCAATGAATTCGGCGGCACCGTCGAGTCCTGGATCCTCGCCCAACCCCAGTTGCAGTGGCACCTGAATGATCGGATCGCCCTCGGAATCGAATACCAATTCTGGCTGAACAAGCTCGGGGATCGGAACACCGACGAGAATACGGTGCAGGCCCTGCTCGTGTGGGAGTTCTAGCCGCCTGTCGCGACTTCTAGAACTCGATCGTGCCCTGCTCGCGAAGCCGGGCCGGACGGCCGCAGAATTCCTCGTTCACCATCGCGTGCATTGCTTCCGCGTCGTCGGTATTGCCCCAGGCTCGCCGGCCATCGTCTAGGAGACACGCAACGAGCGCTGCGGAGGGGCCATTGGATCCGTACATCACGGTGTAGGACTCGATCTCCACCGGGCCGTCGAACGCCGGCACCGCTTCCCGGGTCGGCATGGCGTCCACGCGACCCTGGGGCACTTCGTAACGGAATGGCTGGTGCGGCGGCGCGGTCGAGTAGATGCCGAAGGCGTGCTTGGTGATGAACCCGCCGTTGCTACTCACCAAGCCAATGTCGCCGGGACTGTCGCGGAGCACCTCCGCCATCCGCGCGATGGCGTGCATGACGTAGTTGTTGAGCGGCCCGCCGCCGAAGGTGAGGCCGCCGGTCACGGTCAAGGGTCGCTCTTCGCCCAAGCCCAGTTCCGCAGCGGCCACCTGCACCGCCGACGGGAAACAGCTGTAGAGATCCACGTGAGCAACGTCTTCGACGTCGCGATCCGCCAGTTCCAGCGCACGACCGCCCGCGATGCGGATTCCCGGCGACGAGTGTAGGTTGTCGCGGTTCGATACCGCGTAGGTGTCGTGCGCGGCGGTGGCGGCCCACGGGTAGACCCACTTGTCCTCGGGAATCCCGAACCGCCGGGCGACTACGGTCGAACAGAGGATCAGAGCTGCCGCCTGGTCGACGTTGCTGTTCGAGTTCATCAGCTTGGGATAGGGGAAGGACACGCGGCGGTTGAAGTCGCTGGGTGTGCGAATCTCCTCCGCGGTGGCGGGCTCTCGAATCCATGCATGCGGATTGCCCGCGGCGACCCGGCTGAACCCCGCCCACAGTTCGGAGACCCGGCGGATATGCCCGTCGAGCGTCTCACCGCGAGCATGGCGAATGGCGTTCTCGAAGATGGGATACATCTGGATCGGCTGGGATACGCCGCGGACCGCCTCCGCCCGGGTGCGCATCTTGAGTTCCTCGCCGAACGTGCGGTCCGGAGTACCCGGTGCCGCGCGCCATAGAAGGTCGATGCCCGCGCGCCTCGCCTTGGCCTGCGTGCGACCGCACTCCGCCCCGACCAGGACGACGATCTGCCGTGCACTGCTTTGTATGTCCAGCGCGCTTTCGGTCAGCATCAACTGCACGGCATCGCCGCCCCACATCGATACGCCGGTCTCCGCGTCCTGACAGCCGATCGCTTCCGCGACTACCCTGGCCGGATCCTCGTACGGCCACATGCCGCGGGTGACGCGCACGGCATCCACCGAAGGCAAAAGGCCCGGCGCGCCCGCATCCTCGGCTGCTGCACGTACCGCATCGATCATCAACTCGAGGGGTTCCTCGCCCCTCCCCGCGACGGGATCGGCATCGCGCTGCTCGAGCTGGGCGACGCCCACCAGAACGGGTTCGAACGTAGATGTCGGCATCATCCCCTCAATCAGACGCACGGCTGCCGGCCGCGTCCGACGATTATAGATTCGATCGCGCGTTGAAGAGGCCGACCTTTGCAGAAGCGCCATCGCGCTTGCCGCTCACGAGCGCGATAATCCGCAGCAATGACCGAATTTCCGACACGCTCCCGTCGTTTCCAGCGACGCGTCGAAGACTTCACCTGCGAACGCTGCGGGGCGTTCAACGCCGGCGATGGCTACACGAACCACTGTTCCAGGTGCCTCACCAGCAAACACGTCGACATCCACCCGGGCGACCGGAGAGCCGGCTGCGGTGGCCTGATGCGCCCCGTTTCCGTCGATGGAAGTCACGGCCGCTGGCGGCTCACGCATCGCTGCGAGCGTTGCGGCTTCGAGCGGGCGAACTACGCGCGGCCCGAGGAGACCGACGCGGTGACTAGGCTAATGCGTGACCTCGCGTCGTAGGGGGCGGCTATCGCGGCCGAGACAGCGTGCCCTCGACAGTGTTTGAGCAGAACGGCCTTCGTCGATGGGCACGGGCGAGGGCGCGCCCTCCGTGCGCGATAGCCTCGCCCCTCGCATGGAACAAACGCCAAAGGGAGCCTGCGACCGTGGCGTTTGTTCCATGGGCAGGTCGGCGTGGCTGGGCCGGAGGCGGAGGCGGC
The DNA here is from genome assembly GCA_028818795.1 of Gammaproteobacteria bacterium. Classification (GTDB taxonomy): domain Bacteria; phylum Pseudomonadota; class Gammaproteobacteria; order Pseudomonadales; family Azotimanducaceae; genus VXYL01. Next base: position 42,956 of record JAPPND010000111.1, on the reverse strand, counting down.
GCACAGCGAAAGCGAAGCGCCGCCCCTGGCTTTGGGGCGCTACGGGGCCGGCGCTTAGTACAGCTCGATCTCGTAGCCATCCGGATCGCGGAAAAACACGATCGTCGGCGGGTTGTCGCCGGGAATCGTGACGAACCGGGGCTTCGAACCCGCAGCCTCGGCCTTGGCCGCCATGAATTCCGTGCAGTCTTGCCCGAACGCGGCAAGGCGGCTACGCGCTGCTGGACTCCCGTCCACCTTCGAGCCACTCGTAGATGACCGGGAGCAGGACAAGCGTCAGCATCGTCGACGTGACAAGCCCGCCGATCACCACGGCTGCGAGCGGACGCTGCGTCTCCGCGCCGGCGCCGGTCGAGAGGAGCATCGGGAGCAGACCCAGGATGGCGACGCTCGCCGTCATCAGGACCGGGCGAAGGCGCATTTCGGCCCCCCGTCGCACCGCTTCGCGCACGACCGCACCCCCCGTACGCAATTGGTTGATGAAGCTCACCAGCACGATTCCGTTCAGCATGGCCACGCCGAACACGGCGATGAGGCCGATGGCCGAGGGCACGGACACGTGCTGGCCACCGAGCAGCAGCGCGGCAACGCCGCCGATGGTCGCGAACGGTACGTTGGCGATGATCAGCGTCGCGTATCTCGCGGACCCGAACGCCGTGTACAGGAGCACGAAGATGAGGAAAATCGTGAGCGGCACGATAACGGACAGCCGCTTCAGCGCACGTTGCTGGTTTTCGAAGGCGCCGCCCCACTCGATCCAGTAACCCGGCGGCAGATCAACCGCGGCCGCGATTGCCGCGTCGGCCTCCTTCACGAAACCGTCCACGTCCCGGCCCTGCACATCCATCTGGATCACGGCGTAGCGTCGAAGCTGCTCGCGTCTGACGAACGAGTAGCCCTCCGCCACGCTCACGTCCGCAACGGCTGACAGCGGCACGATCGCCCCGTCCGACGTTCTGAGCGGAGTCCGCCCGATCGCCGCCACCGACGCCTTGGACGCGTCGTCTAGCCGAACCGTGATGTCGAACCGCCGCACGCCGTCCAAGAGCGTCGAAACGGGTTCGTTGCCGATGCCGGTCCGCACGACCGAAAGGACCTCGTCCGCGTTCATACCGTACCGGGCGAGCCTGTCCCGCCGCACCTCGATGCGGATCTGCGGCTTGCCGAGGTTCGCCTCCAGGGACAGATCGGCGACTCCGTCCACCTCGGCGATGACGTCTTTGATGCGCCCGCTCAAGCGGTCCAGCTCGGCAAGATCCTCCCCGTAAAGCTTGACCGCCAACGTGCTGCGCACACCCGAGATCAGCTCCTCGACCCGCATCTGGATTGGCTGCGTGAAAGCCACGACGGTGGTCGGGGCCACGCGCTCGATCTCCTCCCGCATGGCGGAGGCGAGCGTCGCATGGTCGTGTTCGGACGGCCACTCGCCCACTGGTCGCAACGCCGTGTATATCTCCATGTAGTTCACGTCGACCGTCTCGCCCTTCTCCGCCCGGCCGATCATCGCGACGGTGGACTCAACCTCCGGGAACCGGGCAAGCGCATTCTCGATATCGATCGAAACCGCAATGGACTGGTCTAGGGACGCCGATGGAATCCCCGTGACCCGCCACATGATGTCGCCCTCTTCCAGGGTGGGCATGAATTCGCGCCCCAGGAACGGGAAAACGGCCAGGGATGCCGCCAACAGCGCGAGCGCTCCGACGACGACGATGCGCCGGTTCGCCAGCGCCCAGTCCAACAGCGGCAGGTACGCGGCCTTCGCGGCGCGCAGCAACCACGTCTCCTTTTCTTCCTTTGGCTTGAGAACGCCTGCGGCCAGTACGGGGATGAAGGTGAGCGTCAACAGCAGCGAGCCGGCCATCGCGAAGGCGATGTTCAGAGCCATCGGCTTGAACAGCTTCCCTTCGAGTCCCTCCAGCGCGAACAGCGGGATGAACACCACGATGATGATCCCGATCGCGAACGCGATGGGGTTCGCGACTTCGTGCGCCGCGTCGCCAACCGCAGCGGCTCGGTCCACCGGAGCTCCTCCCGACCCACGCCGCGCCATCACCCGGAACGCGTTCTCCACCATGACGACGGCACCGTCCACCATCATCCCAATCCCGACGGCGAGGCCCGCCAGCGACATGAGGTTCGCGGACATGCCTGCCCGCTCCATCCCGATGAACGCGATCAGCATCGCCATGGGCAGCGCAGAGATCACCACCGCCGCACAGCGAAGGTCGCCCAGGAATAGGAACAGCACGATCGCCACGAGCACGGTGCCCTCAAGCAGCGCCCGGATGGCGGTCCAGGTGGCCTCGTCGACGAGCCGGGTCCGGTCGTACACGGGTTTCAGCACCACACCGTCCGGCAACGCCCGACGCACGGCGTCGACTCGGTCGCGCACGGCGCGCACGACGGCGGCCGCGTTCTCGCCCACTCTCGACAACGCCATGCCGAGCACCACCTCGCGACCATCGCGCGTCACCGCCCCGAAACGCTGCGCGCCGCCCTCGACGATCTCCGCCACGTCGCGCAGGAAAACCGGCGTGCCGTCCCGGACCTTCAGCACGATCCCTCCCAGATCGTCGCGGCCGCGGACGAGCCCCATGCCCCGGACCAGATATTGTTCGCGCCCGACATCGACGTACTGGCCGCCGACCTGGGCGTTGTTCGCGGCGACGGCTTCGACCACGTCTGAAAAGCCCAAGTCGTATCCGATCATGCGCATCGGATCGACCACGACCTGAAACTGGCGTTCAAGACCTCCCCACGACATTACGTCGTCGACGCCCGGCGCGGTTCTCAAGCGAAGCCTGACGGTCCAGTCGTGAAGCGTACGCAGGTCCATGTCGGTCACCACGTCGGCGAGCGACTCGTCGGCGCGTTCGAGCGTGTACCAGAAAACCTGACCGAGGCCCGACGAGTTCGGCCCCATCTCCGGCTTGCCGTACCCCTCGGGAAGCCGTTCGCCGACCTCCTGCAGTCTCTCCATCACCAGACGGCGGGCGAAATAGATGTCCACATCGTCCTCGAAATACACGGCGACGTAGGACAGACCGAACAGGCTCACGGAGCGGATGAGACTGACCCCGGGAAGACCGGCCAGTCCCGACTCCACCGGAAACGTGAGCAGTTGTTCGACGTCCTCGGCCGCGAGGCCCGGCGACTCCGTGTAGACGTTGACCTGCACGGGCGTGACATCGGGAAACGCGTCGACCGGCACCGTGCGCACGGCCCGCCATCCGAGAAAGGCGATTCCGGCGAATGCGATGAGCACCAGCAGCCGGTAGCGCAGCGACAGTTCGACCAGTCCGCCGAGCACGGTGGATGCCTACCCGGGGCGCCTCGGCGGAGCACTAGTGCGCATGGCCGCTCCCCAGCGACGACTTCAGCAGCAGCGATTTCAGGTGAAACACGCCGGACGTGGCCACGTCGTCTCCCGGTTCGAGACCCGCCTCGATCACGACCCACTCCCCGATATCGGCCCGGGTCGCCACCGGCACGGCATGGAATTCCTCGTCCTCCAGCCGGAACACGTTTTCGCGGCCGTCGATCAGCGTCACCGCGGCCTTGGGCACGGCGAGCACGGGGCCGGTCGCACCGGTCGCGAGTTCGACCTCCACAAACTGTCCGGGATGGAGCGCATCGCCGACGTTATCGACCTCGATTCGGAGCCCCTGCGTCCGCGTCGATTCGTCGAGCCGGTGGTGGCGCTGCACGACACGCCCGACCGTGCGGCGACCCTCGCTGTCGACGACATCGACTTCCGCCCCGGCCTCCACGTCGGGCAGTTCGGCCGCGCGGGCCTCGACCCAGACCGACGACTCGTCGACGATCTCGAAGAGTACACGTCCCGGCTCGACGAGTTCGCCGACCACGAAGTCGTCGCTGAATACGGTGCCCGCCCGGGGGGCCAGCATGTCAAACACGCCCGAGAAGGCGCTTGCGTCGTCCGATGCCGCGAGCGAGTGCGCCTGGCTCTCGGTCAGGCCGTATGCCTGCACCTTCGCCATCGCCTTGCGTTGCGCCGTCTGGGCCTCGGCGTAGCGGCGACCCGACACCGCCTCCGAACCCAGTTCCCGCACCAAGCGCCACTCGTACGCGGCGAGCATCAGTTCGCCAGCCGCCTCTGCCATCGCGACGCTGGATAGGCTCGCGAGCCTTTGTCCCGCTTCCACCGCATCGCCGAGGCGCACATGCCTCGCCTCCACGACCGACGTGATCTTCGGCGTCACCCGCGCCGACCGGTACCCGTTGACGACGACTTCCGCCGGCAAGACTACCCGGTGCCGGAGACTGCGGCGCTCGACGCGTTCCGTTTCCACCCCGGCAGCCGTGCGTTCCTCGTGGCTAAGCGCGACGGCACCCTCCTCGTGATCGTCATCCGCCTCCGCGTCTGCGCCGCAATTCCACGCAGCAACCACGACCAATGCCGCCGCCGTTGTTGACCCAGACCTCACGTCGCGTCGCCTCCATCCAGCCACTGTTCCAACCGCCCCGACGCCAGCAGCCACTCGAACCACGCTTCCCAGACGGTGCGGCGCAGGTCGAGCGAACGGACGCGCAACCCGACAACAGCTTCGACATGCACAAGATACTCGGCAGGAGTCAGTTCGCCCGCCTTCCAGGACTGCCTCGCCAGCGCTTCCCGCGCATCCAGCACCGCCGCTCCACCTTCCTGCCACTCGCTCCATGCCCGCCGCGCAATATCGTACCGCTCGGCGCTGGCCAAGAATTGCGCCCGGGCACGATGCGCGACGTCGTCCGCTTCGCCCCGGAGCGCCGCTTCGTCCGCCTCAGCAGCCGGGACGCCGTATGCATTTCGGTTGAGCACGGGTAGCGGGACCGACACGCTCAACTCCACCACACCGACACCCGATTCCCTCCCGATACCGGCGCCCACCACCGGGTCGGGCAGGCGGGCCCGGTGTTCGGCTTGTACAGCCGCATTCGCCGCATCGGCCCTTCGCCGTGCCGCTCGCACGGCCGGGAGCGCGGCCACCGCCTCCGCGGCGGCATTTTCCAGCGGAGGCGGGTCGAAGTCGAGCGTTGGCCAAGCTCCCTCATCGCTGAAGGTGACGCTCTGAACGGCCCGCCTCGCGGCGGCGCGGTCCGCCTCCACTTCAGCTCGCCACATACGCGTCTCCGCGAGTGCGAGAGTGGCGACACCTGCATCCATGCCGCTGATGTCCCCTGCCGCACGACGCCGTGCGGCGAGCATCTCGAAGTCGCCCATCGTGCGCTCGTGCTGCACGACCAGCGCTACCTGGGCCTCCGCAGTCTGGTACCGTGCCAGCGCGTTCAGCAATTCGCCGGCGGCGGCTGCCCTTGCAGCCTCAAGTTCGGCTTCGGCGGCCAGTCGGTGCGCCTTGGCGGTCCCCGCCCGGGCGCGCCGCTTGCCGAACAAGTCGAGCTGCTGAGTCACGCCGACCACGTACCTCCGTTCCTGGGGATCGTCCTTCCTCCCGAAGGCACCGATCTCTTCGGTCTCGACCGACAGTTCGGGATTGTCGTACGAGTGTTCGGCCCCCGCCTCCCGCGCTCGGTGCGCACGCAGCGCCTGCTCCGCCGCGAGCACGGCGGCATTGGCGGCGACGGACTCGCGAACGAACCGGGACAGCGTCGAACTCGCAGCGTTCGCTGACACGCTCCCGACGCATAGCACGAGGGCGCACAGTGCAAAGCTCCGCCCGGAATGGTGCACCGCAGGGCAACGCCCTGCACGGGACCGGTTCGGGTCGGTCATCCACACCGGTCAGTGATCTCCGTGACCGTGTATGGCCATCGCCTCCACAAGGTAGAGTGCGTAGGCAAGGCCGATCCCCGCAGAAAGCGCAACCAGGAGCTTGCCGCGGTCGTGGCGGTGGAAGTGGATTTCCGGCAGCAAATCGCTCAGCGAAATGCACAGGAAGGCACCGACCGCGAAGGCAAGTGCGCGACCGATCATCGGTCCTTCGGCGATCGGGCCGAGCATCCCCGCGCCAAGGTAGCTTGCGATCGCCACGACAGGGCAGATCAGCGCGTAGCCGAGGTTCGCCGCCAACCGCGCACGGGGATTGTGCCCCGCGTGCTTCATCATGCCGGTGATCGAGTAGGCGTCCAGCGGTTTGTGAAGCAGGATTGCGAGGCAAACGCCGAGGCCCGGAAGCACGCCTTCCTCCACGAAGCCCACCCGCACGCTCGCGCCGAGCGCGGCGCCTTCGGTCACGGTATGCAAGCCGAGGCCCAAGGCGACGCCGAACAAGCCGCCTCTGCCGGTGCCTCCGTGGCCGTGGTCCGCCGCCGCCTCGGCGCTGAAGTCGTGCTGATGGAAGTCGAACACGCGCAGCAGGACGATCATCACGAACATCCCGATCATGATCCACAGCGCCGCGGTCTCGAAGACGTTCGGTCCGGGAATCCGCTCCAAGCCGTGCGGCAGAAGGTGGAAAACGGCGATCCCGAGGATGAAGCCCGCGACGAAGCTCATCACGATCTGCGTGCGCCGGTGCGTCATCGCACCGTATTCGGAGAGCCTCCCGCCGGCCACGGACGCCAGGAAGACCGCTACCGCGTACGCCGCGAGCAGAACCGGCGGAGACGCCGCCATGGCCCTTGCCGCCCTTCCCCTAGAAGAACAGCGTGAGCAGCACGATGCCGGCCAGACCGCCCGCCATGAAACACACCGCGCTGACGACGCCCGAGACCGTCGCGAAGTCCGCGATCCGGAAGGTCTGCTCCTCCACGACGAACATCACCTCGGACCGGTCGATCTCGCCGTCCACGAACCGCTTGAGTCCCGTCTCGGCGCCGTGCGCCTCCCGGATCGCCACCAAGGACACGAGGATCATCGTCAGTGCCGATGACAGGACGCCGACGCCGAACACCACCAGCGTTAAGAGCGCAATCCAGTGGTACGCCGCATCCTCACCGCCCCCCGCCGCGCTCATGAGGCCGATGATCAGCCCTGCGCCGCCGGCGTTGCCGAGCAGCAGTAGACGCGTCGACTCGGTAATCAGCCGGAACATGACCCCCCGGCGCTGCGCCACCACCTTGTAGAGCTCGCGCAGCCATTCCTCGCCGGTTTCCTCTGCGGTGAACTCGTCCAGCCGTTTCAACGCGCCTTCTCCCCAAGCGATTCCGCAACCGCCTGACCGCTCTGCAAATGGGTCAGCCGTACATAGCTGGAACCGGCGTTGGACCCCGGATCGAAGGCGACCGTCCAGTCGTCAATCCGCACGGGTTCACGAGGCTTCGCGTGAGTCATGAACGACTCCCGCGTGTAGATGCCGTCCATGCGCGTGAGGGTCGACACCAGATAGCGACCGAGGAGGTAGCCCTCGAGGGACAATTCGTTCACGGCCGCGCCGCCCGGCGTTGGGAACGAGTCCATGGCGCTCCGGAAACTCGCCGCGAGCGCGCTGTCGGGGTCGTGCGGGCTCGGCACCACCTCCGTGACGAGAATCCGGTCGCTCGGCGCTTCGACGATGCGCCGGAGTTCGTACGACACCGCGAACGACAGGTTCGCCATCGTGTAGTCGTGGCCGAGCGAGTTCGCCAGGTTGATGATCTCCCCGTTGGCGGAATAAGTGCCGACGAGCAGGATCGCGTCGAGATCCGCCTTGGCGAGCCCGAAAAGGCTGGCGTGCACGGCATGGGTGTTGCGCGAGTACGCGGTCTTCGCAAGGAGGGGGATGCCGTGTTCCGCCAGCGCCTTCAGATAGCTCCGCATGACCGACCGGCCGAATGCGTCGTCCTGATAGATGATCCCCATGCGCGCCCCGTCGGCCGCCATGGCCCGGGTCCGCCGATGGCCGCTCTCCGCGACGATGTGCTCCACCAAGGTCCGGACCTCGTCCAGATAGCTTGCGCGGAGGTTGACGACGTTCGGGAACCGCCCGGCGTCGTGAAGGAAGTCCGCACCCGTCACATGGCCGATGAACGGAATCCCGGCCGTGCGCAGCACCGGCGCAATGCGCGCCGCCGTAGGCGTGCCGACACCGCCGACGACGGCGAGCACGTCGTTCTCCGCCACGAACCGCTCCGCGTTCGCCGCCGCATGCTCCGGCTCGTAGCGGTCGTCCAGCGCGATCAGTTCCAGTCGCCGGCCGTCGACGCCACCCTGCGAGTTGCTCTCCCCGAACGCGGCGAGGATGCCCGCGCGGTAGTGGATCCCGAGCCATTCGTTGGGCCCGGAAAGACCTGCGCTCTGGCCGAACACGATCGCATCCTCGGTCACCCCCGGCGTGGCCGAGGCGGAAGCGGCGTAAAGCAAGCCCGCCGCCAGGAGCCCCGGCAGTCTGCAGGCGAAACTGCGGATCCTTCGCCTTGGCTGTGCCGGCGGCAATTCCGACCGGGGCCTTGGACCGAATGCGCTGCCCGTCGGGCCGGCGGGTTCGCTGCTGCTATCCTCCATTACCTTTTCCTTGGCCGGCGGCAGATTCCTGCTGTTCCTCGGGAATCGTCTCGACGAGCGGCTGCTGCTCGGGCGGTCGTTCCAGCACGGGTCCCTCGCGCCCGATGTGTCCATGTTCGAAAATCGACGGCGAATCGAAGATCAGCGACCGCGGACTCGCCGCAGCCACATGGTCGCGTTCCGACCGGCGGTCGTGGAACCGGCCGTCCATCGTTAGCTGCTCCAGCTCGACGTCCCGGCCCGGGTGCAGATCCCGCCTCGCCGTCGACGCGGCCAACGCCCGGTCTTCGACCCGACTGCGGGCGGTTGGGGGTGCCCCGACCGCGAGGGCGGCCGGCCCGGCACCTGCACCGTCGATCATGTTGATGTCGATCGTCGACGCGTTACCTGGGTTGACGGCCGCGAGGCTCGCCTCCGCGAAGATCGTCCGCATGCGCTGCCAGTAGCGCGTGATGGCCACCTGGGCCGGGCGGCGGCGGTACTCGGCAAGCAACGCCGTAAACGCCCCCGCCGCGCTCCGTGCCTGTTTGACCCGCTCGTCGGCCCTCGCCTTGGCGGTCAGCACCAGCGCCTCGGCCTGCCCGCGGCTGCGTGCCAGGAAGCGTTCGCGCTTGCGGTTCGCGTCGCTCTCCGCCTGCGCGCGTTCCGCGATGGCGTCGTTGACGTCCCGGAACGCCGCCACCGTCTCGTCGATGGGGCGCACGTCTACGATGGTCAACGCCGCCAGTTCGAGCCCGATGCCGTATGCCGCGACGCGCTCCGCCGCGTCCTCGTACAAGTGGTGCTCGATGATGCTGCGGTTGCTCGTGAAGATCAGGTCGATGAAGTTCTGGCCGATGGCGTCGACGAGACCCTCCCGGACCAACACGGTCAAGAGCTTCTCTGGCTCCGCAGCTGCGAACAGGTAGTGGCGCAGGTTGTCGATCCGGTACTGCACCGCGACGTCCACTTCCAGCAGGTTCGTGTCTCCCGACAGAATCGTGAAGTTCACCGTATCCCCGCTCTTGCTGGCGATCTCCCGCCGCGCGATCCGCTTCACCGGCCGGATGTGCACCGCCTCCGCGACCGGCAACCGGTAGTGCACGCCCGGGCCGATGCCGGCGTCCACCACCTTCCCGAACCGCGTGCGGACGCCCTGCTCCTCCTTCTTCACCACGTAGAAGCCGCTGGCGAGCAGCCCGGCGATCGCGACTGCAGCCGCAATCGAGAGAATCCGCCGCCAGCGGCGACCCACGAAGTCGAACGATGCGTGGATCGCGCGCGTGCTCGGGGCGCGGTCGTCGGGCGGGAGCGAGCCCTCGGTCATTCGTCGCGTCCGGGTCCCGTGTCGGGAATCTCGCCGCTGTCCAGATACCTGAACAGTTCGTTGTCGGCCGGGAGCATCAGAGTGGTGTTCTCGTCGATGATCAGGTCGTAGCTGTCGAGGGCGCGAATGAACTGGTAGAACTCCGGGTCCTCGCGGTACGCCTCGCCAAGCAGCGCCATCGCTTCGGCCTCCGCCTGGCCCAAGATCACGGTGGCCTCCGCATGCGCCTCGGCAACCAGCTTTTCGTGTTCACTGACCGCGAGCGCCTCGATGCGCATCGCCGCCTCTTCGCCCTCGGCGCGGTAGCGCGCCGCGATCCGCGCGCGCTCGGAGACCATGCGCTGGATCACGCTCGGCCGGTTTTCCTGCGGCAGCGTGTACTCGACGACGCCCGCCCGCATGACCTCGATACCGTAGTTCGCCCTGGCAACGGGCTCGATCCTTGCCAGTATCTCGTCCGCCGCCTGGTCGAATTCCTCGTGCTCGAGCCCCAAGCTGATGAACGCGTCCCGCGCCTTGTTGCTGACCACGATGCCGAGACTCGACAGGTAGAGATCGCGGAGCTTCTCGACCGCGTTGGTGCCCGTCCGGATCGCCTCGACGAACAGGATCGGATCCACGGTCCGCCACAGCAGGTAGCCGTCCACCAGGACGCTCTTCTGGTCCTCCGTGATCAGCTCGTGGGGAAGATCCGTCATGGTCTGGATCCTGCGGTCGACCTTGTAGACCTTCGACACGGGCCGCGGCCACTTGGGGTGGAATCCCGGCTGCCGCACCGGGGGCGAGATCCGTCCAAAGTGGGTGAGCACACCCTGTTCGGATTCGTGCACGATGTAGAAGCTGTCCCACGCCACGGCACCCGCCACGACGACGGCGACCGTCCACATGATCGACTTTCCAGTTCTCCTCATCCGTCCTCCCCGCCGTGGTGCGCGTTGGCGTTGTCCGGCAATCGACGCTTCCACAGAGCCACCTTGTCCAGGCTCTCCTCGTTCGGCACGATGATCTTGGCGTTCCCGGACAGCGCCGACTCGAGCTTCTCCCGCCAGAGCATGTTCCTCAAGACCTCCGGTGCCGTTCGCGCCGCGCCCGCCACTGCCGCGATGGCCTCCGCTTCCGCGCCGGCCGTCGCGACCTTGCGGGCCGCCTGGCCCTCAGCCTGCTTGACCTCGTAGAACGCGTTGCCGTGCGCCTGCGGCGTCAGCGCGACTAGGAACCGCTGCGCGTTCACAACGATGCGCTCCCGGTCCTCCTGGGCGCTCGACACCTCCCGGAACGCGCTCGCCGTCTCCGCAGCCGGACCGACATCGAGAAGGTTCGCCTTCACGAGCTCGATCGAGTCGAGCACGGGATCGCGCCCGGACGCCGGTTCGTAGAAGAGCGCTTCGATATGGGCTTCGAGCGGGGCGCGATGGACGTTCAACAGCGGTTCCAGCCGGCGGGCCGATACGAAGGAACGTACGTGGCCCGCGACGAACGCGTCGATGACCCGTTCAGGGTCCGTTGTCTGGTAGTGGTAGACGTACGGATCGGCCACGCGGTACTGCACGTTGATGGTGAAGGACACGAGGTTGAGATCGCCCGAAACGTACTCGTGCGGCGTTTCCGACATGATCGACTTCACCTCGCGCACCGGCCACTTGTCGACGCGCGCGAACGGCCACGGCGGCAGGTAGTGCAGACCCGGCTCTAGGTCCCGCCACCGGACTTCCCCAAACAGCAGGCCATAGCCAACCGTGCCCGGTGGCACCGTCGTGAATCCCGTGCCTAGGAACAGGACGAGGGCCGCTCCCCAGAGCGCGACACCCGCAGGGGCTCTCGGCAAAACGACCCCGCCCACCAAGCGCCCCCGGGTCAGCCGCCGCCAAAGAACGGCGATCCGTCTTCCCACCGGCCGGATGTTGAGCATCATGTCGTCGTAGCCGCTCTTCAGCGCCCCGGCCCGGAACCGCCAAATGATCAATGCGGCGAGTCCAATGGCGCCGCCCCACTGCAGGGCGAGGATCGCCGGCGAGTCCGAGGCGTCGAGGTTGACGGTGATCGAGAGGCCGACGGCGAGCAGCAGCACGTCGATCAGGATGCCCAGTGCGACCGTGACCGCGATGACGCCGCCCACGTAGACCGACGCGAAACGGGCGCCGAACTGGCTGACGATGATGGCGATAGTGCCGGTGTTGGTCGCCGGCCCCGTCATCAGGAACACGAGAGCGGCACCCGGGCTGACGCCCTTGGCCACCAGCGCCGCGGCGATCGGCGTGCTGGCCGATGCGCAGATGTAGAGCGGTATGCCGATCAGCACCATCACGGGATAGGACAGCCAGCGCGCGTAGTCCTGCGCCATGAGGTCCGACGGGATCACGAGAAACAGCACGCCGCCGAGCGCGATTCCAACGAGCAGCGCGAACAGGATGTCGTCCGCGATCTCGACGAAGCCGTAGCGGAACACGTGCCGAACGACGGTCGGGAAGTCCGGCCCCTTCGCGACATCGTCCACGTCGGGGGATGGGGCGGATGCCGACGCGTCAGCGGTGCGCGTGCGGTAGAAATCCGGCTTTAGCCACGACGCATGGCGCCATTTGCCGGCCAGGCTCGTGAGGTTCCTGAACCAGCGGCCCGCGAATGCGCGCAGTTGCGCAAAGCTTACGTAGCAGTCTTCGCGATCCGGAAACAGGGAGGAATGCTGCCCGTGGTCATGGTCGTGGCCATGGTCGTGATCGTGGGTTTCGTGCTGATGCTCGTCCGCGTGATCGTGTACATGGTCCGGGTCGGCGGATTGCGCCTGGTCGCGGTCTCGAATCAGCCCGATGCAGAATATGCCCGACACGACGGCGGTGATGAAACTGATCACCGGTCGAACGACGGCAACTATCGGCCCAAAGAACGCGTTGGTTACGAGAATGGAGTCGGCACCCGTCTCGGGGGCCGTAATGAGGAAAGACAGGCACGACGAACGCGAGGCACCCTTGCGGCGCATCTCCGCCACCACCGGCACCACCGAGCAACTGCAGAGCGGCATCGGTACACCGATGGCCGCGCTCGTGGCGACCGACTTCAACCCGTCGTCGCGGAACCACCGGAGTATCGCTTGGCGCGAGATGAACACATGCATCAGGCCGGAAAGGAAAAGGCCCAGCAGCAGCATCGGCGCCAGCAGCAGGAAGGACGACCACAGGAAATCGAGGAACGCCACTAGGGGATCGGCTAGCCCCATCGCATCAACCCGCTACCGGTTGCGGCATGGGAAATCGGGTGCGCTCGGCAGAAGACAGGATTCGTCTGGGGAACCCGTCGTGGGCGCGTGACGCACCCGAAGTAACAGCTTGCTCGACACGGGACGGGACAACCCCACGCCAGCCGGCCCACTTCATCCCAAGGAGTGACCTGATCGCTCCCCCTTCAACCAACGCGCCGCGTGCTCAAGTCGCGGCTGGCGCCACCTAGTCTGACGGACAGCCGCAGCAAATCCAACTGTAGATCAATACCTGTTCAGCGTCACGCCGCAGTCAATGCGTCAGTTTGAAAATGATGCACGGCCACCTACGACACGCCGCATAGAGCGATCCGTAGGGGACCCCCTCCGGGCAGTAAAGAACCAAAGAACGCTACGGTCTTTGGTAAGCCATCACCGAGGTTGTCGGCATTGAGGCGCCCGCGCCACTAAAGCCAGATGGTTGCGAGCCGTCCGTGGTGTAGGCCCGTAGGGGCAGGCCATCGCGCCCGCCCGCTTTTTCGTTCCACGTGCCATCGATCCTCCGAGCGCGGGACGGGTCAAGCCCGTCCCCTACGTGCTTATGCGGCGCGATACCCTAGAACCAGATCCTCACGCCCGCCTCGACGCGGCGACCGGCCAATGGCGCCGAGTCCTTCACGAAGGACGAGTGCTGGCGTTGGTCCTCGTCGCCGAGATTGCGTCCCGCGACAAAGAACACCAGGTTGGCTTCCCCCAGCAGCGTCGCGTATTCGGCCTCGACATCGAGGTTGCCGTAGCCGTCGGTCGGCGTTTCATACCTCGTCACCTCGTCCTGATCTGCGTAGCGCGAATAGGCGATGCGACCCCACAGATCCTGCCAGGTGACTTCCGCCGCGATCGACATCCGCCGCGGCGGAATGCGCGGCAAATGACTCACGTGCGGATCGTCCACATCCGTGGTCACCCAGTCGTAGCCGAACACCAGGTCTGCCGTCGCTTGCGCATCGGTAAACACTTCGAGGCGGGCCTCCGCATCCAAGCCGAGGAAGGTCGCTTCGGTCTGAGACCACTGGAAAACCGTCAATTCGTCGTGTTCCTCCGCGGTTTCGCGCTGGTAGATGAAGTTGTCGAAACCGTACCGGTAGCCCGTGAGCTTCAGTTCCACGCCCTCGCTGCGGTATGCGGCGCCGGCCGAGAGGTTCAACGACTGCTCCTCGTCGAGTTCGGCGCTGCCCATCTGGAATCCGCCGATTGCGAGATGAGCGCCGGCGGCGAACAGTTCTTCGCCCTCGGGCGCGCGCATCGACCGGTCGAGGCGAGCCGTCAACTCCCAAGGCCCGTTCGGAACCACCACCCCGACGGACACGCTCGTCGCCAGGAAGTCGAGGGCCAAGCCGCTGCTGTCGACATGCTCGACGGACTCGAGGCGTGCGCCCGTTTCGAGCCCGACCCGGTCCAATTCCCTGTGCGCCACCCCGAAAATCGCCCAGTGGCTGGATTCCACGGGCTCGAATTCGCCCTCGCTCCCGAACAGGAAGTCGCTTCCGCCGAACTGCACACCGACTGCGGACTCCCATGCGCCACGCGGCTCCGCTTCCATCACGACGCGCGCTTGCCACGCATCGTTGCCGAAATGGCTGGCGACCTCGCCCTCGCCCTCGATTTCGTTGTGTTCGTAGTCGCTGACCACGACGCTGCCGCGCAAGGACGTGAAACCCGGAATCGGGTCGAGCAGGCCGAATTCCGTAATGAACTTGGTTTGCTCCATAGCGATCCAGGGAGTCTCCTCGCCGTGTTCGCCCTCCTCTTCGTCGTGGTCGTCTTCGAGTTCCTCTTCGTCCTCGTCCCCGTGGTGTTCTTCCTCCTCATCCCCGTGGCCTTCTTCTTCGCCGTGGGCATGGGCACCGACAATGCCGTAGGTCCAGTCGCGAACGGCAACAGCAACCCCAAAATGCCCGCGTGGGCCGTGATAGGCGGTACCGAACGCCCCGCCAGAGTAGTCGCCGAAACTGTTTTCCAAGACGCCTGCTAACGGTTCCTCATGGTCTTCCTCTTCCTCCTCCTCGTCTTCGTGGTGTTCCTCTTCCTCTTCCTCCTCCTCGTCATGGGGATCAAGGAGCGCATAGCCGGGAATCGCCAAGTCGCCGTTCTCGCCTGAGTAGCCGTCCAGGTGCCAAGCCCACTCGCCCCCGCCGCCATCCAAGCGGAAACCGGCATAACGGGCGTCCGAGCCGGTGTCGCCCCGACCGAGAAAGCGTCCCGACAGGCCTCCTTCCGGTACGTCTTCGGGCACACGACTGGTGTGCACGTCCACCGTGCCCCCCATGGCGCCTGATCCGTACAGCAGCGTGCCCGAGCCCTTGATGACCTCGATACGGTCCGCGAGAAACGGTTCCACCGCGATGCTGTGGTCGGACCCGCTTGAGGAAACGTCCATGGACGAGACGTGGTTTTCGAGCACGAGCACGCGGGTGCCAGTCAAGCCGTGGATCACAGGGTGGCCAACGGCGGGCCCATAGGATGCCGAATGGACGCCCGGGGTCTGGGCGAGGGTCTCGCCAACGGACTGGCGTGCGGCCCGCTCGAGTTCCTCGCCGGCGAGAATGTCTGTCGATTGGGAGACGGCTCCGCCGAGCGGGTGGCCGTAGACCACCACCTCCTCGAGGTCGTGGCCCACGCCCTCGCCCGAGAGTTGGTCGTCGTCCGCCTTTTCCTCGGACTCGTCCGACGCCGCCAAGGGTACGCAAACCAGCACGGAAACCCAGACCGCGGCAAGGATCGGCATTCGGCGGCCGGAACAGCGAAGTTCGTTAGTCATTTGTCTGAACCCATTTGCACGGGCCACGGTTCCATCGCCGAGCCCTTAAGGAACACTGCCTTGGCGCACTTCGCGTAGCCGACGGCGACGCAATACGACAACGGCCTTGGCACGAGGTTGCTCATCTGTCGCCGAAAGGCGACGGCGCAACTTCAACCTAGCGGCGGGGCACGTGCTCCATGGGAGATGACGGAAGCCCTGCCAAGGCCCGTAAAGACTGGCGCAGACGCCGGAATCTCCACGTCCGCCACGTCAACGACTGCCGGCAGGACATCCACCGCGTTCTCGGGTCGGTCGGTTGCAGCGCACGCGCATTCGACCGCCTCGGCGGCGACCAGGTCGTGCCCCATGTGAAGCGACTGCATCGCGAGGCCGGCCGTAAACAGACCCAGCATCGCTATTTTGGCGAGTCGTGGGATCACGATCTGCATTGGGTTCTTTAACGTCACCGACAGTACACAGCGCGTCAATTCCCGGCAAGTACGCCACCAAGGTGTGTCAGTTTGATTATCTGGCGGACGCTCCTGCCAGAAGCCTGGATTCCAAGCCCCCCAACCGGACAGTGGAACGCCCCACCGCTTCGCCAACGCCATCCTCACCGCCATAGACGACAACCCTATACCGGGCCCGCGTCACCGCGGTGTAGATTAACTCCCGGGTCACAACCCGCGACTCCGCAGGTCCCGGTATGAAGGCGACCTCGTCGTATTCCGAGCCCTGTGCGCGATGCACCGTCAGCGCGAAGAAGCTGTCGTGGTCCGGCAGGCGCGCGGGAGACACGGCGAATCGTTCGCTGCCGGGGTGTTTGAGTTCCGGAAACCAGACCCGCTTGCCGTGACCATCGTCGACCACGACACCCGTGTCGCCGTTGGACAGCCCCGTGGCCGGGTCATTACGGGTGACGATGATCGGCCGACCCGGGTAGAACTCCTCCTGGCCAACTAGGCCGCGCTCGCGAAGTTCCGCCTCGACCAGCCGGTTGAAGCGATGCATGCCGAAGGGACCGTGGCGGTGGGCGCATAGTACGCGGCGACTCGGGAAAGGTGTGCCGAGTGAATTCTCAAGACACGGGGCCCACGACTCGACCGCGTGGCGTTGAGCTAACCGCTCGAATTCACCGGCATCCGTCAAGGGCCGCAACTCCGTTTGCGGATCCCGCTCGTCCTTCAACGCGCCAACGGCAGCGGCAACGTCGCCGGCCACGATCGCATCGGCGAGACGACCGATGCCGCTTTGCCGTTCAAAACGACGGCTCTCCGTCAACGGCTGAACACAGCCGGCGAGCGGCGAACCGAGCATTGCCGCAGCCGCGCATAGATCGCCCAGCACGGCACCGGGTTGCACCGACGCCAACTGGTGCGCATCCCCGAGCACCACCAGCCGGGCATCGTCCGGCAGGACGCCGACGAGTCGCGACATGAGCGCCAAGTCGACCATGGACGCCTCGTCCAGTATGACGGCGTCTACTGGAAGCCGCCCGCCCCGTGTCCGGTACAGCAGCCGATGCACGGTGCTGGCACTAACTTGGTAGTTGCGCAACGCCGGAATCTTCTCCTCGAGCTCGGCCATTTGCGTTGAGACCGATTCCTGCAGGCGTGCGGCGGCTTTCCCCGTCGGCGCGGCCAAGGCGATCCGGTCCCCCTTCGCGAACGAAAGGTCCACCAACGCCGCGATGACCCGCGCCGCAACAAACGTCTTGCCGGTTCCCGGCCCCCCGGTCACCACGCACAGTCGGCGACGTAGAACCGTCTCCGCCGCGCGTCGCTGGTCGAAGTCCTGCGAACCGAACAGGCTGTCCAGCTTGGCATCGATGCCAGGGACCTCGGTTCGGACCCGAGCCATCTCGATGAACCGCGCCGCCGCTTCGGTCTCGGCGTTGCGGTAGCGGGTGAGGTAAAGCCTCCCGGCATGGTCGAGTGTGAGTGGCGCATCTCGCTCGCTTTCCGGTCCGGCGACGACCGGGCTGGCGAGCAGCGAGTCTCGCCAATCGTCCAGGAGAGGCAGGGCATGGGACGGAATCGGCAGGTCGACCGACGCCGGTTCTTCGAGCACCGATGCCAGCGGGCCGCCCGCGCACGCCGAAAGGTCGAGGCAGGCATGTCCGCGGCGGGTCTGAACACTGGCAAGGGCTGCCGCAAGCGCCACCTCCGGACGGTCGTTGCCATCGAACCGGGCCATCAGCCGCGCGAAATGCCAATCGATGTCGGCGATCAGGTCCTGATCGTGCAGTTCCTCGAGGAGTTCGATCATGCCGCCCCCCTGAAACAGGCGTCGAGGGCGTCGATGCAGGCCCGGCTCGGACGGTCGAAGTAGACGCCCCGGGTCATGCCGGCCGCCGGATCCATGCCGCGCAGGAACAGGTAGAAGGCACCGCCGATGTGCTGGTCGTAGTCGTACCCGGGCAAGCGGCCGGCTAGGTAACGGCTCAACGCGACGAGGTAGAGCAGGTATTGAAGCGGGTAGCGATGGTCGCGCATCGCTTTCGTGATGCCTGCCAGCCGATAGTCGTCGAGGCGATTGCCGAGCCAGTTGGATTTGTAGTCGAGCACGTACCAGACGCCGTCGTGGCTGGCGACGAGATCGATGAATCCGCGCAGATAGCCTTCGATGTTCGATCGAGACCCTGCGAACGGGTTGTCGTAGCCATGATCCGCAAGGGCCTCTCCGAGTCGGCGGCGGTCGAGTCCTTCCAGCGGCAGGTGGAACTCCATCTCCGGGACGGCGCGTTCGAGATCATGAAGCCGGAACCCCTTGCCGACACCGGGACCCTCGGCCGCGGCAAGCAGAGTCTCCCGGGTGTTCGCCACCATCGACTGCGCCACGTCTACCCACTGAGGGTCAATCCGGTACCTGGCCAGACCCTCGCGACAGGCCTCTTCGAGGGATTCCTCCTCGCCCCGGTCGAGACGTTCGAAGATCCGATGCAGACAGTTGCCGACCCGTCGACCCGCCGGAAAGGTGAGGGCATTCCGAACGGATTCCCCTGCCGTCGCCTCTTCCTCTTCTTCCGTCGGTTCGGCCTCGTCCCGGTCGGGCTGCTCCACCGTCTCATGATCGTCGGGCGACTCGGCGGCACCCGCGCTGTGGGCCAGTGCCGAGTAGCTGCTCATCTGGCGAACCCTCGCCAGTTCCCGGCCCAAGTGGCGCACGGTGAGTTCCGCCGGCCCGGTCGAGGTGTGTTCGACCGGCGGCGACTCGTAGCCGAGGTCCATGTCGACGATGCCGATTTCTGCAGAACATCCGATGGCCAGATCGTCCAAACCTGCCCGCCATTGCTCGGGCGACAGTCCCCTGGCGTCACGAACGGCCTTCGCGACGGCTGCGGCGTCCATCCCCTCCGAAGCCGATTCGCGGCCGTAGAGCAACCACGCCAGCGGCGCGTTCTCCGTCGAGCGGATCTTCGTCCAGGTCACGACGCAACGTTCCCGAGCGCGGGTCAACGCCACGTAGAGGAGACGTGTTTCGTCGGAGAACCCCTCCTGCCAGTCGATGTCGGATTCGGCATCCGTGGGATCAAGGTGCAGGATCTCCCGGTGGCCGGCCTCGGAGGCGTGATAGTTAGCCCAATCCGGGTCGCGCCGCGCGTTCGCGGCCCAGAGGAACGGACAAAAAACGATCGGGAATTCGAGGCCCTTGGCGGCGTGCATGGTGACGATCTTGACCAGCTGCTCGTCGCTGTCGAGCCGGAGCAGGGCCATCTCGTCGCGGTCGCCCGCGTTTGCGCGCTGCCGGGTAAACCAGGCGGCAAGCCCGGTCGGCGAGTAGCGTTCGCGAGTCTCGGCGTCCTGCAATAGCTCCGCCAGATGCTTGAGGTTGGTCAACCGCCGCGCCCCGTCCCGGTATCGCAACAGGCGGTCGGCACCCTTGATTTCCTCGGATTCCAGGATGCGCCCGATCAAGGCGGCGACATCTGCCCGTTCCCATTCCTCGAGCCAGTTGGCAAGGCGTTCGGTCCAGACATTCCAGGCGTTGTCGTCGTCCTGCAGAGCGCCCACCGCTGCGGCGTCGAGCCCCAGAACGTCCGCCGTCAGAGCACCTCGGATACGGTTTGGCGACTGGGGTTTGGCGATTGCCCACAGCAGGCGTTCGAGCTGCTCCGCCTCGCGGCTCGCCATGACGTTCTCGATGCCGATCTCTACGCTTGCGATGTGGCGTTCGTGGAGTGACCGGGCGACCCGTCGCCCCTGTTCGGCGGTACGTACCAGCACCGCGATATCCGAGCCGCGCACCGGCTCACGCCCCAGTTTCGCCTGGCCCTGGTCAGCGAGCCTGAGAACGGCGGCGATCTCGTCGGCGGCCAAACGAGCCGCCAGGTCTCCCATGGCGGGTTTCGTCCACAACTTTTCTCCCCATGGGAAGTACCGGATCTGAAACGGCGCACTCCCGCCCCCGGCGACCGTTTCGCCGTCGATTGCGAGTTCGGGTTTTTTGATCGCGGATTCGACGGGATCGTAGCCAATCCCGGTGAGTGCGAAGGGGCAGGGGTGGTCGAACACGGCATTCACCGCGGCAGTCAGAGCCGGCACCGAACGGTAGTTGCGCGACAGGCGGAGCTTCGCGTCAGCGGCGACGGCAACGCTGGTGTTCAGGTAGGCGAAGATGTCGGCGCTGCGGAACCGGTAGATCGACTGCTTGGGATCGCCGACGATGATCAGCGCGCCGTTGTCGCCGACCAGTCGCGTGTCTCGGTAGATCCGGCGGAAGATCTCCGCCTGCACCCGGTCGGTATCTTGGTACTCGTCGATGAGCGCCCACGGGTAGCGGTCGCGGATGCGCCGCGCAAGGCCCTTGCCGGCGTCAAGTGCCCGGTGCACGCCAGTGAGCAGGTCGTCGAAACCGAGTCTACGATCCTCCCGGACGCGGTGGTCCAACAAGGCACGTGTGTTAAGCAAGGCATCGCGACGCAAGCATGGCAACAGACCATCGTAGCCAGTACGTAGTTCCACTGATACCCGGTCGAGCTCGTCGAGAACCTCGGCAAGCGCGGGACTCCCGGTGCGCAGACGCTTGCTTTCACGTTGTTTGCCAAGATAGCTACCACCCGTGCAGAACACGGCTTCAGCCCGTTGCAGCACGGCGGCAATGCGGTCGCGATCACCATCAGGCATCGACTCCGCCTCCGCCTGGTGGGTGTCCCTTGCGTTGCTAACCGCGTGCCGCCAAGCGCATTCGAGCCCGTCTAGGCCGCTCAACGCGTCATCGGTCGACGTATCCACACCGACGATGTCGAGGTCGAGCCTCGCCACGTAGCCCGAAACCCACCCGACTAGCTCGTCCGCCGCGAGACCCTTCTTCATGGCATAGCGAAACAGCAGCGGCGATGCGGGATAGGCCCACCGGCGCCACTCGTCGGTGACTGCGGCGTTCAACGCATCCGCCCCGTCGCCGGCTACCTCGAACCCGAACGGCAGTCCCCCTTCGAACGCGAAATCAGCGAGCACGCGCTGGCAGAAACCGTGGATAGTCATGACATTGGCCCGGTCAAGGTCATTCAATGCCAAGTCAAGGCGTCGCGCGATGTCGGTGCCATCGATGCCGAGCTCTTTCCAACGCTCGAGCAACGCCTGGTCCTGTGCCTTGGGTTTGGAATCCTCGCCTCTAGCTAGGCGCAGTACGGCCCGCAACGTCGTACGTATCCGGTCGCGCAGTTCGCCCGTCGCGGCGATCGTGAAGGTGACCACCAGCATTTCGCCGATCTCGACGCGTTTCTCGACCAGCAAACGAGCGGCAAGGGTGGTCAGGGCGTTGGTCTTGCCGGTGCCCGCACTGGCCTCGATCAACAGTTCCGGCGCATCATCCAGCGTGACATCCGACGGCGTCTTTTCGCTGCGGTTCATTCGCCGGGCTCCCGTTCTGCAGCGAGAAGCGGCAGCAACAACGCCTCGGCGAGATCCGCGAACTTGCTCTCGTCGAATGGGTCTTCGCCGTCGTAGGCCAGCGAGACATTGGCGTTCAACAGACCATCGTATGCTCGTTCGCCGTCCCATTCCTCGCAGGCCGCGTTCCACGCAACCTCACGGTCCTGCGACTTCACAAAGCGTTCGGCGTATTTCATCGATGCCGCAGGGGCGAACGGCAGCAGTTGCTCTGTTCCCCGCCACCAAGCGCCCAGCCAAAGACCGAGATGTTCGCGCGCATCTTTGGCGTCAGGTGCCACGAGCATCGTCGTCTCGACACCGCCCGGTGCCAAACAAACCAGATGCGCTTCCGCTTCCAACTTCTCCTGGGCCACAACCCATGCCAGCAGTTCGAGCCACGCCCCGAAGCGGTCCTGGGGACGGATCCTGCCGATACGCCAGCGCAGCAACTCGTACCGGTTGCCGCGGTCGGCAAGGGCAACGTTTTCTACCGCGCCCGTCAGACGATACCCCCGGACATTCACTTCGATGTCCTTGGGATCCGCCGCGAGCGCTTTTCCGTAGCGCTTGAGCGCCCGCCGGAACTCCCTTATATCCGCCTGCATGTCCTCGTAAACGACATCACCCGGGGCACCGGTCGGCAGGCGACCGCGAGCTGTCACCAGCCGCTTGATCCCCTCGACAACTTCCTCGCCGGCATCAATGTTGTACATCTCTGACTTAAGGGCCCATTGCCCTAGGCCGTCGAGCTTGAACGGCTCGTCTTCCGCCAACGCGATCTCGTCGACCTCAAGGCGGATGCCGAGGTGATCACGCAGGAACGCCCGGGTCGGGTTGCGGAAAAACGCGATCAGGCGTTCTAGGTCGACCCGCCTTTCCCGCTCCTTGCCCACGGAATCGAAAGGCACCGTGAAGCGTTGACGCGCCCGGGCGTCGGTTTCCCTGTCGGCATGTCCAGCGAGTGTGCGGGCGGCATCGAGCATCGAGGCGGAGTAGCTCCATAGGCCGCTGTCCGCCTCGAAGTAGCGACGACTGAACGGCTGCAGGGGATGGGTCGTGTCGAAACCCTCGTCGAAGCGGCGCTGCAGGTAGTCGCGTAGTTCGTCCACGACCACCGAAGGCGGCATCGGCTTGTCGTCCCGGACGTTGCGTCCGGTGTAGCTCACCAGGAAATACCGGCGGGCCGCGAGCAGCGCTTCGAGGAACGCGAACCGATCCTCGTCGCGGGTATTGCGGTCGCCGGTTCGCTCGTCGTCGGCATCCACCAAGTCGAAGGACGACGGCGACGGGCGGCGCGGGAACAGGCGGTCGTTCATGCCCAGGGCACAGACGACCTTGGCGGGAAAGACCTGGCCAATGCCGAGCGAGACGACCGTTACGCCGTCGGCAAGCCGGGCCGCCGGTCTCGACAACCCGGTCGCGGTCCGGCCGAGCACGTCCCGAAACACGCCGAAGGGAACCGGCGTGTCGACCTCGCACTCCGTCACGACGTCGTCGATGAGCCGGGTTACGGTGGCGGTCTCTCCGGCATTCTCCCAATTGGTCGCGAAGAACCGTTCCACCAAGGCGTGAAGGCATTCGGCCCAATCGACCGCCGACCGCGCCTCGTCCTTTAGCTCCCGCAGTTCGATCGCCCCCTCGCAGTAGTCGACGAACCGGCCCAGGAGTTCGTAGTCGCCGGAGAATCCCGCCGAGTCGGTCGAATAAGGCGCCACGTCGTCGAACATCGCCGTTTCGCCGTCCATGGCATAGCCGAGCAGCAACCGGTCGATGCCCTGACGCCAGGCATGGCCACCGAATCTGGGCAGTCCCTCGTCTGCGCGGTGATCGGCGTCGATGCCCCATCGGATGCCCGCTTCGTGGACCCACTCGCGCAGCGTCGAGAGCTGCCGTTCCGCGATCCGGAACCTTTCGCGTACCGCCTTGGACTCCAGCGGCGCCATCACCGCCTCCGCACCGTAGCGCGAATCGGGCAAGGCCAAGAGATCGAGAAACGCCTGCACCGCCCGGGTCGCAGAAGCGCGGGGGCGAGCGATGTTGAACCGGATGACATCGGCGGCGGCGAACACGGCTTCGACGGCGGGTGCGTAGTCGACGATGTTCGGCGTGAGTACCAGCACGTCCGCAGGCTGGATGTCCGGGTGCGCGTCGAACAGCCCGAGCAACCGGTCGTGCAGCACTTCCGCCTCGCGCATCGCCGAGTGGCAGACGTGGATCTGGATGGAGTCGTCCGCGGGCACGGGGTCGGCGGCCTTGGCTTCCGACGCAAGCCGGAGGTCGAGGATGTCCCGCTGCACGGCACCCAACGCGGTGCCCAGGTCGGGCTCGTCGTGTCGCTCCTCGGGTGTTCCGGTTGACAGTTCAGAGCCCAACAGGAGCTCCTGCATGTGCCCTCCGAGCTTGCCCCATGCACTCAGCAGTTCGTTGCCCTCGGTGCGGTATTCCTCGGCGGGATCCTTAGGATCGGCGCGCCGCTGGATGACGCGCCGGGGGGCGATGTCGCTCCAATACTCCCGGCACGGGCTGAGTAGGTACAGGCGGACGTCGATGTGTTCGCCAGCTAGCCGCAAGAGGTCGAGGTAGGAGGGAGACAACGCGGCCACACCGAAGAAGCTCGCCCGCCGAGGCCAGTTCTCGACCCTGCCGAACGAATCGCTCGCCGCGCGGAAAGCGTCGATCGCCGCGACCCAGTGACTGGGTTCGGCCACCCCTTCCATCAGACGACGCCAGAGCTGCGCCTGCCAATGCGGCGTCTCGCCACGTTCCCACTCCTGGATCCAGTCGGGCCGGTAAAGCAGGCAGCGGTCGTAGACCCGCGCCAGGCGATCCGCCAGCTCGAAGCGCTTGCGCGGATCGCCGTCCGCCAGGTAGTTGCGCACGGGCGCCGTGTTGGGACCGTCAAGGGTCGCCACTTGGTCGTAGATCCGCCAGCGCAGCCGGTCAGGGGCGAACGGCGTGTCCCTGGAAAGCGTGCCGAGCGCATCGTGCATGATCGACCACGCGAACTGGGCCGGCAGTTCGATGGAAATGTTCGCCGCGATGCCGAGTTCCTTCGCCAATGCGAGCACGAGCCAACGACCGAGCGTTGGGTGTGGAACCACGATCCGCTCCGGTTCGAAGGGGTCGAGAGGGTTTCGCCGCATCTCTTCCGCTAGCCGTTCGGCGAGGGTTTCGAGGCGATTGCCGGCTAGGATTTCGATGGCCATCACCAATGCTCCGGCAAACGTCGCGAAGTGTGGAACACCCGCAGGATCTCGATGCGGTTCGGCCGCGGTCTGACGCGATAGGGAACGATGTAGCGTGTCCCGGGAATGACCAACTCTCGGGTGCCATGGATGCGGCCAGGACGACCCATAGCAGGATTGGCCTTCAGGTTATCGACTGCCTCGTGAATTCGTCCGACTATTCGTCGAGCCGCCGCCGGATTGTCCTTGGCAACAAACTCGGCTTCATCGTCCAGGTTCCGCAGTGCCGTGGCGAGCCACCTAACCTCCACCGACTCGCCACTTGCCCAACACTCTCCTGACCTCCGCCTCGCTCGCGAATTCCTCGCGATCCGCTTCCGCTACAGCCTCTTCAATCTCCCCAATCTGCCATTCGTTGAGGTCGACAAACTCGCGGATGGCTTCAGCCGCCAGAAACGATTTGGTGCGCTGCGTCGCCTTCGAAAGGCGATCAAGGCGTTGTTTCAAATTGTCGTCCAAGCGGAGTGTCACGGTGGCGGACATGTCGGTCCCGCGTCACGTTTGCAATGTACACAACTTAACACAACGATCGTCGGCTAGCCCAGCCTTGATGTCGGCGAATACCCTTCGCTGGAGTACCGTTCGTCCCGCCGATACGTCCGCCTCGCCTTGCACAACCTGCTTCAGTGTCAACAAGGCGGCACGCTCCCGCTGATGCGATTCGTAGCTTTGAACAACTGCGCTCGCCAAGCCGTTTTTAGTGACGACGATCACACCATCGCCGATGGTCAATTCGGCGAGCAGCCGCGATGCTCTGGCCTTGAATTCGCTCAATCTGACAACCGTCGCGGACATCGTAACCTCCGGCGGTCACCCTCCAAGCGGACGATAACGCGGCACGACATAGGGCCCTTCCGGTATCACGGCCACCGCGCCGTCCCCCGTGATTTCAACGCTCTCGCGAACCGCTTCCTCAACGGAGTCGATGAGTTCGACGCCCGTGAGCTCTCGGTCCCGGTCGTTCAGGCGGCTCTTCATCCGTACCCGTGCGGTCCGTTGCGCCTTGGTCTGCATCTCGCTCTCCCATTCGTCGATGTCCGCGAAACGCTTTTCGAGCAAGGACGCGAGAAACGCATCCGCACCTAAGTCGATCAGCCGTTGCTGGGAAGCCCGGAATGCGTCCGAGCCGAGACCCTCCGAGCAGTCCGAGGCGAGAATCAAGGTCGCGTCTTCGTCCAGAATGTCCATGGGAGTGACCATGCCCTTGACCGTTTGGTAGTAGGTCTGGTCCAACGGGTAGCCGGCGGCGGACGTCACCACGGTTCGGAATCGGCGGGCCACAGGGACAGTCAGGTAACGGTCTGCATAGGCCACGGCTTCGGCGTGGCTGGCGACAATCTCGCCGAAGTTGACGAACGACAAGCGTCGTTCGTCGTCGATGACGGTGTTGAGGGCGTAGACGTCGCCGAGCATGCGGACGATCTCAAGCTGTTCCTCGTGCAACGGGTTGCCTTCGAGCTGGCACTGCACCGCACAGGGGTTTTCAATGAACCTCGCGCTGTGGAACGTGCGGATCGTGTCGGCGTGCGCGATCCCAGGGGCGACGACCTTGCGGCCCCCCGAATAGCCCGCCATGAAATGCGGTTCGACGAGTCCCGTCGCAATGCGCAGGTCCGCCTCGACGAACCGCCTGTCGAGTTTGACGGGCGTGCCCAGAGTCCGCGTCTCCCCGAAGTCCACGTGCGCCGCGTCGTCTAGCGCGTAGTGGTTCACGACCTGGACGCGATCCAACACCCAGGCGTCGCCCACCAGTTCCGCCAACTCGTCCCCCAGGTTGGGCCGGTGCAAACCGGTGGCAACTAGGACCGTGACATCCGACGCATCGATCCCCGCCTTCAGCAGCGCCTCGAGTAGCGGGCGAAGGAACAACCCGTTCGGCACCGGGCGGGTCACATCGCAGATCAGGATGCAGGCGGAGTTCTTGCCCCGGGCAAGTCCGGCAAGCGGCGGGCAGCCGACGGGCACAGCCAACGCCTGTCGAACGGCAACATCCGCGTCCGGTACAAGCGGCATACGCGGCTTGGCCACTACCGTCACGTCCAAGTCGTCGTCAAAGGTGACAGGCAAACCGGTCTTGCCATACAGGAGATCGACAATCATGGTTGCGAGCATACGCCAGCATTCCCCTTGGAGGCATCATGAGCATCGAACACGGTGCATCCGGTCGCCGCTCGATCCAGGTGGAAGCCGAAGTCCCCGGTACGCCCGAGGAAGTTTGGCAAGCCATCGCCACCGGCCCCGGCATCGGTTCCTGGTTCTACCCCACCGAGCTCGAGGAACGCGTCGGCGGCGTCCTCAAGTACCACACGGGCTCCGAGATGGTTCACGTCCCGGCGAGGGTGACCGTCTGGGATCCACCCTGGCGTTTCCGTCACGAGGGAAAGGACTGTGGACCGGAGGGACCGCCGACCGCTACCGAGTGGATCGTCGAGCCACGCTCACGGGGGTGCGTGGTACGCATGGTACACGGCCTGTTCGCGAGCACAGGCGATTGGGACAACTACCTCAAGAGCTTCGAGGACGGGTGGCCGCAGGCGCTCGCCATTCTGCGGCTCTATCTCCCATTTCCGCGGTCAGCGCGCCACCATCGTACGGGCCTCCGGAAGCCACGACGGTTCAGTCCTCGATGCCTGGCAGGCCCTCCTCGAAGAACTCGGTGCCGCCGGGCTCGGTCCCGGCGATCGCTGGGAACTCGCCGAGGGCGGGGATGCGGGCCTCGGGGCATTCTTGACGAACTCCGGC
Organism: Gammaproteobacteria bacterium; assembly: GCA_028818795.1. Taxonomy (GTDB): domain Bacteria; phylum Pseudomonadota; class Gammaproteobacteria; order Pseudomonadales; family Azotimanducaceae; genus VXYL01. The sequence goes on along the minus strand of JAPPND010000111.1, from coordinate 15,411 downwards.
CCGAAGGCCGCCAGCCCTACGTTCTCCTGCGCCTCGACCGGCCGGCGCCGGCCATTGCGGCAGCTTCCGCCTACAAGATGTCGACGCGGGCGGCCGTGATGCTCAGCCTGTACCTCTACGGCGGCGAAGATGCACCTGCCGCTCGCGCCGAAGTGTTCTGGCAGGCGTGGGTCAAGGCGCGCTTTCCGTAGTGGTGACAGAATCTAGACAGTGCGCTAGCAGTGTGCGACAGTTTAGTCTGACTTAGTCAGACCAACGTGTGTTATGGAGTCCACGCTCACCCTAAGCGATGCGAAGGCGCGGTTTTCCGAGATCGTCGAGCGCGCCGTCAACGGGGACGAATTCATCGTCACTCGCATGGGCAAACCCGTCGTGCGCATCAGCCGCATCGGCAAGTCCGCATCGACACGCAAACTCGGCGACCTCGCCGGGCAAATCCGCATGAGCGACGACTTCGACGAGTGGCCGGAGGACTTGCAGTCCGTGTTGGGCATCTCCGATCCATGAGATACCTGCTCGACACCCACGTCCTGCTTTGGTCGCGCGCATCGCCGGAACGGCTCTCGGCGGAGGTCGTCGGGTTGCTGCAGTCCACCGAAAACACGCTCTACGTCAGCATGGCCACGCTGTGGGAATGCGCCATCAAGGTTTGCATCGGCAAGCTCGCCGTGCCCGAAGGTTTCTTTCGGATCGTCGCCAACGACTACGAGATACTCGACATCGAACTCGCGCACGTGGAGGCAACCTTGCAGCTGCCGCTGCTCCATCGCGACCCCTTCGACCGACTTCTGGTGGCACAGGCGCGACTGGGCGGACTGACGCTCGTCACCCGGGACCGCAACGTCATTCGGTACCAAGTCCCTGTCGTGGAGGCGTGATCTCCGTCATCCTAGCGGCTAACCCATCCGGCAGTACTTGCAGGCACACCGTTGCCGGCCTAACGTCCAACCACATGATCCGAGTGCGCACAGCCGTATCGACCGCGTTTGCGGCGGCAACATTGCTTCTGCTGGCCCAAGCTGCTTGGACGGCACAGGCACCCCAAGAGCGTGTGGATGCCGAAGATCGCTGGGCCAAGACGTTGCGAATCGTGCGTGAGACCTTCCCGGACGTTCCACAGCTATCGACCGAACGGCTCGCGGAAACGCTCGAAGCCGATGCCGATGTAGTCCTTCTCGACGCCCGGTCGAAAGAGGAGTTCGAGACCAGCCACCTGCAAGGCGCAGTCCGCGCAACCAGCATGCGGTCGGCCAGAGAGGCGCTCAAGGATCGCGGCGAAAAGTCCGTGGTGGTCGTGTACTGCTCGGTCGGGTACCGGTCCTCCCGTCTCGCCCAAAAGCTGCGCGCGACCGGGGTCGAGAATGTCGTCAACCTCGAAGGGTCGCTGTTCAAGTGGGCCAACGAAGGCCGGCCCGTGTACCGCGGGTCGGAGCAGGTTCGGACGGTGCACCCTTTCGACGAAGACTGGGGCGATTTGTTGGACAGGGCACTCTGGTCGAACCCTCGGTGAGGACAAGCGAAAGCCGAGCGTCCCACTCCGATACCATGGTCCCATGCGCGTTCGATTCGGTCTGCACCGGGATGCATTGGAACCGTCCCACCCTCGTACGTCAGTCGGCGAAATCACGGTGGGTCCGCAAGGCTTACTCGGTCTCCTCGAGAGCGACCTTGGCATACCGTCCGTCGCGGCGCATCCATCGGAGGCAATCGCCGCCTACCGCGATTGCCTAGCCGAGTGCGACGACTGGGTGCGGTTCTACCACCGTTCCTTCGGCGTCGATCCGGTGGCCGTCGCGCGGACGTTGAACGACTGGCGGCAGCAGTGGTACCTGCACGGATGGGACGGGCGCTTCCCCGTCGACGCTCACGGTCGCCTGGGCGACATGGCGGCGGTGGAGTCCTTGGCCACCGAGCGCGTGCCGGCCACCGTGGGCCAACGTCTGCGAGCCGTCCTTGGCCTACTGGACAAACGACGTACGCAAATCCGGGAGGTCGAGCTTCTCGATGACCCCGACGACCTGCCGGTCCTGTGGCGGCGTGTGCTTGAACGCTTCGACTGTTCCACGACCCCGGCAAACACGGGTTGCGCCCCCTGGGATTCGGATCTCGGCAAGCTACAGGCGCTGCTGACCCGCAATCTGGCAAGACCGCTTGACGGCGACGGCTCCTTGGTCGTCGTCCGAGCGTTCTCGCGGGACGTGACCGCCCAGGCGACGGCGGAGATGCTGCGCGAACTCGACGATCCCTCGCGTGCTGTGGTCGTGGCGAGCCGCGACGGGATCATTGTCGACAACGCGCTGCAACGGGTCGGCCTTCCTCGGGCCGGCTTCCAGCACTATTCCCCGTTTCGGGCTGCGAACCAGGTGCTGAAGCTCGCCTTCGCGTTGATCTGGCAGCCGTTGGATCCGCACCGCCTGCTGCAATTCCTGATTCACCCGGTCAATCCGCTGCCCTGGCGCGTGCGAGGGCGATTGGCGGAGGCGGTGGCTTCGCAACCGGGCATTGGCGGTTCGGCATGGCAGGAAGCAATGGCCAAGATCGCCGACGACCAAACGGTTGGCGTCGAATTCTGGACCACGCCCAAACGGTACGACGCGAGCCAAGGGGCACCCGTCGAGGTTCTGCACGAACGGGCCTCGCGCGTCGGGGCGTGGTTGGCGAGGCGACTGGCGACAACCGAAGACGGCGAGGAGAGCGCCGTGTTCAGCGCCGCCTATTCCCAAACCGCGGCGTTGGCGTCCACGCTGAAACGGCTTAAGGAAGGTGGTCGGCACCGGATCAGCAAGATCGAGCTGGACTCGCTCATCGACGAGGCGAACCGACCGACCCCCGACGCTTCCGTCCTCGCCGAAGCCGGCCACGTGCCCGTCACAAGCCACCCCGGCAATGTGACCGAGGCGACGGACGAGGTCTTCTGGTGGGATCTGGCACCCCAACGCCCCGACTTGACGTCGCCATGGTCGAAGGAAGAGCGCGACTCCCTGGCCGCGGCTGGCATCGACCTGCCGACCGCAGAGAACCAACTGGCCGCCGACAAGCGAGCTTGGCTTCGCGCGGTGCTCAACTGCCGCAAGCGCCTTGTCCTCGTCGTGCACGAGGACGACGAGGGCCGGCATCCGCTCTGGGGGCGAATCCGGGAACAGATTCGCCGTGGCTGGGTCGATGTCCCCCTGGACAATATTCTTCTGCGGGGCAAGGAGAGCCTACTCGACAAGGTTGCCATTCCGGCACCGAGTCTCGAACGGAAGCCGCTACCGACACCTCGGCGTTGGTGGCGCATCGACCAAAGCCTGCCTGTCCGCGATAGCGAGTCCTATACGAGCCTCAACAAGATCTGCTACTACCCGCATGAGTGGGTACTCACTTACGCCGCGAGATTGCGCAGCGGCGGCATCAACGAAGTCGCCGATGGCGCCATGCTGAAAGGGAGCCTGGCGCATCGGCTGTTCGAACGGTTCTTCACGGAACACGGCGACTGGGCATCACTCCGGGACCCCGAGATCCACCGTTGGCTGGAGCTGACAATCCAAGACCTGATCGAGAAGGAAGGCGCCGTGCTCCTCGAGAACGGTCGCGGCGTCGACCGCCAACAGGTCATCACGATCTTGGAACACGCGCTGGTCCGCCTCCTCGGCCACTTCCGGACGGCGGACGTCCAAACCGTCAAGTCGGAGCAAGCGGTGCAACGGTCGTTTCCCGGGGGTGTGCTGTACGGCGAAGCCGACCTCGTGGTCGTCGGTCCAGAGGGCAGCGCGGTACTCGACGCCAAATGGGGCAGTGAACGCTACCGCGAAGAAGAGATCGAGGCGGGACGCCATCTGCAACTTGCCGTGTACGGCTATGCCCTGGGCGAGCACGCCTGGCCATCCACCGGCTACTACATCGTCACCACGGGCAACGTCGTGGCACCCGACGCCCGTTTCTTCCCCGAGGCGCTCGCCGCGGGAGGCGAGCCCGTCGAGGCCGTGTGGCGCAAGGGCCTGGTGACGCGCAACTGGCGTCTGGAGCAGTTCGCCCGAGGCGAGATCGAGGTCAACGCCGATGCCGAACCGGATGCGGCCTCCGAGCCGCCGGAGGGGGGCCTGGAATCCCGCATCGAGCCCGACCGCTTCGACGAATTCCGCTGGCTCACCGGCGTGGCACCGTTTCGATGACCGTGGCAGTCAAATCCACGGCGGCGCGTTTCGATCACGTCACGTTCATCAGCGCCGGCGCCGGCAGCGGCAAGACGTACCGGCTGATCGACGAGCTCGAGAAGGCCATCGTCGAGGATGCCGTTCCCCCGGCGGGGATTCTCGCCACGACCTTCACCGTCAAGGCCGCGACCGAACTGCGCGAACGGGTCCGGGACCGCCTGCTCGCCCATGGGCGTTTGGACCTCGCGGAACGCACTGCGGAATCGCTGATCGGCACGGTACACGGCGTCTGCGAACGCTTGCTCAAACGCTTCGCGTTCGAACTCGGCCTGTCACCGCAATCGAACGTCATGAGCATCGAGGACGGCGCGCGGTTCTTCAACCAAGCGCTCGACCGCGTCGTGCCGATCGACCGGGTCCGCGAGATGAACGCCTACGCCCGCCGCCTCGGAATCCTCGATCGCGGCCTGCCCACCTGGCAGGGCCTCGTGAAGGCCATCGCCGACAAGGCGCGCGAGAACAACCTAAGCGAAGAGGAACTCCGCGCCATGGGCGAGCACAACGCCGACGACCTGCTGGCCTTTTTCCCCGCTCCAAGCAACGAAGACCCCACGCAAGGGCTTACCGAAATCGTGTCAAAGACGATTCGCGAGTTGCCCCAAGGCAGCTACAAGGGCATCGACAAGTACCGGACGCTGCTCGAGGACCAAGGAGCCGTCCTGGCGGAGCCCGATTGTCCTTGGTCCGTCTGGATGAGACTCGCCGGGACGTCGGCGTTGAAGTCCATCGCCGACGAAGTGGGCCGTGTCCAATCCGCAGCGGCCAAATACGCGAGCCACCCGGCATTCCATCGGGACCTGCGTGGCTACACGCAAGGCTTGTTCGAAATCGCTGCGGACACCTTGGGACGATTCCAGGCCGCCAAGCGGGAACGCGGCCTGATCGACTTCAACGACATGGAGCAGCTCATGCTGCAGGCCTTGGACGAAGAGGCCGTGCAAACGCGCCTCGCCGGGGAGATCGAGTTGCTTCTCGTGGACGAGTTCCAGGACACCAACCCCATGCAACTGGCGCTGTTCCTGAAGTTCGCCGCGCTCGCCGACAAAGCGATCTTCGTCGGCGACGTCAAGCAGGCCATCTACGAGTTCCGGGGCTGCGATCCCACGCTCGTGTTCGACACCCTAGACGGCTTCACCGCGGGCGATGCGCAAAGGCACACCTTGAAGTCGAGCTGGCGGTCGCGCCCCGCGCTGGTGAGCTACGTCAACGAGTTGTTCGCCTCGGCGTTCGAGCATGACATACCCCGCGACTTCGTCGTCCTCGACCACGAGCGGGACGAGATCGACGTGCCAGCGATCTCTTCTTGGATCGTCGAGGGCAATGCCGACCAGCGGGCGCTAGCCGTCGCCGAGGGTGTCGCCCGCCTGATTGCCGAGCAAGATCCCGTGTTCGATCCCGAGACCAAGCGGCTTCGGCCGATCTCCTACGGCGATGTCGCTGTCCTGGCCCGCACCAACGTCGCCGTCGAGCGGATCGCCCGGTCGCTCCGCCAGCGCCAGGTGCCGATGAAGATGACGCTGACGGGGCTGCTCGAGACCCCCGAGGTATCGCTGGCCAAGAGCTGCCTGCGACGCCTGGCGGACCGGGCGGATACGCTGGCAACCGCCGAGATCATGGCCCTGGCGGATTGTGTCGAGCCCGAGGAGTGGCTCACCGACCGGTTGCGCTGGCTCGACGGCGACAACGATGCCATGGCGTGGGGTGAAGCGGACCATCCGATCATCCGTCGCCTGTTCGAGATGCGCGCCGAGAGCGCCTTGCGTTCGCCGGTGGAGATCGTCGCCAGGGTCTTGAACGAGGTCGACATCCGCCGCATCGCCGCCGTCTGGGGTCCGGACGAGATCCGCGCAGCGCAGCGCCAGCGGAACATCGACGCCTTCCTGGATCTCGCCGTCGAGTACGAGAAGCACGCCGCTTCCCACCGCGAACCCGGCACGTTGACCGGATTCCTGTTCTGGCTGGAACATCCCAACTCGCCGGACCTCGACCTGCAGCCCGTTGTGACCACCGGCGATGCCGTTCACGTGCTCACCTACCACCGCGCCAAAGGACTCGAGTGGCCGGTGGTGGTGTGTACCGACTTCGACTACCAGGAACGTTCGCGAACCTACGACGTGCGCGTGGAACTCGCGGGCGACTTCGACATCGACAATCCGCTCGCCAACCGCGCCATCCGCTATTGGCCGGATATCTTCGGCCGCCGGAGGAACGGCGTGCCCGCGCGCCAGGCGATGGAAGAGTCCACGGAAGGCCGGCGATGCCGGGACAAGAGCGAAGCCGAGCAGCGGCGCTTGGCCTACGTCGGCATGACCCGCGCCCGGGATCGCCTTGTCATCGCCGTGCCGCCTAGGTTCCCGCACGATGCCTGGTTTCGCAGTTTCGGTACCGACTTCACCATCCCTACGGCAGACTCCCTCCGCCTGCCGAATGGCGACACGGCCCCCAGCCGCGCCGAGGTCATGGAGGTTGGAACTAGCGAACCCGATCCGTTGCCTTATTCGCCGCGCTGGTTCGAGCAGCGCGAGCGCGTCGACCACCCGGCGAAGTACGTTCAGCCGTCCTCCGTCGAACCACTCGAAGGCGCATCAGTCGGCGAGATCATCGAGATCGGCGAACGCATAGCGCTCAAGGGCAACGCCATGGCTAACGTGGGCAACGGCCTGCATGCCGTCATCGCGGCGGAACTGGTCAACCCGCTGCCGGATGGCACGGCCCTCAAGCGCGCCCGAGAATTGCTCGCCGGGCATGGTGCGGCCGAGCATCTCGACGCCAAGGACGCCATCGCCGTTGCAAGGCGTTTCGCGCGTTGTCTAGAGGAGCGGTTCCAAGTGACAAGCGTTCACGTCGAGGCGCCGATCCTCCACGCCCTCGACGACGGGCGGGTTGTCCGCGGATTCGTGGACGTGCTGGCGGAGACGGACAGGGGATGGCTCGTCATCGACCACAAGTCATCGCCGCAACCGGCTTCCAAGTGGCCGGAAGAAGCGATGAAGTACTCCGGACAGTTGGCTGCCTACAAAGCCGCGCTGTCAGCCGCCGGTCGGGATGCCCGAGGCTGTTTCCTCCACTTCGCCGTCACCGGCGGCTTGGTCGAAGTGCGAACGCCATAAAGACAGCCGAGCGAGCCAGCTGCCGCGCAGACATACATATATCCGTTTCGGGATGGCATCCTCGCGCGACTAGAGATACCGAGAGACGCGAATACAGCGGAGATTAACCGGCTCGTCGCCTGGGCTCGTACGTTGGCAGCGGACTACGAGCCTCCCGAATGAAGAAACGGGCGTTAGTCGGGCATCTCAAACGGAACGGCTGCTACCTCTTGCGTCAGGGACGGAGGCATGAATGGTGGGAAAACCGCACGACCGGCAAACGTTCCGCCGTCCCTCGCCATAACGAGATACCCAATATCCTAGTCAACAAGATTTGCCGGGATCTTGATGCAGCACTGATTGCATGAGCGTCCGGCAGCTCGGCCCGCAGGGCGGCTTGCTCAAAGTGCTACGGCAACGGCTTCACATCCCGGCGCCTGCGCCATCGCGTCGCGACGATTCATTTCCAATGCTTCGCGAAGCACCTCCGTTAAGGATACGAGCAGCTGCTCGCGCGAACGTTCCTGGGCGTTGACTCCAGGAACCTCGGCTATCCATCCGACCCACCATCCCTCTTCGTGCGAAATCACGGCAGTCCACCCATGATCCATTTGGCCACCAGCGTTGTTCCCAACACTCAACATTCTACTATCTATCCAAGCAACAACGGTGAGCGTACCGGATTCGTACCGGTCCCACTACTCTAGGACTGGCTACGGACCACGGGTAGCGAAGGTGTGCGTGTACCATACAACGCATCGGTGTAAAAGGCATGCCAGTCAACTTCGAGATGACCAAGAGGATCTTCGACACTTGCCGACCGCGCCCCGACGTCCTCGCCGGAGCGGTTGCCGAGGCGGATTTCGCCGCTGATCTGGCCCAAGTCATCCGCGGCAGAGCAGCCCCGGAGTACGCTGACCCGGCCAAGTTCTTCGCAAACACCTACCCCACCGAGGGTCTCAGGAACCTGCTCGCGAACGTCTGTCGGCGGCTGAGCGGAACCGGCGGCGAGGCGGCGGCCATATTCCGGCTCGACACGTCCTACGGGGGAGGCAAGACGCACGGCTTGATCGCACTTGCACACGCGGCAAACGGCCTGCAAAACGTGTCCAACGCTGCCGAGTTCATCGATACCGCGCTGCTTCCGGAGTCGAGGGTTCGTCTTGCCGCCTTCGATGGCGAGAACGCCGACCCCGCGAACGGTCGGGCGATGGGACCAGCAGGGGAAGGCGTCCTAGCCTATACGCCCTGGGGCGAGGTCGCGTTCGAGCTAGCGGGCATCGACGGCTACGAGCGCGTCCGCAATAGCGACGAGCAGCGTGTGGCGCCGGGTGCCGAAACGCTGGCAGAGCTGTTCGGCGGCGAACCCACGTTGATCCTTCTGGACGAACTCTCCGTCTATCTCCGCAAGGTGCGCCGGTTCAGTGATGCCTGGGATCAGTTGACCGCTTTCCTCACGTCGTTGTTCAAGGCCGTCGAAAGCGCACCGAACGCCGCGCTCGTCTACACCCTCGCCATTGGGCGAGACGGCAAGGCCGTGGACGCCTATTCCGATGAGAACCAGTTCATCGCCGACCACATGGCGGAAGCAGAGAGCGTGTCGGCCCGAAAGGCGACTCTGCTCAATCCGACGGACGAAGACGAATACGCGCATGTTCTGTGTCGGCGCTTGTTCGAGTACATCGACGGGCCAGGCGTCGACGTGGCCGTCGACGCCTACCGGGAGCTGTGGCGCGCGAACCGCGATGCCATCGATCACGACGCGCAGGATCCCGGCAAAGCCGAACTTTTCCGAGCCAGCTATCCATTCCACCCGGAAGTGCTCGACACCCTGACAACGAAGGCGTTCACACTGTCGAGCTTCCAGCGCATTCGGGGGATGCTCCGCCTTCTCGGCCGCACAGTCGCTCACTTGTGGGATAACAAGCCGGATGATGCGACCGCAATCCACGTTCACCACATCGACCCGGGCATAGAACCGATTCGTCAAGAAATCGTCACGCGGCTGGGTCAGTCAGCCTACGTCCCCGCCATTTCGAATGACGTTGCCGGCGCTTCAGGCAACACGGCCCTGGCGGAACGAATCGATGCCGACATGCACGCCGGACTGCCGCCGTATGCAGGCTATGTCGCACGCACCGTTTTCGTCCACACGCTCGCATTCAACGATGCGCTGAAGGGCCTCTCCCCCGAACGGCTACGCTACGCCATGCTCGGCCCGGCGATCGACCCGAGCTTCATCGAGGAGGCTCGCAAGGCGTTTATCACCGACTCGGCTTTTCTCGACGACCGGCCCGGTGCTGCGATGCGTTTTCTCGCCGAGCCGAACCTGACGAAGCTGATCCAGACCGAGGAGCAAAACGTCGATGCAGGCGACGCCCGCGCCCATCTCGATGATCGTATCCGCGAGATATTCGTCGGGCGAACGTTCGATGCCGTGCGCTTCCCGGGTGGACCGTTCGACGTGCCCGACGAGGTCGCCGACGGCAAGCCGAAACTGGTCGTCCTAGCCTACGACGGCGTCTCAGTCGCTGGCACGGTCGACCAGGTGCCGGAACTGGTGGAGCGCATCTACAGCCGCAAGGGCTCGGAAGGCGTCGCATTGCGCACTCTCCGGAACAACCTGGTGTTTGTCGCGGCGGACGACTCCCGCAAGCAGGATATGCGCCGCAGATCGAGACGCCGCTTGGCATTGCGGAACCTAAAGCAGGCCGAGCGACTCAACGAACTGGCCGAACACCAGCAGGACAAGGTTCGAGAACTGGAATCGAGGTCGGAGTCCGAACTGGCCTTGGCCGTCCAGCAATGCTACCGCCACGTATTCTATCCGTCGCGCAACCGATTGCCGGACGCGACGGTCGATATTGCCCACACCGCCATCGACGTACCTTCTTCCTCTGATCGACCCGGCGCGGGCCAGCAGCAAGTCGTACGCGTACTTCGCGAACTCGGCAAGCTACGCTTGAGCGGAGAGGATCAGCCCGACTCCCCTGCCTACGTGCGCGACCGCACGCCGCTGCGCAAGGGCCAGATCACAACCTTGGACCTACGGGGAGAGTTTCGCCGCGACCCGGCATTGCCCATGCTGGTTGGGGATGACATCTTCATCCAAGGCATCCGCAACGGCGTCGAATCGGGCGAATACGTATATCGGCGCGGTGAGTTGCTCTACGGCCCCGGCGACCCCTCCGCCGCCATCGAGATCGACGCCCAGGCCACAGTGCTGACGATTGCCTTCGCGCGCAGCAAGGGCGTCTGGCCACGACCCCCGCAAGCCGACGAGGAACGTGCGCAGTATCAAGCCCCACCTGAATCCGAACGCGGGAACGGCGAGAAGGAAAGTCCCGACGATAGTTCCGTCCCTGGCTCGACCGAGGAGACCTTGCACGCGGAGGGCGTGCTCAAAGAGGCTTTGGCGAAGCTCTGGGAGGGTGCGCGGGACAAAGGCATCGAGACGATTGCATCCTTGACGATCCGAGTGTTCGATGCCGGGGACTCCTTCTGGCTGTTGAGCGTCGTCGGTGCCGTGCCGAAGTCGGTCAAGACGGTACGCTACCAAGGCGGTTACGAAACCAGGGACGGCGGTTCATTCGAGTTGGAGTTCAGCGGGCCTGTCGCTGACGCTCAGCTTGTACGCGAGTTCCTCGAACCCCAGTTGCGCGATGCGGCCGACCGCAACTTGGAGACGACGTTTCAACTGTCTTTCGACGGCGGGCTCCCAATGGAGGGAGGCGAACCTGAGAAACTGACCGAGCGGCTGTCGCGCTTCGCGAGCAGCGCCGCCTACGTCACCGCAACCGCAGAACCAGCGAAGCCATGACACGCCCACCCACCGGGAACGAGACGGTGTTTACGCCCGTCGTCAACTGACATGGCCCGCGTGCAACACATTCGCCAAGTCGATTCGTCGGCTGCCATACCGGAGTACGAGCTACGCACACGCAGACGAGGCTTGGCGGAAGGGCAATTCGAGATCTGGCAACTACCTAGCCCGGCAACGCCGCAGGTAGCTGCCCCGATTAGAGTCGCGGGCCTCAAGGGACGGAACCTCGAGCTGGTGGAGCACCGGGTATTGAAGCGACTCGCTGCTGTGGGTGTGAGACCGATGCCAATCGACGCCGAGATGCGCGGCTATGCGCTCCCCGAGGATGTGGCGCTTGCGCTGGGCCTGCTGTTCCGCGTCCTGGCCCCCATGCGAAGCCGGGACAACATGCGTGCCGTGGCGGAGGGCATTGAGCAAATGGACCGCGAGGAAGCCGCCTACTGGCTGGGCATGGCCATGCACCGCAAGCACCCACGTCGGGTTCTTTCGGCATTGCGAGTCCTATTGACATTGCCAAAAGGAAGCGAGCGCCCATGACAGGCGGACCAATCAAACCCGACAAACCAGTCTACGTCGTGTACGTCGGCCCCAAACTCGCGAAGCGGTAGGGGCGAAAGAACGGTATGCCGACCGTGAATCCCGATGTCCTTTCGTGGGCGCGGCAGACGGCGGGCCTTTCTCCCGACGACGCCGTGAAGAAACTGCAACTCCGGGACGCCCGGGGAGTCGCGGCCGTGGACCGGTTGGCAGCATTGGAGACCGGCTCGGACCACCCGACGCGACCGATGCTTGCCAAAATGGCGAGGGCGTACCGACGACCCCTTGTTGCGTTGTATCTGGATACTCCGCCCCGTAGCGTTCAACGCGGCACCGACTTCCGCACCTTCGCAGGCGACAGGTCCGTGGCGCAGGACTCGCTCGTGCAAGCCCTAGTGCGTGACGCGGTCGCGCGGCAGGGATTGGTTCGCGCACAACTGGAAGACGAGGAGGCAGGCGAGGTCGAGTTCGTTGGGTCAGTGGCATTGTCAGACGGTCAGCGCGCGGCCTCGGACAGGCTCGAAACCGTTGTCAACGGCACAGTCTCCAAAACGGCTGGCAACGTTCGGCCGGATTTCGACCCGATGCGGGACGCGGTCGAGGGTCGGGGGGTCTTCGTCCTGCTCCAAGGCGACCTCGGCAGCCACCATACGGACATCGACACCGATGCGTTCAGAGGTTTCGCCCTTGCTGATCGTCTCGCGCCGTTCATCGTGATCAACGACAACGACGCCCGCACCGCCTGGTCCTTCACGCTGCTTCATGAAGTGGTCCATCTCCTACTGGGCGAAACCGGAATCAGCGGCAGCCGTGGCGAAGCCGAGACCGAACGTTTCTGCAACGACGTGGCCAGCGAATATCTCGTGCCGCAGTCCGCCATCGACGACTTCTCGATGGATCACATGGAATTCGACCAGCTCGCCGACGCGATCAGCCGGATTGCGTCCAAGTGGAACGTCAGCCGCGCGTTGATTGCCTATCGGTTGCACAGATCGAATCGCATCGACGTCTATTCGTATCAACGGCTGGCCGAGATGTTCCGTCGGCGGTGGCTCCGAGATCGGCACCGAAAGGCATTGGACGAAGGCGGGCCCAGCTACTACACGGTACGTCGCCATCGCGCGGGCAAGGCACTTCTGAACCTCGTCCGGCGCGGTCTTGGCGAAGGGTCGCTCTCAACGACGAAGGCAGCAATCGTGCTGGGCGTCAAGCCGACCAACGTTGGCCCGATGCTCGGGATGAAGAAGGCGTAGCGAGTCGGTGCGCTACCTGCTGGATGCCAACGTTCTGATCGATGCGGATCGAGACTACTACCCGCTTGATCGCGTGCCGGAGTTTTGGGGCTGGCTTGCCTATCAGGCCGAGGACGGCACGATCAAAGTACCCAGCGAGATCTACGACGAAGTGGTAGCAGGCACCGGTCAACTGGTTGATTGGCTGAAGGACAACAAAGACACTCTCGTAATTGACGACGAAGCCGATCCGGGCACGATCCAGCATGTCGTTTCCGAAGGATACGCGCCCGATCTCACGGAGGATGAGGTCGAACGCATCGGACGCGACCCGTTCATCGTGGCGTACGCGCTCGGCTTCGACAACGAGGTCACGGTCGTCACGACCGAAGTGTCGAAACCCTCGCGCCAGCGCGGCAATCGTCGATTGCCGGACGTATGTGCCGACTTCGACGTGCTCTGCATCAACACCTTCGCGCTGGTCCAAGCGTTGGACTTCAGTACGGACTGGCAATCCAAATAGGACACTGCTGTATGCCGGATACGCGACTTATCGAACGTTGGCTGCCAATCGAGGCGTTGGGAATCGAGAGCCTGCGGGAACGTACTCCGATGACGCCGTTCCCGGCACCGAACCGTTTGCATGTCTGGTGGGCGCGCCGGCCACTGGTCGCCTCGCGCGCCGCCGTGCTGGCATCGATTCTGCCCGCTGACGCGGATCGGGACCGATTCATGCACGCGATCGGCATACACGGCGACCCGGTAGCGGCCAAATTGAGAATCGCGAAGGCAACGAGAGAAGGTAAACGACTGGGTGCGGATGCCTACGGTTATGCCAGGGCATTCAGCTACTGCTTGGACGCTCAGGACAAGGACTGCTGACCGAGCAGCAGATTGGTGACGGGGTTGTCCTCGACCCCACGGCGGGAGGCGGTAGCGTGCCATTCGAGTGCGCGAGACTCGGCCTGCCGAGTCTTGCCAACGACCTCAATCCGGTAGCAGCGATGCTCGAAATGGCGACAGTTGAGTGGCCCCTGCAGGATGGTGATTCGTTGAGGGAGCTCGTCATGGAAATGGGCGAAGCGATGGTGAACGAAATCAAGGCACGCCTGGCCAGCGCCTTCCGCGAACCACCAAACTCTGACATCCGTCCTGACGGTTACCTCTGGGCAAGGACTGTCACATGCCCCTACTGCGACGGATTGGTTCCACTTTCACCCAACTGGCGTCTCGATCCCAATGGGATGGGCGTTCGGCTCGTTCCAGATTTGGCTGGCGGGCCGGGCTCTCCGGGACGAATCTGTTCGTTTGAGATCGTCGAATCGACCGAAGACCAGTCCTGCGGCACCGTTTCGCGGGGTTCCGGTATCTGCCCCTACGACGACTGCCGTCGCGTGATCGGTGCCGACACCATCAAGGGACAGGCTCAACAGGGTCGGATGGGTGACCAACTATATGCCGTGGTCTACAAAGAACGCGTAACCATCGAGACGAAGACGCGCAAATACCGCTACCAATGGGTCCGCAAGTACCGCGCACCTCAACCAGAGGACCACAATGCCGACGATGTCGATGCGCGGCTCGAGGAGAAGCTTCCCGAGTGGGAAGCATTCGACTACGTGCCGACGGAACGATTCCCCGAAGTGAGCAACGACGACCGGCCAATACAATACGGAATGCCCCTTTGGCGCGATCTATTCTCGCCGCGCCAATTGCTGTGCCACGGAACGAGCGTTGAAGTGTTCCGCGAAATGCTCGAAGTCGACCGTGCGATGGGCGTTCTCGACGAGACACGAAAAGCAGCATACGGCTACCTTGCCATCGCACTCGACAAGCTCATGAACTACAACGCTCGCATGACTCGGTGGCACGCCAATCGAACCGTGCTTGCGGGAACGTTCGACCGTCACGATTTTGCATTCAAATGGTCCTACGGGGAAATGGCACCGCTTGTAACCGGGCTCGGTTACGACTGGGCGATCGAACAGACCGCCAAGTGCATCAAGGAGTTGGTTTCATTGATGCACCCTTTGGGCTCGAACGCAGGAGACTTGATTTCCCAACCAGAGCCGCCACCGCCGGTAACCATCACGTGCAAGCCCGGCGACCAACTCGACCATGTTGGCGACTCTTCCGTCGATGTCGTCGTGATGGACCCGCCGTACTACGACAACGTGATGTACGCCGAACTCTCCGACTTCTTCTACGTCTGGCTCAAGCGCACGGCGGGGCACGTCTTCCCAGAGCTTTTCCGCCGTGGGCTCACCGACAAAGAGAATGAGGCAGTCGCGAGCCCCGCCAAGTTCCGCGGAGTCAAAGGGGCGAGAACACTCGCCGGCCGAGACTACCAAGAGCGCATGGCGTCGATCTTCGCCGAGTGCCACCGGGTGCTGAGAAAGCCGGGTGGCGTGATGACGCTGATGTTCACGCACAAGGCCACCGGCGCGTGGGACGCCCTCACCACTGGACTGATCGAAGCCGGTTTCGTCATCACGGCATCTTGGCCGATCCACACGGAATCGGAGGGGAGCCTG
>JAPPND010000083.1 GCA_028818795.1 Gammaproteobacteria bacterium | reverse complement strand
GTCTGGATCGCCTGGTGCTCGCAGATCGGCTTGCCCATCGTCTCGCGCACCTGGGAGTAGGATGTGGCCTCTGCGAGCGCCGCGTTGGCGATTCCCACGCCCCGCGCGGCGACGTTGATGGGCCGAGTTCCAATCCGCCCACCGTCTGGTGAAGTCCTGGTCTTCGGTTGACAATCCACGCCAGAGACGTGCCTCGATCCAATTCGAGGCGAGATCCTGCAAACGACCCGGCGCGGGCGCCCGCGCCTGCATGTTGCGGTTGGATGCGCAGCGCGATCGGCCATCCCCGGGAAACCTCGTGAAGTTCGGCGAGTTCCCGTCGAGAGAGCCGGGTGTCGAAGAACCGGGCGATCTCCGGCCTTCCGAACCGAAGGTCTTCGACCGATATCGTGACGCCGCGCCCCTCGAGGATCGGCGTGGCCACATCGATCCCCGTGGGAGGTACCCGAAACGCCAGGGCGAGGTGGAGGTTCGTCGGTCCGCGGTGAAGCAGGCGGTTGATGATTGCGCGGGATTCAGGACTCCGCAGCCGGTCCACGTCGTCCAGGGCCAGCACGCACGGAAACCCTCGGACCTCGATGCTGTGCATGGGCAGGTTGACCCGGTAGTCGCCGTGTTCGAAGTCGTGGCTTGTCACCCGGGACTCGAGGATTTCCAACCCGGCTTCGGAAAAGGCGAACAGGAGGTAGGTGGCAAGCGACACCGCATCGTCCTCTTCGTCGATGGTCAGCCAAGCCGCAACGCCGCGCCGATTCTTCACCCGTCGGCACGCCGCCGCGAGGAGCGTCGTCTTGCCGAATCCGCCCGGGGCTTGGATGACGGTTAGCCGCCGCTGGGATGGATCGCTTAACGACACCAGTTCCGGTCGTTCCACGAAGGCGTCGACGGGGTCCGGAAGCATGACCTTCTGCCGAACCAACGAGGAACGCCGGGAGTCGGTGGCGGGCGTACCTTCCTGCGGTGCGCTGGCGGTGTCCGATTCCGGGAGTTGTGCCGAGTTCCCCAAAACAACGCCCAGCCGTTGAATCCCCTCTTGCCGACCAGGATTACGGCGCCGGAGGCATGCCTGGCGGAACAATAGGCCAACGTATTTGCGCCGAGATAGCTCGGTCAAATGCTTTTTACGGTAGTTTTGCCTGTGGCGGTCGGCACCGAACCACCCGATCAGGACCCTTGGGGTGACTGATCGGGTAGTTCGGCGTTGGGGGACTCGGCGTTGCGCGGGCGTTGACCGGGTTTCCTACAGGGAGTAGCCGAGCATGATCCACGCCTTGGTGGTGTCGGTGGCGTGTTGGTCGGCTTCGTATCGCGCGAGTTTCAACAGGAGGCTCAGACTCTCCCGGGCATAGGCGGCCGAGACGCCTGCCTCGGTGCCCTGGTCCAGGTCGCCTCGCCGGGAGTGGTAGGTGTGCACCGTCGCCGCAAACGTCATCGGGCCAACTTTGCCGGACGCCGAGACGTACAGGTCTTCGAGACCCATCGCCGGCTTGACCGCAGCGAACTTGCCCGCCGAGCCTCGACAAATGTGTTCGGCGCCGAGAGGCGTCTGCACCGTCGCCACACCGCCGTCGCTACCGAACACTTCCCAGCCCAGCGCGAACTTCGCGCCAGCCGGGGTCCAGCGTGTTTCGACGGCGTAGTAGGGCGCGTCGTATTGAACCGGCTGCTCGCCCCAGTCGCGCTGCCGGCCAACCGAGGCGGCCAAGCCGAGGGAACCCACTGCGGCGGTGTAGTCCACTCCGAAAGTGGCGTTGGAATTGGCCGGGCCGTTGTCTTTCTCGAAGTCGAGCAGGTAGTTGAACGCGCCTAGGCTGTGTCCTTCGGCGGGAGTCCACGATGCCCGGAGCAGGTGGGAGTCCGCTGCCTCCACCCGCAACGCGTCGAAGCTCTGTTCATTCTGCCGCCACGCCTTGAAGCCGACGAATTGCTGTCCCGCGTGGGCGATGCGCTGCCGACCCGCCGTGACGGTGACGGGGCCTTTGCGGTAGCGGAGGAACGCCTGGTTCAGGTCGAAGCCAGTGGGGTCGGCGACCACTGGAAACTCGGTGCGGCCGTTGTCGGTGGAGTTGTATTCCTCGGGGCCGAGCTTGGAGACGTAGTCCGCCTGCATGCCCGCCGAGAATCCTTCGGATGCCGCCATGACCCAACCAAACCGAACCCGGGCGGTCGACGCGCCGGCCCGTCCATCGATGCCGGTCTGCTCCACGGTCTCGAACCGGTAGCGGACGCCGAACGTCGGCTTGGTTTCCTTCGCCGCTTCCTTGAATCCCCCGAATGCGGGCATCGCCGTGGCGGCGGAAAACGCGAACGCAGCCACACAGGCCACGGTGATGAAACGAGTATTCACGATTGTCCTCTGTTCCGGCGTCGCCTTAGGCTTCGGCCGACATGTTGTCCAGGTTCTCGATGATGAGCAGCACCTGGCCGAACACGTCGGTCGGCACCTTGTTCCTGGGATCGGACCGGTCCTGGCGCGGCACGTTGAGGTTCAGGTGGTGCTTGATCCGCGTCGTTTCGGCGAGCAGCATGTTGGTGGCGTCGTACACCTTCGACGGGGTGACGCTTACCAGTGTCAGGTTCGGCACGCTCGATGCGTCCATCCCCAAGCGGTTCTGCAGGTTGACCATCTTGTAGCTGGCGCGCAGAACCTGCTGCGCGACGTCCTTCGGGGTCTTCCGGCCCGCGACGGCCGGCACGTCGAGTGAAAGGGGCGCACGCAACTTCGCGGCGATCATTTCCAGTTAGTCGAGAATGTACACCGTGTTCAGGAAGACGTCGTTCGGCGTCAACGGGCGACCGGCCAACCCGTCGAGCAGGAAGGACGCGTCGGCCAGGTTCTTGTACACCATCGAGGGCGTCTTGCCGCCCGAGAAAGGCGCCCGGTCGATCTGACGTTCGATGACCATCTGCGCCTTGACCTTGCGCAACTCGGCGAGAATATCGCCGAGTAAAAGGTTGGACGAGCAGCGGCTCGATTGTTCTTTGTTGTTGGCCACTGACATGCGTCGAGTCCAGTTTGCATCGAACATTTCAGTAGTCCTCTTTCGGGGTTGCGGTTGATCGCCGTGTGCTCGGCGTTTCGTGTGATTGCGTTGCTTCATGCGCCTTGTTCGCTGCGTTCGGGGACACCGGTCGGCGAACGAGACTCTCCCCGCTGCGCGCTTCGAATTCGCGTTCCCGCGTCACCAGCTGGCGCTGTTGCTCCGACAGCCGGAGCTCCCCTTGGCGAAGCGCTTGCTCGCGTTCGGCGAACTGGGCGCGTTCCAGTTCGAGGGCGCGCCGGGTCTCTTCCAACTCGGCGCGTTCCTTCTCGACGAGTTCGCTGGTGTAGCGAACCCGTTCGCGTTCGTAGGCAGCCAGCTCCGCTGGCGCAGGAATGTCCATGAGAGGCTCGGCGTCGAAGTCGGCCATCGTCGGCTGGTCTTCGAATGTGAGGGCCGCATCCCCGAAGTAGCTCGTCCAGAAGCGCTTGTGCTTCAGTTGCGGAGCCTCGCTGGCGGTCGTCCCCGCCCGAGCCATGTAGAAGACCTTGACGGGTAGATCCGCGCTGGGAACCGACCGTTCGACCGAGAGCGTCTCGGCCTGGCGGGCTGCCGCGAATTCGGTGAAGTCCCACTCGTCCCATTGCAGGTCCACGTGCGAGTACCAGTCGGCGTGCTGGATCATGTCCGAGAACACGTACAGCGATGCCGGGACCGACGAGGTCGCGAGATCCCGGCTTGTCTCGTCCAGCGCTTCGACTAGGTAGGCGTCCGTGGCGACCCGGCCCCGACCCTGAGCGGCCAGCGCGTCGATGCGGCGCCGCACGGCTTCGCGCCGGTGGCAGAAGCGGGCAGCGCTGGTGCGCAGCGATCCCGAGATCTGCGCTGGCAAGTCATCGCAATCGCCCTCGGAGCCGTTCCGGTCCTTCGCCGTCTCGACGACAAGGTCGCCGTTCTCGTAGGGCTTGCACATCCGGCCGATCAACGTGCGCGGCGCCTCGGCGTAGGCGGAGAGCGCGAATACCCTTAGCTCGGTGTCGGCCGGCAGCTCCTTGCTCACGTCGTCGAGCAAGTCCCCGGGCAGCGACTCGTATAGCGAGTCCACGGGCTTGCGAAGGTCGACCAGGAACACCGCCCGGTGCGCGACCTCGGATCCAACGGAAAAAGCGCCGTCAGCCGAGACCGGCTCATGGAGCGTGTTCTGGACGCGAAGCCCTAGCAGGATCAGTACGGGGATGGGCACCAGGAACATCGGATGTACCAGCGGAACCGGCTTCGCCTGGGACGGTCGACAAACCGGGCGTTCATCTAGACGACATCCCCGGCAGCTCGATTCGCGTCACCGTGCCGCCACCTTCGCGGGAGCTTACGGAAAAGGTCCCGCCGTATTTCTCGACCAAGTGGCTCGTGGTCGTCAGTCCGAGGCCAGCGCGATCCTCCTTGGAGGTGTAGAAGGGCTCGAACATCCGTTCGCGCACTTCGGGGGCCATGCCGATGCCGTTGTCGATGACCGTGACGGTGGCCTTTTCGTCGTCGCCGCCGGTGGTAATCCTGATCTCGCCCATCGCACCATCCTCGCCGCGGCCACGATGACCACGGAGGCAACCGAGCCGAACTTGATGGAGTTGGTCATTGCCACAGCTCCTCGGACTCGCCTGCGAGTGTTTCGATGAACGCGACGATGGCGTCCTCGTCCTCGTCAGGCGCCTCTCTGCCCAACCGAAACTCGAACATGATGTCGACGGCCTCGCGCAGCGTCGCGGCGCTGCCATCGTGGAGATACGGCGCGGTGTGGGCCGCCATGCGGAGGCTCGGAACCTTGAAAGCGTGCATGTCGGCCTCGTTGCCGGTGACGTTGAATCGGCCCATGTCGGCCTCGGTGATGTTGCCTCGCCGTTTGAAGTACTCGTTCAGCACGCCGAACACCTGGAACATGTTGCCGCCCACTGCGGCGCCTTGGTGGCAGGACACTCAGCCGTAGGACTTGAACAGGCTGTAGCCGAGCTTCTCGCGGCCGCTCAGGGCCGCCTGGTCGCCGTTGAGCCATTGGTCGAAGCGGCTGTTCGGCGTTGTCGGGGAGCGCATGAACTCCGCCAGCGCGTTCTTGACGTTCTCGCGGTTGATGCCGTCGGGGTAGATCTGGTCGAACAGCGCCGGGCAGACTCGTCCTGGTAGAGCTTGGCCACGATGTCCGGCCACAGGCTCGCCATTTCGATCGCCGACTGGACGGGTCCGTCGGTCTGGTCCTCCAGCGTCTCGGCGCGTCCGTCCCAGAACTGCTTGAAGTTGAAACCGGTGTTGAAGACGGTCGGGGCGTTGATCGGCCCCTCCGCGTTGTCGACGCCAACGGACACCCGGCGACCGTCGTCGCCGCCGGACGCCAGGTCGTGGCAGCTCGCGCAGGACACCGAGTTGTCCTTCGACAGCCGCTCGTCGTGGAACAGCATCCGGCCGAGGGCGACCTTGTCGGCGTGGAACACCCCGTTGGTCGGAATCGGCCTGATCGGTTCAGCTGATGCTTGCATGAAACTCGCCAACGCTACACAGGCGCCGAGCACGCACCCGGCCGAAACCCACTGCAGGATCCGCTTCGTCATGGGCCGGCAAGTTCTTCACGTTCGGGGGGGGGGGGGGGGGGGGGGGGGGGGGGGGGGGGGGGGGGGGGGGGGG
>JAPPND010000165.1 GCA_028818795.1 Gammaproteobacteria bacterium | reverse complement strand
ACCCCCCGCGCCGCAAAACCGTCGAATAAGCGCGCTTCTTCACCGGCGTCAACACGTCCGGGCCGAGGACATTCTCGCCTGGCGCCGCGAGACCGAGCTCCGCCGCCGCGAGGCGCTCGACGGGCTGACCGCACGCGACCAGAAACTCGGCCTGCAATAGGCGACGGCCGATCCGACGGCATTGCCGGACGCCACAGGCTGCGGCGGTTCGCTTCGAACCGATACTTGGGGACTTTGCACTGGCATCGCGGTTGCCGCGGCTATATTCCTTCCAGAATGGCAGAAAGATAAACGATGCCGGCCACTGCTCCTCGGACGTTGACGGCCAACGAGGCGGCCTGCGTGACCGGCGTGCCCCTCAGGCAGGTACACCGCATCATCGACACGGGGGTTCTGGGCAGTACCGCCACACGCCTCGAGGGATCCCGCCGCGTCCATTGCCACGGCCTGGTGAGCCTGAAGCTCGTCCACGAAACGACGGCGATCTTCACCCTTGACGGGCGCCGACACCTGGTTCGCTACCTGCTCGATCATCCGGAGGCGGAGACGGCATGCGTGGACGACGTCTCGGTCGACGTGCGGGAGATGCAGGAGGAGGTGCAGAGAGGACTATCCCGCCTGGCACGGGCGCGCGAGACCATTACCGTCGACGACGCCGTGCTCTCCGGCGTGCCCTGCGTGATGGGAACCCGCATCCCGGCACACTACATCGCCGAGATGCTCGCCAACGGCGACGCGATCAGTGCGATCCGCGATGTCTGGTCAGTGCTGACGGTGGAGCAGATTGAAGCGGCGGACCTCTACGCCCGGGCCTATCCCCGGCGGGGCCGTCCCCGGACTCCGCCCACCTGGCGTTCGCGCAAGGCGGTCGCCTCGGGCGAGGCGGCTCTCGATGAGCCGCCCAGGCCGCGTTGAAGTTCCCGATCGACGAATACCTGAGCCCGGGCTGGCGGCCATCGCGGCAAGACGAGACCTGGCCATGAGGCCCACGTAAAGGCACACGGCCACGTGCGTCGCGAAGTTGAATGCTTGCTGTGCGCCTGATATTTTGATTCGTGCATGTTTACATGGTTGATTGCCACCTAACTGTAACTTTGATAAAGAACAAGTTTGCATATTTTTGAAGTAATCGTATTTTGATGGTTATGAGCCGTCAAAGAACATCACGCCTGAAACCGCTCCTGGATACCGTCCCTCCCGGCTTCATGGTGGACACGCCATGGCTGAGGGCGCAGGGGATCGACCCGAAGTCCATCCACGACTATGTCGCCCGCGGATGGCTCGAACGCGTCGTCCGCGGCGTGTACCGCCGGCCGCTACCCGACGGCGCGCAGGCCGGCTACGAGGAGTCCTGGGCGATCCCGCTTCTCTCCCTGCAATGGCTCATGAAGTACGCCGTCCATCTCGGCGGAGAGAGCGCCCTCGACATGGCCGGCTACGCCCATTACCTGAAACTCGGAGGAAGATCGCGCGTTCACTTCTATGGCGAGGTGCCGTCCTGGCTGAACCGGCTGCCCATGCAGACCGAGATCGTCGTGCGCCGGCCCTTGCTCTTCGGCGATGACCCTCTCGGAATCGACGATGCCAATCTTGACGCTGCGGGAACCCGGCCGACGGTGGAGGTGTGGCGCTGGCCCCTCAGGGCGTCGTCACCGGAGCGCGCCATCCTCGAGGCCCTCGACGAGCTGCCGCGGAATGCGACCTTCGAGAACCTCGACAAGGTCTTCGAGGGGCTGGTGTCGCTCCGACCCGGGCGGCTCACGGCACTCCTGGCGGCGTGCCGCAGCGTGAAGGTGCGAAGGCTGTTCTTCGTGTTTGCCGACAAGCACCGGCACGCATGGCGCAAGCACCTGGACACCTCAGGGATCGATTTCGGGTCCGGGCCGCGGGCCCTGGTAGAGGGCGGCAGATTTCATCCGACCTACCGCATCTACGTGCCCGAAGCGTTCCTGCCCGGGACACCGCAAGCGGCGGACGGCGATGCTTGACCGATACGTGGCGCAGGTTCGCCTGCTCCTGAGCACGCTGCAGGATATCGCCAACGAGGCCGTGTTCGCGCCCAAGGGCGGCACCGCCATCAACCTGTTCTACAGGGACATGCCGAGGCTGTCCGTCGACATCGACCTGACCTACCTGCCGGTGGCGGACCGCCAGTCTTCGTTGCAGGACATCGACGATGCCCTCGACCGTATCGTCGTGGCGATCGCCCGCCGCAACCCGCGGGTCGAGGCGCGCCGCGCTGCGGGTGGCGGAAACGCCGATACGCGCATCATGGTGAGCGACGGCCAGTCGCAGATAAAGATCGAGACCTCCCCGATAGCGCGGGGGGCGGTGTATCCGGCGAGGACGATGACCGCGTCGGAGGCGGTGACGGAGCTCTTCGGATTCGTCGAGACCACCGTGCTCGCGTTCGAAGACGTGTACGGCGGGAAGCTTGCCGCGGCACTCGATCGCCAGCATCCGCGCGACCTCTACGATGTGAAGCTGCTGTATGAGAACGAAGGCCTGACGGCAGACCTCTTCCGAACCTTCATGGTCTATGTGGCGAGCTCCGGCCGCCCGATGCACGAGCTGCTGGCGCCGGCGGCACCTCTCAGGGAGGACCTGTATGGAGAAGAATTCGTGGGGATGACTCGCCAGCCCGTCTCCTGGGACGCTCTGATCGAAACTCGTCGCCGCCTGCATGCCGACATCGGTTCGCGGTTGACAGGCGACGTCGCGGACTTCCTGGTCGCCCTGCACGACGCCGAGCCGGACTTCCACCTGATCGGCGTGCCCGAAGCCGCTGAACTGCCCGCCGTTCGCTGGAAGCTGGTGAACCTGGAAAAGCTCAAGCAAGCGGATCCCCGGAAGCACCAAATCCAGCGCGATGCGCTCGTGAGGCTCTTCCGGTGAAGCTGTACAGCTCCCTAAACGAAAGCCGGCTGACTGAGGATACGCCTTCACATCGCGGCGAATCCCGAAACATCGGCGACGATACGCGGGACGAAGGGTAGGTAGAGAACTCAGCAACGGAGTGGCTTCGCGAAATCCTCATCGCAATCGTGATCACAGGCGTCATCACGACATGGTTGACGGGATTTCTCAATCAACTCGTCCCATCACCGGCGCGAGCACGGCTGGCCCTCAAGAATTGCTGGGGCAACCGTCCGCAGCGCGCTGAAGACGGTTTTCGCGTCGTCTTGTGCTGGCTTGGCAAAGACATCAGCGGGCATGACACGGAAACCGTAGCGCAGGCGTTTGTCGGTATCGACGGCATCTCGCTC
Source organism: Gammaproteobacteria bacterium (assembly GCA_028818795.1). Lineage (GTDB taxonomy): Bacteria > Pseudomonadota > Gammaproteobacteria > Pseudomonadales > Azotimanducaceae > VXYL01. The sequence continues at coordinate 2,451 of JAPPND010000165.1, read as the reverse complement.
GTCCGTTCTGCCCGCATCGTCTCGGCTACTGGTGCAGCGGACGAATGGCGTCCGGCGATGAAGGACAGCGCCCGCGCGATACTGGACAAGTGGAACGCCGATTTGGCGATCGTTGGTCTGGTCAAGCAATCGGACGCGGTATTGAGCCTATGGTTCGTGCCTCGGAGTTCTGACGACACGCTCCATCGGGGAGATCAACCCTACACGTTGGAAAACGTGACGCTTGGCGCAGACTTTCATCATGATCTACGTGCACAGCTTACAGCCATGGCGTTGACCAGTTTGGCTCCGCTGGCAGACGGTCTGGTGCGCGGGCAGGTGATTGATAAAGGACTGCACGACGCCACGGAAAAGCTTATCAGCCTGGTGGAAGGCCGCACAATCGCAGCAGGTGGACGCAAAGCGGCTCTCCAACTGGTACTTGGCATCGCCCTCTGTACTCTCGGGGAGCGAGAACGCAGTACAAGGCGGCTTGACCAAAGCGTGGATGCCTTGCGGGCGGCGCTCAAAGAGTTCACCCGGCACCGCGCTCCCGTCCTTTGGGCAACGACACTCAACAGTCTTGCAATGGCCCTTCGCGCACTTGGCGAAAGAGAAAGCGGCACAGAACGTCTTGAGGAGGCTGCAGCCGCATATCGCGTCGTGCTGGAGGAACGTACCCGAGAGCGTGTCCCCGACGCATGGGCCACGACGCAGAACAATCTAGGCAATGCCCTTGCAGCGCTGGGTGAGCGACAAGGCAGAACGGAGCACCTCGAGGAGGCCGTGGATGCATTTCAGGCTGCATTAGAGGAACACACCCACGACCGCGATCCTCTCGCGTGGGCGACGACACAAAACAATCTCGGGACCGCCCTTGCAGTTCTCGGTGAAAGGGAAAACAGTACCGAGCGCCTCCGGCAAGCCCTAGAAGCTTTCCGGACGTCCCTCGAGGAATACTCCCGTGAGCGCGTTCCTTTCCTGTGGGCGATGACGCAGCACAACATAGGCAACGTCCTTCGGGCCCTCGGGGAACACGAGAGTGAAATCGAACATTTCCATGGGGCTGTGGCAGCCTATCGGGCAGCCCTAACGGAATACACGCGTGAGCGCGTGCCGCTGCAGTGGGCCATGACGCAGAACAACCTTGCTGTCGCCCTTCTTGCGCTTGGTGAACAGGAGCAGGAAACGGCGCACATCGAAGACGCCGCAGCCGCCTTGCTCTCGGCACTCGCCGAACGCACGCGTGAACGGATGCCGAGCACCTGGGCCGCGACGCAAGATAGACTCGGCACTGCTCTTCGCATTCTTGGTGAGCGGAAGGGCAGTACGAGATCTCTCAAGCAAGCAGTCGATGCCTACCGAGCCGCCCTCGAGGAACGTACCCCTGAACGCGCATGGTCGGCGTGGGCGGCAACGCAGAACAATCTGGCCATGACCCTTGCAACGCTAGGAGAGCGAGAGAACAACACGGAGTTCCTCGCCGAGGCAGCTGCGGCCTTTCGCGAAACGCTTGAAAATGAATCACACCAGCGCGCGCCGTTGCGGTGGGCTGCCACTCAGAACAACCTCGGCAACACGCTGGCAGCCATTGGACAGCGGGAGAGCGGCACAAGACGCCTCGAAGAGGCCGTGGATGCTTATCTCGCAGCGCTTAGCGAGCAATCCCGCGAGACCGTTCCCTATGCCTGGGCCATAACGCAAGTAAGCGTCCGGCCTGACTGACCTTGTGGCGGGTCTGTGCGAAGCCGCAGTTTCCGATGGGATGTTCCGAAGGTCGATGGTGTCCACCATCGGTTAGTGGACACTATCGGAGGAAGCTTTGCGGTGGCCCGTCAGACACGCCGTTTCTGGTCGAAGGATGAGAAGCGCCGGATTGTGGCGCAGACCTATGCGCCGGGCGTTTCGGTGTCCCAGGTTGGGCGCCGCTACGACGTCAACGCCAATCTGATTTTCAAGTGGCGCCGCGATCCGCGCTACCGGCCGATGGACGACGGCGAGGACGCGCCATCCTTCCTGCCGGTGGAGGTGGTGGCGGAGCCGGCTTCGGCACCGCACTCGACGTCGAACGGGCGGATCGAGATCGCGCTGCCGAGCGGCCACCGGGTGAGCGCGAGCGGATCGTTCGACGTGGACGCGCTGTGCCGGGTGGTGCGGGCGCTGGGCGGATGATCCCGGTTCCGTCCTCCACCCGGGTCTGGCTGGCGAGTGGCGTGACGGACATGCGCAAGGGGTTCCCGGGCCTCGCAGCGCAGGCCGAGCGGGTGCTCAAGGCGGATCCCTATAGCGGGCATCTCTTCGTGTTCCGGGGACGCCGGGGCGACCTGGTCAAGATGATCTGGTGGGACGGCCAGGGGGCGTGCCTGTTCGCCAAGCGTCTGGAGCGCGGCCGCTTCGTGTGGCCGTCGGCGTCCGGCGGCAAGGTGACGGTGACGCCGGCGCAGCTGTCGATGCTGCTGGAGGGGATCGACT
>JAPPND010000005.1 GCA_028818795.1 Gammaproteobacteria bacterium | reverse complement strand
GCGGGGCGATCTCAAGACCGATCCACGCTTTGAGAATCCGGACGGACGCTACGAGAACCGCGACGCGCTGACCGCCGAGTTGGACGAGCATCTTGCCACGCGGGATACCGCGGCCTGGGTGGACACGCTCGGTGGCCACGTGCCGTGCGCACCCGTGCACGACGTCGCGGAGGCCTTGGAGAGTCGGTTCTTCCGGGAGCGCGGCGGTGTCAGGGAGGTGCCGCATCCCGACCGGCCGGACTTCAAGCTCCTCGCGAGCCCGTTCCGGCTCGACGAACCCCTGCCGAACCGACCGGGGCCGCGACTTGGGAGCGACACCGACGACATATTGGCGGAACTCGGCTACGCGACTCACGAGATCGCCGAACTGCGCGATTCCGGCGTGGTGTAGCGCGTTTTGCCTTGTCTAGCTACGTACGCCGTGTCCCGTGACGCGTCGTTGATCTGCGTCGTCGGGGCGCTTCTCGCAGCGGTCGCGAACGGCCAGCCGATCGCCTTGTCACCATGCGATCTGACCGCCAACCAAGGGCGGCAGGAGGTCGACGCCCAGTGCGGGACGCTCTCGGTGCCCATCGACCGGAGCGATCCGGATGGGGAGACTATTGACCTCTTCGTCGCCGTCGTCGAGGCGCTGACCGAACAACCCGCGCCGGATCCCCTGGTCGTAATCGCCGGCGGACCGGGCGAGGCCGCAACGCGCTTTTCCGTGACCGCCGAGGCCGCCTTCTCCCGCATCCTCCGGGCCCGGGACGTGGTGCTGGTCGACCAACGCGGCACCGGCCGATCGGCGCCGCTGGACTGCGGGGACGCGGCTGACGGGCTGGGCCTTTCCGGTGCCCTCGACCCAGATGCGCTGATCGATGCCGGCGTCGCCTGTCTCGGAAATCTCGATCACGCCCCGCGTTTCTTTACGACCAGCACCGCCGTGGCCGACCTCGAGCAGGTTCGCATCGCGCTGGGCTACGACGAAGTCAACCTCTACGGTATCTCCTATGGCACCCGGGTCGCCCAGCACTACCTGCGCCGGTTCCCGGCACGGACGCGCAGCGTGATCCTGGACGGCGTCGTGCCTCCCGGCCTCGCATTGGGACCGGATGTGGCGCTGCGCAGCCAAGCGGCGTTGGACGCCCTATTCGAGCGGTGCGAAGCCGATGCGAACTGCAACGCTGAGTTTCCGGATCTGAGACGGTCCTTCGAGATCGTGATCGAACGGCTGCGGAACGCGCCCGTGGACCTGAGTTTCGAACATCCGCGCACCGGGGAAACGGTCGACGTCGTGGTCGACCGCATGCTCGTGGCTGGTGTCGTGCGGCTGCTCGTCTACTCGCCGCAGACCGCCAGCTTGCTGCCCGTTCTCATCGATGCGGCCCATGCCGGCGACTACCGTGGCTTCGCGACCCAGGCGTTGCTGGTGAGCGAGGCCATGGAGGAGTTGTCGGTGGGGCTGAACTACGCGGTGGTCTGCACGGAGGACATGCCCTACGCGCACCCGCTGGACCTCGACGAGCAGGCTGAAACCTATATGGGAACTGCCTTCGTGGAGATCACGGGCTTGCAGTGTGCGAACACTGGCCGCGCGGCGTCCTGGACGACGACTTCCGGAACCCGTTGGCGACGACACCCCGGTGCTGATCCTGTCCGGCGAACTCGATCCGATCACGCCGCCCGCGTACGCGCGCGAGGCCGCATCCGGGCTTGCCAATGCCGTGGAGGTCGTTGGCCGAGGCCAGGGTCACGGGATGCTGTTGGTCGGCTGCGTGCCGAGACCGATGGCCGAGTTCGTGGAGACCGCGGACCCGGGTTCGCTCGATCTCGATTGCGTGGCGCGCATCCGGCCGTTTCCGTTGTTCACGTCCCGCATGGGCCCCCCGCCGTGATCGATGTGGAGGATCTCACCAAGCGTTTCGGCAAGGTTGAGGCGCTGAAAGCCTGCGCGAACGGCGGGCAATGCCGTCCGCGCTGGTGTTCGGACCGCTCCTTGGGCCCGTTCTCTTCGCCCTGCTGACGAGCTATGCCGTCTCCTTGCAGATCGATGAAGCGCTGCAACCCATCGACGTGCCGGTGATCGCCGGTCGCGGCGCCGAGAACCTCATGACGCACCTCCACCGGCGCCAGATCGATGTCGGTCACGACCGGTTCGACGACGTGGAGGCGTTGCGCGAAGCCGTCCGCCAGGGCGACGTGAACGTCGGCCTGGTTGTCGCCGAGGACTTTCCCGAGGCCCTCGCCAACGGCGGTCCCGCAAGGCTGTGGCTCGTCGCCGATACGGCAAACAATTCGGCACGTCCTTCGATCTCGCGACTGCGCTTGGCACTGGACGAATACGGCCTCGTGATCGGCGTCCACCGGCTGGCGTTGCGCGGCATCGATCCCACCCTCGCGCAGCCCGTTGCCGTCCTCACCGACGACGTCTCGACGCCCTCCGGTGGCGCGATCCTGTTGCTCGGGATGATGACCTACTTCCTGCTGTTCTCGACGCTCCTGGGCGGAACCCAGGTCGCCATAGACACCACCGCGGGGGAGCGCGAACGGGGCTCCCTGGAACCGTTGCTGACGCTCGCCGTGTCGCGCGCGGTCCTAGTGTGCCGCTTCCGAAATAACGAGGCATCGAGTTTCACCCGACGCGTTTACGTGGACCATGCGCATGTGACTGTCGTATCGAGGCACGGACGTGGTGGTCGAACTGCAAAAGCGACTTGGCGCCGGCGGGTGGACGAGAGCATGGCCAACTGCGGGGGTCGGGTTCAATGTGGTTGTGCGGAGTCCCGACCGGACCGATCTTTGCTCTTAAAGATTGTCTAATCTTTCCTGAAAAAGGCGGATTGTCGGTATTGTGAGGAAAGATTTGATAATCTTAGCGGCAAATGACGACGGTCCCGCAGCTCGGCGAAGTGCCCGGTTCCCTCACCCGGGACGCATTCTGGGAGCTGTTGGGGCGGGTTGAACACGCCCAGCTCGACTTCAAAAGGGGCGTTGCCACCGATGTCCGCGACACGATCGCGGCGATGGCAATGACGGAGGGCGGCTTGATTGTCCACGGCGTGGACGACCGGCGGTGCATCGTTGGCTGTCCGCTTTCGCAGAACACCCAGGATCGGATCACGCGCATCGCCATGGAGTGCGGCGTCGATGTCCAGGTTCGCCAAGTGGCTGTCGCGGCCGTCCGACTGACGATCACGGCGGTACCCGCAGTCCGCAGGCGGATCGTCACGACGCCGGATGGACGGTTGCTGCGGAGGGTCGGCGGGGACTCCCAGCCGCTGCGCGGCGATGCCATGGCGCGCTTCGTCCGCGAACGGGAGCAACGCACTGCGGAAGATCAACCTGTCGTCGTGTTCGACCCGTCCGCATACTCGATCGAGGCGATCAACGAAGCGCTCCGCGCCGACGGTCGTCCGAGGGTCGACGCCGAACGCATTCCGCGCGCCCTTGCGGACCTTCAGGTTGCCATCCCCGCACCACCGCCCTTGGATCAGCGCGTACTTCGGGCTGCGGTCGTTCTGTTCGCAAGAGATCCCCGCGGCTTGTTGCGCGGCGCCGCCGTTCAGCTTGTGCGGCGTACCGGCACGGGGCCCAGGACGGGGCCCACGATCGAGCGGGTGGAGTGCGTGGGTCCCTTGGCAGCGGTCGTTGCCTGCTGCCTGGAATTCATCGTCCGGCACAGTGGCGGGCTGGAGGTCGTGACCGGACAGCGCCGGGAGGCGTTGCCTGCCTATCCGCCGACGGTGGTTAGGGAAGCCGTGGTCAACGCCCTAGCGCATCGAGACTACGGATTGGCGGGTGCCACCGTCGACGTCACCGTTTGGGACGACCGGGTCGAGGTCAAAAGCCCTGGCGGCCTGCCGGGACATGTCACCGTCGACAATATGCGCGAGGAACACTACAGCCGGAATCCGCGCATCATGCGGGTGCTGAAGACGCTTGGCTACGTAGAGGAGTACGGCGAGGGCGTTGATCGGATGTTCCGCGAGATGGCGGCCCGGTTCATGGAGCCTCCGGTGTTCGAGGCGACCGCCGTTTCCGTGGCAGTGACGCTTCGGAAAAGAGTGCTGATCGACGTCGAAGATCAGGTCTGGCTCAGCCAGCTGGGCACGGACGAACTCGCGCGGAACGATGCCCAGATCTTGGTTTTGGCCCGTCGCGAGGGCGCTGTCACGCCACGTTCGCTGCGTACCCGAATCCCGGGCGCAGACGTCGATGCGTTGCTGGCGCGAATGGTCTCTAAAGGACTGTTGCGCCGTGTTGGCGTTCGTGGCGGTTCGCGCTATGTGCTGTCGGAGGCGATCATCGCCCGAGCGGGGACGGGGCTGCCGGACGACTGGCAAACCCACCGGCAAGCGCTGCTCGACGAAATCCGTCGTCTGGGCAGCCTGTCGTCTGCCGAAGGTGCAGTGCTGATCGACCGGGACGTCGTCTACGCCCGTGCCTTGCTGAACGAACTGGCCGAGGTCGGGCTGGTTCGGGCCGAGGGACGGACGAGGGCGCGCCGGTACTATCCCGATTGACGCACGCGCGGCCGCGCCTAGCAGACCGGAAACGTGGGGATGAGTCCGACCGAAACGCGGCACGGGTTGCTCGTGCCGAGCCTTGCCCAGCATCTGCTGGTGACGGACCTCGTGAAGGGCGAGGGCCTGGATCCGGGGCTGATCGTGCCGTCCGCGACCGCGACGATCGCGACCGGCCTGGCCTGTGCCCTCGCTACCGTGCGGCGCTACGGTAGCGAGCGGGTGTTGATCTAGCGTTGCGGGGCCATTAGCGCTCCGGCGGTAGCTCCGTCTGCGGACTGGAAAACTACGGCGATTGCCTACCGCCGGTGGGGACTTTCCTTTCAGGCTGATGGGCAGAGCTCCTAGGCGACTTAATATTTGCCGTAGTTCTTGCGTGGTTTCGCAGTTCGTTGAGCAGGCGCTGGCACTGACGGATGCCGAGTGTCGAACCGTACCGCTCGCGAAGATGGGTCGCCAATGTGGTGCCGCTCCAGGTTCTGCCCGGCAGGTTTAACTCGGCGGGGCGGCGGTCGAGATCCCGGGCCAGGGATGCCCGTTGCGCGGCATTCAGCGTCGGGGGTCGGCCCGGCCGAACGCGATCGCGAAGACCGTCAAGACCCATGGATCTGTATCGTTTTAGCCAGCGTTGGACGGTTCGGGGATCATCTCCGAGGACAGCGGCGACCGTTGCCGAACTCAGCCCGCTCGCCATCAGCAACACGCCGTGCAACCGCCGGTGGTAGCGCAACTCGCCGATCCGCACGAGTTCCTGGCGGATGGCCGAGCGGACTTCGGAGGAGTCGATGTCGGCAGGTATGGAGGTACCCTCCTCAAGCGTTCCACGATGCCGCGGCATGCTAACAGAATGTGCGGCATTAATTAAGTCGTATCCGCAGTAGCAGGCGACCACCGGGGGGAAACACTACCGGAGCGGTAGTTTGCGCGGAAACGCCCGTAGTGGCCGTCGTCGCTTTCAGGCAACCGGAAAAACGCGCCCGCTCCCGTTGTTCGCCGAATGCGACGTGCGTACTTTTGCCGCCGACTTCGCCTGGCCGACGGCCATGGTGCGAGATGCCCAATGGAGCCAAGGAGCGCATGTACGTCACAACTGGATCGTCACACCGGTCGACGGGGGGGGGGGGGGGGCAAACAAAAAAAAAAAACCGCCCAATGCGAAAGCGAAAAGAGCAGTGGGTTTCGCCCGGGTGCGTGCTCGCCCCCTGTGTAGCGTTGCCAAGTT
>JAPPND010000168.1 GCA_028818795.1 Gammaproteobacteria bacterium | reverse complement strand
AACAGCGGCCAAAGGAAGCATGCGGCATAGCCTGTTGTGAGAAACCGTCCGGGTACTACGTTGCCGGTGTAGCCCACGGCGGTGTGCTGCATGGCACCGCGATGGTAGATCAGGAAGGTCGCCAGACCCGCCGCCAGCGCCACGAGCAGAATCACCCATGTCCGCCCCAAGCGGCTGACGTCACGCCACTCCGCAAGCGCCACCGCGGGAAACCCGCGCAGCAACGCCGGTCGATGCAGGTTCATCCCGGCGACGCCAGCCACCGTGCGAATGCGCCGGGTGTGTGCCTGCGCACCCGGCGCGTGGGCAAGCGCGCAGTTCCCGGCAGCGATCCCGTCTTTTGGAGCGTCGCGGAATGTCGTCACTCGAATTGGCCTATTCGCGGTGCAGCGATGCCGTCCGTTTGCGGCCCCAACGTGCGTCCCCGCTCGCCATAGTCCCTATGGTCCGCCGACGGCAACGAGTTTCGATACCATGCGGCCCATTCCCAACTCGGGTATGAGCGGTCCCTCTCGTTGGACGACGCGGTACGGCGCGTCCTTGGAAACCCAGACCACGCCGGTCAAGGCGTTCATGTCGAGGCACGTCAACGAAACCCTGTAGGCGGTAAACTCTCCGGCTGGCGTCGCCACCCTTTCCGTGCCGGACACGGCCACCTTCCAATGCACGACCTGAGGCGTTGCGAGGAAAGTCCGCGCGTAGCCCTCGTAGCCTTCCTTCAGTGGCATTGCCAAGACGGCGATGTCTAGGTCGGCGAGCACCGGACGATCAAGCGCGAATTCCTGATCGCCAATGCGTACCGATTGCGGCGTGAAATGGAGGGACTCCAAAAGTTGCCCGTCCGGAGTGGGGCGAACCATGCGACGTTCCACCAGGGCCACATCCTCTGCACCGAGAACGAACGCGTCGCTGAACGGCACGGGCGGTCCAGCCCGGTTCTCTATGCGCCAGACGACGCCGGATCCGAGAGTCGGGTCGTCGCGGGACTCCTTGGCGATTTCCAGCGACGCGTCGATGTTCACTTCCGCGCCGCCGAGCGAGGCCGTTATGCGGTAGGTCAGCTTTTCCTCGCGCAGCCGACTCGCATCCAGGCGTGGCAACGGCGCGGCGTGGGCCAATGCGACTTCGTCGACCGTTTTTTCTTGCGCCGATGGCGGATTCGTAAGATACACGATCGCAAACAGGCCAAACGCAGCGTGTGCAAGAACAGCGTGGGGCATGGACCGTCGGTTCCGTCGGGGAGTACTCATGGGAATTTCCTCACGTCGGTGGTACGCAACATCTGCGGCAACTATGCGCCTCAAGGGGTGACGTTTTTCTCCTCTTTCCGCGTTTTGCCCGGTATTGGGGCACGAAATCCGTCAGAGTTGCTCGAAGAAGCGACGCTATCCACCGGACTACCGGAAAAACCGCAGAGCGCGGATTGAGGTCTGTCGGCGGCTGTGTAAGCCTTGTTTTCTGGGCGGTAGGGGTGCCGATGGGTCCTCGGCGTTGCATAGCCGCAGCAGCCCACGTCGTCATTGGTTTTGCATAGAAGTGGGGAGTGGGCAATGGTGGATCGGGGCAAGAACGCAGAGCTTGGGAGAGTGGACCGTTGCATCCTACGCGAGCTACAGATCGACGGTTCGATGTCCAACGCGGCACTGGGGGAAAAAGCTGCCACCTCGGAGTCGGCAGCGACCCGACATCGCCACCGGCTCGAGAGAGATGGCTACATTCGGCGCTATGCCGCCATCGTCGACCGAGAGTTGCTCGGCTACGCTTTGACGGTGTTTGTCGAGATCGGATTGAAATCGCAGGAGGAGGAGGCCTCGGCTGCATTCGAGCGCGCGGTCGGTGAAATCGGCGAAGTGATGGAATGCTACGCGGTCGCGGGCGAATTGGACTATCTGCTGCGCGTTAACGCCCGAGATGCGAAGGACTTTGAACACGTACGACATCGTTTGTCGGGCTTGGCTGGTGTGGGGCACCTGCGCTCCCATGTTGTACTGCACGATGTCGTCACTCGAAATGTCCTTCTGCCGCCACCACGGTCGCAATCGACTGTGGCGCAGGCCAGTCTACGGCAGCTCTGAACAGGTGCGGTGGGTCTCTGGCCATTCGGTGAAGCGTCCGTGACTGGGCGGACACTCGACAAAAGGCACTGAGCGGGAGACCGGAGCGGCCCCCCGCCTGTCGCGTTCCTCTACGGGCCTGACGCGTTGCAGCTAAAGACGCATGCAGTGTGGTTCAAGGCGCACATCAAGATGCACCACTTCGAGCCGTCACAGGACGCCTTGCAGGAGTCGTATACGCGACCACACTCCTCTTCGCAGGTTGTGTCCCCGGTGGAAGTGTATTCCACATCGGTTGAACACCGATTCGACTGCAGACCCTGCCGCTTTTTCGGGGCTGCGGTAGGTACACGGGGTTCGGCCGCGTCAGGGGTCACTGCGACCGCCAAGTCTTGCGCGCGAGGTTCGGAGTCGGCAGCCGCCGGTCCCGTCATCGGCATGATGAGCGAGATGCCAAGGACGCAGCACCGGAGCGGGCTGAGAACACTGCTCAGGTTGATCTTCATGTCTTCTTCCTTTGGTCAGGTTTCAAGAACCCAAATGCGTTCGCTGGGTTACCGAACGCCCCAACTGCGGCGCGAACGTTACGTCCGATTACGCGACGTTTCCCTTCCATTTCTTGCCGAAATCGGAACCAACCCATAGAAACCCGTCATGTTTTCCGAGAGAGATGACGGTATCCGTCCAACTGCGGCGAGGACACGGGGCTCGCCGCGCCGAGTTGGGGGCGCGTTGGGGAGCTAATACGCCACGCGCTGTTGTCACGTTCCTTTGGTACGCTCTCATTTAGACTACGGTTGGTTCGATGCATGGGCGAAGCGACCTTCACGATCTTCTCCGATGCGAACAGCACTGGCTGGGCCATAGCCTTCGCCGATTTGCTCCGCGATGGATCTTCGGTCGATGTCGACATCGCGGACAGCCTTGAAGCTGCGCTGGATTCGGACGCGGACGTGCTGGTTCTCAACCTCCGCCGACGGGATGACGAGAAGCTATCCCCGGAACGGATCGCTTCCCTCGCAAAGCGCAGGATCATTGCCATGGCCCCGGGTGTTGACTGGCTGTGCCGCGAACTCGATGACCTTGAGGTCCAGGGTGGGATGATCAGCCAGGACTTGCCGATGGTCGTCGTCGACAGCGGTCTCCTAGGCGAGCGGTCGCCCAACGTGCCGATCAGTCCGTTCGCGAAGCCGCAGCAACTCTCGGACGACTGGAACCCGCAAACTCCAACCGTCTACTGGGGCGGTGCGAACGTCGATGAATATCGACCGAGTGTGGACTATATCGTGGCGACCGAGCACTACGACAAGTGTGCGGTGGTCATGCGCCACGCCAACTTCGTGTACGCGGGTGTCTGCGCCCACCCGGACGAGTGGTCCATGGAGTATCGCGGTCTCATGCGACGCGTGGCGCTGGCGCTTGCCCAACGTCCCGTGGTCGATCTCAAGCCGGTCGTCGTCGAACGGCAAATTCACCCGCCGGGCACGGTGGGGTTCGACTTGGAACCGGTCAAGCACCACGAGAGCGCGTTTTCGCGGACCTTCCACTTCCGCTTCGATCGTCCGACGGTGTTCACGGCAACCCTTGAGCACTCCGGATCCAAGGCCATGATGCTGCTGTTCATGGGCGGCAAGAAACGCCTGCACTGGACGCGAGTCGACACCGAGGACGGCAAGACGCTGACCATTACCGCCAACATCAGCGCGGCATCCAACCGGGCTGTGCGACACCGATACTGGACGCTCAACGTCACCAATTTCGACGACGAGAACGCGGCGTCCGCGAAATTGACGGTTCGCTACGACACGACCGATTCCGCCACGCCCATCCTGGCCCTGCCGGGCGATGCCGGGTTCGAAGGACGCTGTGGCGCTCGCGACATCGCGGGGGCACCGTTCACTTTCCGGGGAGCACCTGCTTTTGGCGCTGTTGGACAATCGGATCGCAGACCACGTGCTACGTTCCGCGGGGTGCAAAGTCGATGGACTGTCCTCGGCAATCGACGGGTTGCTCGCGATGCGACCGGTTGAAACGTTCGAAGGTGAGGTCCAAGTAACAAAATCGGTTTGCGGTGCCGTCTATCGGGCGAACTTCGTGAATGCCCTGGGTCGCGACGGTACCAATGCAGGCACGCTGCTCGCGGGGATCGCCGGCGAGAGGGGCGATGCGGCGAAACTGCTTGACAGGCATGGCGTTTCCGAGCGGAACCTCGTGAACTATGTCAGCCACGGCATTGCCGCCAATCTCGTAGCTGATCCCACGGCCTCGGTATTGGAACCGGATCTCGAACGGGCTGTACACGACGCGTTTGTTTCCGCGAGGTCGTCGCGCCACGAGTACCTAACCATCGAGCACCTGCTGTGGGCGGTGCTGGGCAGTGACCTGGCATCGGACGCGGTTCGTTCGTTCGGCGCAGATGTCCGTGCCCTGCAAGGCGACTTGGCGACCTACATCGGCACGGCGACACCCGTCGTCGCCAAGAGCGGCCTCGGCCCGCAACCCACGCGGACATTCAACCGCGTGATGCAAATGGCGGTGGGGAAGGCCCGCTCGAGCAAACGCTTGCGGGCCAACACCCTCGATGCCTTGTGGGCGCTTTGCGGCGAACGCGACGTCCCGGTGGCGGACCACCTTGAGCGCCACGGGATTTCCCGCGCAGACGTGGCGGCACGAAACACCTAGGGCGCACGATGACACCGAACAGACCCGTCGTGGAACGTCTCGTGGACGGCCCCATCGTATCCGCGGCCTCGCATCCGAGCATCGGGGTCAACATCCAGGGACCGTCGCTGGTGCGCGTCCCGGATTGGGCCGAGTCGCGGCTAGGGCGCTACTACCTCTATTTCGCCGATCACAAGGGACGCTACATCCGGCTCGCGTACGCGGACCGGCTCCGGGGTCCTTGGGCAATACACGTCCCGGGCGCAATGCGTCTGGAGGACACGCCGTTTCCCCACGAGCCGCCCGAGATTCCGACGGAGCAGTTGCGCGTCGCGGATAACCTTCGCGAAGCATCGGGTCGGCCGATTCTGCACAGCGCGTCCTACGAGATGTCGACGCCGCACATCGCATCCCCGGACGTGCATGTCGACGCGACAAGTCGCCGTTTCGTCATGTACTACCACGGCTTGGAAGGGCCGGGACGACAGGTCTCGCGGGTCGCTGTATCCGGCGACGGGGTGGCGTTCGAGTCAGGCACGGAAATCCTCGGTCGCACGTACATGCGGGTATTCCGCTACCGAGGCATGACGCATGCCTTGGCTATGCCGGGCCAGTTCTACCGCTCGACCGATCCGTTGGGTGGTTTCGAGGAAGGACCGCGGCTGTTCAATCCCGACATGCGGCATGCCGCGGTCATGCTGCGAGGCGACACGCTGTACGTCTTCTGGACCCAGGTGGGCGATGCGCCGGAGCGCATCCTGTTGTCCACCGTCGACCTTCGAGGCGATTGGATGGACTGGACGGAGTCGGACCCCGCGGATGTGCTCCGGCCGGAGAGATCGTGGGAGGGTGCCGATGCGCCCGTCGAGCCGTCAGTGCGCAGCGTAGCCTACGGCGTGGTGAATCAATTGCGGGACCCGGCGGTCTACGAAGAAGGAGACGAGGTCTACCTGCTGTACGCGGTCGCGGGCGAGAGCGGAATCGCTATCGCCCGCGTCGCCTTCCCCCATTAAGGGAGCCGCCCCGCGCGAAGCGGCCCCCGGCCCTACAAATTGCTAGGCGGTCGACGCGAACATCTTGTCCGCGGTCGCCGCGGCGATGAAGTTCTCCTTGAGGATGCCGTAGTTCTGGATGTCGGCGTTGACCACGTCCATGCCGTGAGCCAGCACGAAGGCGTAGCTGCGCTGGAAATCGGTCAGGTTCTGATCCAGCACCGATTGGTCGTAGAAGCGGTCGAAGACCTTGCCGTTGGCGCCACCGCCCCAACGGCGTCCGGCAAGCAGCCGCCCCGTTTTCATGGCGACGAGCCCGATGCCCGCCGCCTTGGCCCGCTCAAGCAGCGGTGCCAGGTGTGTCATGTCCTGGCTGCCCTCGAGAATCTGCCGTTTGTTCCAGTCGTACCAGCCGGCCGGCGTAATGGCGATCATGGCGAGGTCGTACCAGCCGGTCTCGATCGCCGCCTCCAGGCACTCCTGCGCATTCTCATGGGTCGAGATGCCCAGGTAGCTCACCTTGCCCGCGGCCTTGGCGTCCTCGAAGGCGCGGTACATCTCCTCGGCCCGGACGACCCCCGGGTTGTTGGCCGCCATCTGGTAGTAGGCATCGACGTGGTCGGTATCGAGTTCGGTCAGGCTCTTGTCGAGCAGCATGGTCCATGCCTTTGCCGCTCGCTGCGCCGTCTCCGTGTCCACTTCGTCGTCGGCGCCAACGGGCGCCGGTGCCTTCGAGATGAGGAAAATCTCATCGCGGTGCGCATTGGCGAAACCGGCGAGGTTTCGCTCCGCGTTGCGGTAGTAGCCGCTATACCCCACGTCGTAGACATTGACGCCGGCTTCGAACGCGATGTTCAGCAGCCGATCATTGGGCCGCCCGGCAAGCGCAGCGCCGCAACCGTAGACAAGGCGGCTGGCGCGGAAGGCTGTCCGTCCGAGTGTGCGATAGGTCATGCCGGGCCAGGGTTCCGAGTCGGCGGACTCCTGCGCGGCCGCGGTCGCTGCCTGGACGTTCCGCGTCTGCAGCAGGACTTGGCCGCCGACACCCATCATGGTCAGGAATTCGATGAACGACCGGCGGTTGGTTTGCAGTTGCGCCACGGGATGTCTCCTTGTGCGGGCGTCAACCGCATAGACTGCTACGAATGCGGACGTTTTACAACGCGTGTTTGGGATTGCGTGAGGGAATCGTGTTCGCCCCGTGCAGAGCGATACGTCGGGCTTTGGCTTGCCGACTCAACCTCGACGGCCGATGCGCTCCGTGGAGAGGGCCAAGGCGCACCAGAATGGCGCGATGAACATGGCGATCGCGGCGTAGAGAACCCATTCCCGTTCGACCAGGACGGCGAGCCAGAGCCCCGCGCCGGCACCGAGCAACGCGACGGCCGTCAATATCCAAAGCAGGTGCTGGTAGGTCTTGTCCATTGGAGTTTCCGGGGTTGAACGCCGATCAACGGCGAGCCTAGCAGCCTGTGGGACTTTTCGGCAGTAGCCGAAAGGTTGCGGGGTGCTAGGGCGGCTTGGGCTGCGGCAAAGGCGGTGCCGCCAGGCAACGCCTCTTGTGGCTCTAGCACGCCGTGCGTCACAGGCGCGCGTCGACGCCCACCGGGCAATGATCGGAACCGGTCACGTCCGGCCAGATGAAGGCATCCTCGACACGACGCCGGGCCGAGGGCGATGCCAGGACGTAGTCGATGCGCCAGCCCACGTTGTCGGCCCGGGCGTTGCCCCATTGTCGCCACCAGGTGTAGTGGCCAGCTTCGCCGGGATGCAGCCGCCGAAACGTGTCGGACCAGCCGGCATCCATCCAGCGGGTCATCTCGTCACGCTCTGCCGGCAGGAAGCCGCTGGTCTTGGCGTTGGTCTTCGGTCGCGCCAGGTCCAATTCGGTATGGGCGGTGTTGTAGTCGCCCATGGCCAGCACCGGGCCGCGTCGCCGCAGCCGCTGAAGACGTTCGAACAATGCCTGGTAGAAGCCGAGCTTGTACGGCACGCGGCTGTTGTCGCGGTCCTTGCCGCTGCCCTTGGGGAAGTAGGCATTCGCAATCGCAAGCCGCCCGAAATGAGCGATGATCAGCCGTCCCTCGATGTCGTACTCATCGATTCCGAGAGACGTTTCGATGCGTGTGGGAGCCTGCCGCATGTAGAGCGCGACGCCGCTGTACCCCTTGCGGACGGCGGGCGAGAAAAAGGCGTGCCAACCGGGCGGCTCGCGCGCTTCGAGGGGCAGTTGGTCGGGCGTCGCGCGCAGTTCCTGGATACCGACCACGTCGGCGCCGCTGGATTCCAGAAACTCGAGAAATCCCTTCTTGATGCAGGCGCGCAATCCGTTCACGTTCCAACTGACGATGCGGCGCAGCCCGGTGGGGTGCTTCATCGACGGCCTCCTTTAGTGTTTCTACGCGCGGCGCATGGGATGTCGTACCGGGGCCGGCGGTCGAGTCGCTGCGGCGAACAGAAACGCGCCGAGCAGGGAGCCGCAGGCCAGCATGGCGAACCCGCTGACATGGTTGCCCGTGTAGTCGGCCATGAAGCCGGCGGCCACCGGTCCAACCATCATGCCAAACATGACGATCAAGGACGACAGTCCCATGATCGTGCCGAACGACGTGGTGCCGAAATAGTCGGCTCGCAAGGCGACCATCAAGGGTCCGCGGACGCCCCAGCCGAGACCGTGCAGGACGGCGAAGGCGATCACCATGCCGAGATTCGAGGCGAAGGCGAGGAACAGGAAGCCCGTGCCGTGGGCGATCATGCAGCCCACGCACACGAGGCGTTTTTCCATGTGGTCACCCAACCAGCCGCCGACGAGTTGACCGCCCATCTGGCACGCGGTCATCAGTGCGACCACGAGGCCAGCTTCTGCGAGGCTGAAGTCCAGGCCGTCGCCAGCGGTGAGGTGGGGCACCATGTGCACCATCACGGCCGACACCGTCAAGAGCGCCAGCGCGTGACCGATGGACATGAACCAGAACGCCCGCGTCCGCATGGCCTCCGTCGGCGTGAAGTCGGGACCCCCGTGCCCGTGGGGCGCGACCGTGTGCGCGGGCTCGGCGATGCCGTCGGGCAGTTCGCCTTTCGAATCCGGACGGTGATGCACGAGTTCCACGAGCGGCATCCCGATCAGGAGAATCACCAGACCCGAACCGATCGCCGTGGCCCGCCACCCGAATAGTTCCAGGGAGAGCACGACGATCGGGACGCACAGGCCGCCGAGGGAATAGCCAAGCTGGGAGACGGCGACCGCCTTGGACCGGTGGCGGTTGAACCAGTTCACGATGGGAACCATGAGTGTCGCGAAGCCGCCCAGGCTCGATCCGAGGGCGATCAGTGCGAACGCAAGGTAGAACATCAGGATCGTGTTGATGAGCCCGAACAGCACGAACCCGGCGGCGAACACCACGAGCCCGATGCGCAGTATCAGACGGGGCCCGAACCGGTCCACGAGCCAGCCCTGCAAGGGGCCCAGCAAGCCGCTCTCCATCCGCGTCAGGGCGAACGCCCCGCCGATCACCGCGCTGCTCCAGCCGAAATCGGCCTGCAGAAGCGCGTTGTAGGCGCCGAAGGACTGCATCCAGAGGATGCCGGAGAGGAACTGGATGCCGGCGGCGCCGGACGCGATCCACCAGCCGTGAAAGACATGCCCGCGCGGGCGGATGACGTGATCGATACGGGCGAGGGTCGAGTTCATAGGCCTTCGCAGTGGTGTGCGAAGGCGACACCGCAGAAGCGTAGTGGGCAAGCATAGCACCTGCGCCGAATCTGCCCGTGTGGCGGGCTGTATCGATGTAGCCGTCTCGGGCGTTGGCGTTCGTTCGGTAGACTTGGGCACCGACCATGTTGGCCGCTCCACAACCATGACACCCGAGAGGGCCACCCTGCTGGTCGTAGCTCTGGCTGTGCAGGCGGGGTACGCCGAGTCCACCGATCCGGACGGCATTGTCGAGGAGATCGTCGTGACCGGCGACCTCGATAGCCTTCCCGGTGACGAGATCCGCACCGTGTTCGGGTTCGGTAAATCGCTGCTCGACACGCCGAGGTCGGTGTCCACGGTGAGCGACGAGATGATGGAACGGTTCATCGTGCGCGACATCGACGAGTTGATCGCGCTGGCGCCGGGTAGCTTCACCCAGTCGTTCTTCGGTGTGGCGGGTACGTTGGATCTGCGCGGCACAACCGGGGAGTCCTATTTCCGGGGAATGCGTCGCCTCGAGAACGCCGGGAACTACCCGACCCCCATCGCGGCCTCCAGCCGGATTGACATCGTCCGCGGACCGGCCTCGCCGATCCACGGGCCGGCCAAAGTCGGGGGCTACCTGAACTTCCATCCCAAGTCGGCCCGGATCGAGGAGACCGGCGAGTTCATCGCCTCGGCCACCGGGTCCGTAGGGGTCGACCTGGGATCTTGGGACCGGCGCGTGGTGACGGCGGAGATCGGCGGCCCCGGCGACTTTCTGGGTGAGGATTTCGGCTATTGGCTCTATGCCGAAGTCGAGGACTCGGGTAGCTACTATCGGAACAGCCCGACCGAACAGACGATCCTGCAGGCGTCCTTCGATCTGAACGCCGGTGGCGCGCAACTGCAGTTCGGCGGCATGGTGCACGACTACGACGGCAACGAGATTGGTGGCTGGAATCGCCTAACCCAGGACCTGGTCGACCACGGCGTCTACGTCACGGGTTCGCCACGGCCGCTTGACGTCGACGGTGACGGCTATATCTCACACCAGGAGTTCGACGTTGACGGCGACGGCTACACGGACTTGAACCCGTTTGCCGCGGGTCTCGTCCCGGGAGGTTCGGCGGGTCTCGACGTTTCGGGGCCCTTCCCCGGCGCGTGCAGAATCGGAACGACGACGGTCTTTGGCTGTTCTCCCGATCTGCTCCGCCTGCAAACGTCGGGTACGGCCCGACTTCGCGGCGATCAGGTGCTGGTCGATGCCGAGGATGTCATTCGCCACGAAATGACCACTCTGTATTTCGACGCGACCCTGGGGACCGACGGCGGCTGGGAGTGGCGCAACCAGTTGTTCTACGAGGCCTACGACCATGTCAGCGAGGTCACCTACGGCTTTTCGGACTTCCACGACGCGTCGGCGATCGAGAACAAGCTGGTGCTGGCCAAGGCGTTTCAGCGTGGGACGGCAAACGTCGGCCTGCAGGTGTCGCCGTCGTTCCGGCGCACGGACTTCCATTACGGCAACGATTACACCAACGAGTACTTTGATCGTCGAGACCTGACGCGCCCTGCGAGCAGCCTAGACCGACGGCTCCTCGCAACTCGGATCGACGACGACTACACCGAGTACTACATAGGACGTTACGTCGATCTTGGCCTTGCCGTGCTGGCCGACGTGCAATGGAGAAGGCTCGGGGTGATGGCGGGTGCCCGCTATGACCGCATCGACCTCCGCAGCCGTCAGCCGTTGGACAAGCTCCTACTGCCAAGTGCCAACAACCTCTGCCCCGATTCGTCGTGTGTCGAGGAACAGGCGGCGGACGCGACCGGTGGCCTGTCCTGGACCTTGAGCGTGAGCTACGCCGTGCCCCTCGGACTCGTCCCCTACGCCACCCTGTCGCGGCAATCGACGGTCATCGCCGGACAGGGTGCGGAGATCACGGTGGCCAACATCGCCTCCGGCCAGGCTTTCGACGAGTCCAGCCTCCGCGAGGCCGGAATCAAGGGCAGCCTCAAGGACGGCGCCCTCTACTTCGCAGTGGCCGGCTACGAGCAGGAGCGTACCGACTATTCCGCCCAGAATGTCGTCACCAACCAGGCGACGCGGACGACCGGGCTGGAGGCGGAAACGCGTTGGCTGGCCACCGACCGTCTGCTCATGACGTTGGCGTACTCGACCATCGAGGTGATCAATCTGAACACCTTGCAGTCGGGAGGTCGATTCAGCTTTATCGGTGCGGCAGACGTTCCGGGCATCGATCCCGCGGCGCTTTACGGCGGGGCGTTAGGCGGAATCGTGGTCCGGGAGGGGGCTGGAGGAGCACGCCGCGCCGGAATTCCCGAACGCATCATCTCCATCACCGGGACGTACGACTTCGGATACGGCGTCGCGGCAAGTGCGAGCGTGGTTGATGTCGCTCGGACCACGTCGGGCTTCTCGGGTTCGGTCGAGCTTCCTGCCTACAGGCTCGTAAACGTGGGGGTGGTGGTCGAGGCGGATCGTTGGCGCGGCGCCGCAACCGCCAAGAACCTTACCGACGAACGGTACTTCCGCGCTAACTTCCCCAACCTGTTCGGTAGCGTCGTCGTACTCCCGGAGTTGCCGCGCCACTACGCCTTGCGAATCCAGTACAAGTGGTGACGCGACCGCCTCGGAATCGCCAGCGCCACGAAGGTTGTCGAGCGCTGGCGGATAGGCCATGCTCGGCGGCGTTTGCCCAAAAAAGGACCAAGCCATGACCCGTCGAAACTCCCTTCCCGTGGCGGCGGCCACGTTGCTGCTCGCGGCCAGCACGGCCATCGCGGAGGACGAAGCGCCCGCCCCTGAAACGACGCCTGCAGCCTCTGTGTCGGATCTCGCCTGGATGACGGGAACCTGGTCGGGTCCGCTCCCGGGCGGCGAGGTTCTGGAGGAAAACTGGACGGTGCCCAAGGCCGGCTCGATTCAGTCCCTGGTGCGGAGCACTGGGCCGAACGGCACCAGCATGTTTGAACTCATCGTGATCGAGGAGGAGGAGGGCACGCTCCGCCTGCGCCTGCAGCAATGGGATCCGGGCATGAAGCCGCGCACTGCGGGGCCGTCGGTGATGACCCTTGCCGAGATGGGCGAGAACACCGTCGCATTCCACGGCGAGGAAGGCGCCATGTTCGACAAGCTGCGCTACACCCGTGACGGCGACAACTTCACGATCAGCATCACCTTCCCGAACGGAAACCAGTTCGACATCCCGCTCAAGGCCGCGGACTAGCAGCCGGTCGGACTATTCGGCGTTGGCCGAAAGGTCGGCGGAGTGCTAGGGCTGCTTGGGCTGGGGCAAAAGGCGCTGCCGCCAGGCAACGGCTTTTGTGCCGCTAGCCGGGGTACGGGTCAGTAGGAGTAGGTGTACCGCAACGGATGGCCGCGAACCTTGACGGGCTCTCCGTCGAGGAAGGCGGGCCGATAGCGTGCGCGTTTGGCCGCCTTGCGGACCTTGAACTCCATGATGTTGCGAGGGGCCACTTCCAGTGACCTGCTGCCGATGACGTGACCCCGGTGGGTCACGGTCAGCGCCAGGTGCACGATGCCGTCGCGGTGCATCCCGATGCGGCGCAATCGGTAGCCCGGATCGGAGGGCAGCGGCAGGAACAGCGGCGTGGGTTCGCCGAACAGTTCGGCTCGATGGTCCGGGTCGGACTCCAGCAGCTCCCAGATTCGACGGTAGTGGCGAACAGCGATGGGGTAGTCGCCGAACATGAGATGCCAGTCGGCGAAATCGAGCAAAGCCCTCGCCAATTCGCCGTCGGTGGCAAGCGGGTTGGATTCCTGGATGTCAACAACCTCGCGCAACGCCTTCCGCGCCTCCCGGAACGACGAGACGTTTTGGCGGTAGCGATGTGGCAGAAGCCCCGGGGGCGTCGCCAGAAAGCGGCCCCGGCCAATGGTGCGGCGGCCGAAGACCCGGTGTCGGAACAGTTGCGCGTGCTCCCGTAGCATCCTCAGGTGCAATGGATCGCCGTGCGGCAGGTGATCCCGGCTGATGTCCAAGAGCTGCTCGAATAGCACATGGGCCGAAAGATACTTGTAGTGGTGGCTATACCAGTGGATCAACCGGTACATGCCGATCATGTGGCGTGGGTCGTCGGTGCCGTACATGCGGCGGCTGATGTCGAATGCGAACTCTTGGCGGTCGTTTGCCGTGACGTCGTCGCCTAGCGCGGAGAATGCGTCCGCCTCGCGATACAGGATGGGCAGTTGGTCCGTGCCCTGGATGCCCGTGGCCAGCCGCGTGATGTGCCTCGCCCGGTCGTAGGCCTCGATCGCTCCGAGTGGATCCCGCATGCCCATCCGGGCGTCGCCGAGCAACATGAAGGGTTGTGCAAGCGAGACGTCGTAGCCGTCGCTGTCCTGGGTTTCGAGCCATTGCTCGGCTTGAATCGACGCGTCCTCGAACTCGCCGATCTCGAGTTGCGACTCAAGGGCGGCGACCAGCTCGGCGGCGTCGATTGGGAGCGCAACGGCGGGTGCCTCGGCATGGCAGACGCACGGGACAAGGAATGCCAGCCAGAGACCGAACAGTGGATGGGCGATTACCGGTGGGCGTCGGTTCACCTTGGTCCAGGACGCTAGCGAGGCTCCGCCTCAGGCCGACGAGTGCGCCGTAGGGGCGACCCTTGTGGTCGCCCGCTTGGACCGAACCGAGACGTTCTTGGACGAACGCGGGCGAGGGCGCGCCCTTTCGGGCGCGATAGCCTCGCCCCTACGGGGCCTTCGTCCCCGCGGGCGCCTCGTGAAAGACTTTGCTCAACTGGGCAGATGGCGCGGCCTCAAGAACGCTAGGGCGAAAGCTGTACCGCGTCGATCAAGCCCTCGTTCAAGGACCCGCTTCGGAAACCACCGAGGTCCACGGCCACGAAACGGTAGCCCGTCGCCTTGACGCGGTCCTGGATCTCTTCGCGCAGTTCCAGGGCGCGGGGCAGTTCCTCGGCGACGATTTCGATCCGGGCGACATCTTCGTGGTGGCGAACGCGAAACTGCGAAAACCCAAGTTCGGCAAGGGCGTCTTCAGCCGCTTCGACCTGGGCGAGGCGCGCCTCGGTGATGTGCGATCCGTAGGGAAATCGGCTCGACAGGCAGGCCGCCTGCGGCTTCTGCGCGTTCTCCATACCCAGTGCCGTGGCCAGCGCGCGGATGTCGCGCTTGGCGAAACCCGCGTCCACCAGGGGTGAGACCACTTCGTAGTTGCGGGCGGCGACGAGTCCTGGCCTGTGGTCGCCCAAATCGTCGGTATTGGTGCCGTTCAGGACATGATCGTAGCCCTCGTCGGCAGCAATCTGCTCCAGGGCATCGTAAAGAGAAGTTTTGCAATGAAAACAGCGGTTCACGGGGTTCGCCCGGTACTCCGGCTTCAGCACCTCGTCGGTGACGATGATCCGGTGACGCATCCCCCACTTGTCAGCGAGTTCGCCGGCAAGCTTGAGGTCGCTGCGCTTCAAGCTCTTCGAACCTGAGGTTACGGCGAGCGCACCGTCGCCTAGCGTTTGGGCAGCGACGTAGGCGACGAGGGAGCTGTCGACGCCGCCGGAGAACGCGACGATGACCCGACCGAGATCCTCGATGTTCGACTTCAGTGTCGCGTACTTGTCGGCGAGTTCCGCGTCCATGGTCATAGCCGGTTGATCATGTTGGCAAGATAGCCCGCGCCGAAGCCGTTGTCGATATTGACAACCGAGACGCCGGACGCACAGCTGTTGAGCATTCCCAACAGCGCGGCGACGCCGTTGAACGAGGCGCCGTAGCCGACGCTGGTCGGTACCGCGATCACGGGTTTGTCGATCAACCCCCCGACCACGCTCGGCAGCGCGCCTTCCATGCCGGCGACGACCACGACGACCTTCGTGCCTCGAATCTCGTCAACCCGGGCCAGCAGACGATGGACGCCCGCGACGCCGACATCGCTGATGCGCAGCACGGGACTGTCGTAGAACTCGGCGGTAAGCGCCGCCTCTTCGGCGACTGCCAGGTCGGATGTGCCTGCCGTGACCACGGCAACCTGCGTTTCCACCGGATCCGGCGCTTGCTGCTTGAACGTCACCAACCGCGCCTCGGGATGGTGCATGGCACTGGGGACGGCGTCGATGGCGGCATCGGCGGCCGCTTGGCTCACGCGCGTCGCAAGCGCGTTGTGGCCGCGGTCGGCGACGGCCTTGAAGGTGGCGGCGACCTGGGCTGGCGTCTTGTGTTCGCCGTAGATGACTTCCGGCGAACCGGTACGCCGGGCCCGGTCGTGGTCGATGGTGCTGTGCCCCAGGTTCTCGAAGTAGGCGCTGTTCAGGGCGGCCGCCGCCTCGGCGCGATCGATGGCGCCTGCAGCGAAGCGGTCCAGGATGTCATCGACGCCGGTCATTTGATCACCGCGTCGATTTCACGCGACACGACGGCCTTGGTGGTGAGGTAGTCGGTGCCCTTGTGTTCGGCGATGGCGGCGATGTCGTCGTGCTCGGGCTTCCAGCGCTTCGAACCGCTCGGCAGGGTGACGATCTTCACGCGGATGTCTCCTAGCGACGTGGTCACCGTTCGCTCCTCCCGGGGCAGCATGCGCTTGGTCACCGTCTGCATCCGGGCACCGATGGTGGTGGAACCCGCGAACAACTCGGCGAGCACCGCATCGAGCCGTGCTTCGTCGACAAGCAACGACAGCTTGGTGCCGGGCCGGGACTTCTTCATGACGATCGGTGTCAGGAACACGTCCTTCGCTCCCTTGGCGAACAGTCTCTCGGTAAGCGGGCCGAAGGCCTCCGGGGTCATGTCGTCGATGTTGCATTCGACCTCGATGTTGGTCTCGGTCTCGACGGCCAGGGCGGATTGGGTTTCCGGAATATCGCCCAGCGTCAGTCGCAGGGCGTTCGGTACGGCGAAGTCCTTCTGCCCGATGCCGTAGCCGATGGCGGTTGCCGTGAAGTCGCGCGGCGACTCGAACCGGTCGATGACGGAACCGAGGATCGCCGCGCCGGTGGGGGTCGTTGCTTCGCCGTCGACGCCGCCGTAACGGCAGGGCGCGTGTTTCAGGATCTCGGCGGTGGCCGGCGCCGGCACGGGCATCAGGCCGTGCTCGCAACGGACCATGCCACTGCCGACTTCCACGGCGGAGCAATAGGCGAAGTCGACATCCAGGTAGTCGATGCCGATGGCGGCACCGGCGATGTCCACAATGGAATCCGTGGCCCCGACCTCGTGGAAGTGAATGGCCTCGACGGTCGTGCCGTGGATCTTGGCTTCCGCTTCGGCAATTGTCGTGAACATCGACACGGCGAGTTCCTCGACGCGGGGCGGATAGGCGGCTCGCTCGAGGATGCCCTTGATCGTGGACAGGTGACGGTGCGGCTTGTCGATGCCCTCGGCGAGGCGCACCGTCACCCGGGTGCCGGTAATGCCCATCTTCCTGCCCGGTTCGACGACCAGGTCGAATTCGTCGGCGAGCTCCAGCCGGTCCAGTTCACGCACCAGGTGCTCGGCAGGTACGCCGACATCGATCAATGCACCCAAGTGCATGTCGCCGGCGATCCCGGCGAAGCACTCGTAGAACAGCGCCCGTTGGGCCACGGGTCAATCCCGGCGATGTCGGTGGCGGTTCGTCAGGCGAGCAGCCTGTGGGTCGGTCCGCACAGCTTGTCGATGGCGAGGCCGTGGGTGCAGGCTTTCGCGCATGGCTCGCCGCTGCAGCCGAGGCATGCCGAGGCATTGGTCTCGAGGAGTGCGTACTCGTCGCGCGCCATGGCGGTTTGGCCGTAGTCGACCGCGTACATGCGGGTCCGCAGTACCTCGGCAATGGGCACGCCGTAGGGACACGAGCCTTCGCAGTCGTTGCAGGCGTTGACGCAGTAGCTGGAACCGGTGACCTGCGCGTAACGCTGTAGCAGGTCCATGTCGCCGGCGGCGAGCTCGTCGTAGCCGGACGCCCCGAGGTATTCGTCGATCCTCTCAGCGCTGTTCATCGTGATGACCGCAGCATCGACGTGCGGATTGGTGAGTACCCAGCGCAATGCCGCTTGGGAGAAGGTGGCACCGCCGGTCTCGAACGGCCGCATGTCGTTCAGGCGGGCCCCGTGCTGGGTCTTCATGACCGTGACGCCGACGTTTTTCTGCTTGGCCTTGGCGAGCGCCCGGGGCAGGTCCTGCTGGGTGGCGATCCAATCTAGGCCCCGGGTGACCCGTTCGTAGAACTTGGGATCCTGGCCGAAGTTGTGGGCGACGAGGAGGACATCGACCAGGTCGTTGTCGAGCGCGTAGTCGAGGCAGTCGATCAGGTAGCCGCCGTGGCCCGACATGCCGGCGAAGAGGATCTTGCCCTGTTCCTTGGCCTTGCTGATGAACTCCTGCCAATCGGGGTTCCTCATGACGTCGACGTCGTTGACGGCGTGATTCATGAAGATGTCCACGTGGTCCATCTGCAGTCGTTTCAAGGACGCCTCAAGTCGGGACATCAACTCGTCCGCGCCCGTATTGGGCTTGGTCACGACCTTGGACGTGATGACCACCTGGTCCCGCTTGCCCTTCAGGGCACGGCCAAGCGCGACCTCCGACTGGCTGCGGGCGTAGCTCTCCGCGGTGTCGAAGTAGTTGATGCCCCGGTCCATGGCCAGGTGGACCAGCCCTTCCTGGCCCGGTCGCAGATTCGACGCGCCGAACGAGATGTCCGAGATCTCGTAACCGGTACGGCCAAGCTTGTTGTAGCGCTTCACTTCGCCGGGACTCACCACATCGCTGCCGATGGCTGGGGTGGCGAAGGGTAGGGCGGACGCAGCGGCGCCCCAGCGCAGCACGTCTCGGCGGTTGGCCGCGAGGCCGTTGGGACGATTCGTCTCAGTGGACATGGGAACCCCCTCTTTTTGGGCTATGCGGCAGTTTACGCCCGTCCGCGTGACATCGCTATGGCGCTGGGGCTTAAGCGGCCGTCAGGCGCGCTCGGAAGTACTCGACGACGACTTCATCGAGATAGGCGTTTAGCCGCCAGTCCTCGACAAAGCCGCAATGACCGCCGTGGTCGAACATCTGGAGGTCGACGCGGTCGTTGTGGGTGACGTCGTTGTAGGAGTCGGCGGGAATCATCATGTCGTCCCTTGCGGCGACGATTCGCGTGTCGATCCGTACCCGGGCGAGGGCCTCGCCGCGCAGGTCGTAGCGGGCGTAGTAGTCCGCCGAGTCGCGATACGGCAGATAGCGTCCGATGAGGAAGTCGGTGATGCCGGCGACCGTGGACAGGCGCAATGCGGCGTCCAATTCGGCGTAGTCGTCGGGGAACGCGGCCTGCTTCTCCTTGAGCGCCCCGTGCCATTTCGTCACGAACCACTTCCGGTAGATCACCCAACCGGCGTCGATGGCGCGAACTGTCCTAGCCGGGTCGATGACCGGCGACACCGCCAGGCAGGCCTTGAAGCCCGAATCGGTTTGAGGATCACCGGCGAGGCGTAGCGCGAAGTTGCCGCCGAGGCTGAATCCGATGACACCGGCGGCGCACCCCTCGGCGAGGGCATTGCAGGCATCGACCACCTCGCCGAGTCGGGCCGAGTTGAACATCTCGCGATTGTGGGAGGCGGTGCCGCCATGGTCGCGCAGCAGCAGGCTGGCGATTCGGTAGCCTTGGGCGTGAAGCACGTTAGCGGTCCGCTCCACGTACCAGGATCGGCTGTCGCCCAGCCAGCCGTGCAGGATAATGACCAGCGGAGCGCCGGTTCGTCCGGGCGTCACCCTCGCCTCGAGCCGAACACCGTCGCGGCAGTTGAGGATGACGTCTTCCGAGCAGACGCCGGTGCCGTGGCGTTGGCTCGCCCGAGTGGGTACGCGCGCCAGGAGCGTTTGGAGGTGGGGCGAGGTGAGGCCGAGGGGCGGCTGGAATTTCGGCATGGGTCCATTATCGCAACTCCGCGTTGCGATCCCACCCCGGTGGCCGTCGTTGGCGCGCGCGAACGATGTCCGGTCAGGTTTCAATTCCCGGCGGCTCTTGGTAAGTTGGCGCGCTTGCGTTCGCCACGTTGAGCGAAATTCGAGCTACTTGCATGGGGGAAATCATGTCTGACTACGAAACCCTGGTCATCGACAGGGTGGGGACGGACGGGCGCGTCGGGCGCATCGGACTGAACCGGCCGGAGAAATTGAACGCGCTGTCCCAGGAACTCCTCTACGAACTGAACGACGCGCTGCACGCCATGGAAGCGGACGACTCCATCCGCTCGATCATCGTACGCGGCGAAGGCCGGGCGTTCAGCGCCGGCTACGACCTAACGCCCTCGGGAGGTCGCGGCGCGGATGCCGTCGTACGTCGCCACAAGCAGCACGACGAAAAGGGCCGCCGCCTGCTGATGGGGATCCGCACCGGCATGCAGCAGATCACCGACATCCATCTGTATTTCTGGAACATGGCGAAGATCACCATCGCCCAGGTTCACGGCTATGCCGTCGCCGGCGGTTGCGAACTCGCCATGATGGCCGACCTCGTCGTCGCCGCGGACGACGCGCAGCTCGGCCATCCGGGGCTGCGCGGGCTCGGCACATCCCGTACGGGTGTCATCTGGCCGTTGGTCATCGGCATGCGCAAGGCGAAGGAGCTCTACTACACCGGCGAGAACGTCACCGGCGAGGAGGCGGAGGAGATCGGCATGATCAACTACTCCTGGCCGAAGGACGAACTGGACGACCGGACGATCGCCTTCGCCGATCGCATCGCGGTCATGAGCGCCGACCACCTGGCGATCCTGAAGCTCAACATGAACCGGTTCTACGAGAACATGGGCATCTACTCGTCGGTGCGCAGCAGCACGGACATGGATGCCGCGGGTCAGTTCACGGGCTTCTCCTACGACTGGCAGGACAAGATGCGCGAAGTCGGCATGCGCGACGCCGTCCGCTGGCGTGACGGGCTGTTCCGGGACAACGACTGGTACAAGCACAAGAGCCCGAAACCCGAATAGGGGGTTGCAGCATCGACATTCGAGTCAGGATCGAAACCTCGAGAGGTCCGATCAACCTATCCCTGTTTGCCGACCAGGCACCCGTTACGGTTGCGAACTTCGCGAATCTCGCGCGTAGGGGCTTCTACGACGGTTTGACGTTTCACCGCGTGATCGCGAACTTCATGGTTCAGGGCGGCTGTCCGGAGGGATCGGGTCGCGGCGGTCCCGGCTATCGCTTCGACGACGAGTTCGACCCGTCGCTGCGGCACGACCGGCCGGGCCGGTTGTCGATGGCGAATTCCGGTCCCGGTACGAACGGGTCTCAGTTCTTCATTACCCATGTGCCGACGCCGTGGCTGGACGATGCGCACGCGATCTTCGGCGAAGTCGGGGGCGACGAGGACCAGGCGGTGGTCGATGCCATCGAACAAGGCGACCGTATTGATCGAGTCGAGGTGACGGGAGACGTCGACGACTTGCTTGCGGACCAGGCAGACCGTGTTCGGCAGTGGAACGCCAGGCTAGGTCCGGCCTGAAGAGACAACGAACGCCAAAGAGGGGTCAACGACATGTTCGGATCGCAGTTCTACAACCAACTGACGTCGTGGGAGGAGATCAAGAGCGTCCTCGAAGTGATGGAGGCGGGGCGCTGGAGTAGCGTCTACACCTACGATCATTTCGTGCCGCCCTGGACGCGAACGGCGGACGTGGCGGAAAGCGACCTCCACCCCACGATGGAGGGCTGGTCGCTGCTCGCGGGCATGGCCGCGGTCACCAGTCGTCTGGAACTGGGCGTTCTCGTGTCGGGCAACACCTATCGGAACCCAGCGCTGATGGCGAAGATGGCCGCCACCATCGACGAGATATCCGGCGGTCGGGTGATTCTCGGAATCGGCGCCGGCTGGAATATTCGCGAGCACCAGGCCTACGGCTGGGATTTCCCGTCGATGAAAGAACGCCAGGACCGCTTGGAAGAAGCCTGCGAGCTGATCCACAAGCTCCTCACCGCGGAGAGATTCGTCGATTTCGAAGGGAAGTACTACACCTTGAAGCAAGCGCCGTTCGCTCCCAAGGGCGTCAAGCGGAAGATTCCCGTCATGGTGGGTGGAACCGGTCCCAAGCGCACGCTCAGGACCCTTGCCATGTACGGCGACATCATGAACGCCATTTGCGGGCCGGAGGATCTGAAACGCCATTGGAGCATCCTCGAGTCCCACTGCGAAGCCGTCGGCCGCGACCCCTCGGAGATCAAGCGCTCGGTACACGTGCCGATGCGGATCGTTCGCGATGACGCGGAGGCCGAACGCGTCCGCCGGGGCAACACGTGGACGATGATCGGCTCTCCGCAGTACGTGATCGACCGCTGCGCGGCGTTCATCGAGGCGGGCGTCGACGAATTCTGCCTGCAGTCGATTCAGCAAAAGCCGGACGTCTACGCTGAACTGAACGAGGAGATCTTCTCCGCGTTCGATTGAGTCCTGGGGCGGTGGGGTCTGGCGGCGTTGTCCCGTCCCGTGCCGACGAGGTCGCATCGGGGCGGGCGACCGCGCGCCCTCCGGGCGCGATAGGGTCGCCCCTACGATCGGATCACGGCCTCTTGGTCTCGCGGAACGTAGAAATACGATCCCGGGCGGAAGTCGTAGCCTAGATCCCCGAGCAGACGGCGTTGACGGGGCGTCGCGCGTTGGGCGATGTCGGGAATCGCCCCGAAGTCGTAGCAACGCACCCAAAGCTGGCAATAGTTGTAGAGCAGGACTTTCCGAGCGTTGCCGGATTCGTTCCGGCTGGGTCCGTGCCAGAGCGCGTGCGGAAACAGGTAGACGTCCCCCGCCTTCCCCGTGAGCTGGGCGGCGCCGGGCGAGTAGGGCGTCATGGTTCGGTCGCCCTGGTAGGGAATCTGGCGCAGGTGGCTCCCTGGAAATACGGTGAGATTGCCGCAGTTCCCGGTGGGAACGTCGGTCAAGAGGTACATGGCCTTCATTGCGATCGGCGGGCTCGATTCGGACACCCGCGTCAAACGCAGCGACTCCCCGCCATCGGTATGGGTATAGCCCGGAAACTTCGGATCCGCCGGGCGGACCACCGCTTGGGTCATGCTGAGCAGGATATTCGGGCCCATGATGTCGACGATGTAGTCGAACACCGGGGAGGTGTCGACTAGGTCGATGAAGGCCTGGTGGTAGGGCAGAAGGTCGCGACGGTCCATGAATCCGCCGGGGTCGAGGTCCGTGGCGTGATCCAGCCACGCGTAGTGGCCGATGGGCAGTTCCGGGTCGTGTTTCGGTTCCCAACCAGGCACCGTGCGGATCCGGTCGACTTCATCGGAGAAGAACGACACCTGGTCTTCGTCGAGCACGCCTTCGAGATGCAGGTAGCCGTCCGTCTGCCACTGACGGCGCTGTTCGACGGTTAGTGCGTCCATGCCTATATCCCGTAGAGAGCCTTGACGTTGTCGCGCGTGATCTTGCGCCGGTCGGCATCGCCAACGCCTTCGAAGATCTCGTCGAGCACCTGCATCGAGCACGGCCAGGTGGAGTCGACGTGCGGGTAGTCGGATCCCCACATCAGGTTGTCGAGACCGATGATCTCCCGGGTCAGCACCGCCGGGCGGTCATCCTCGATGGTGGCGTAGAACTGCCGGCGCCAGACCTCGTGGGGTCGTTCGCCGGTGAAGTCACGGCTCTTGAAACGATGTTCCCGTAGCAGCCCTTGGTCGAACCGGTCCAGCCAATGGGCGATCCAGCCCGCGTTGAACTCGCCGACGACGAACTTGAGATTCGGATGCCGCTCGGCAACCCCCCGACACATCAGGTCGACCAATGTGCGCTGGACCGTGTTCGGCGTGGAGGCGTAGTCGAAGGTCTCGTCCCGGGGCAGGGCACTTCTCTGGCGGTATTGCGCGGGAACGTAGGCATTGGTGCCGACGTGCATCGAGAGGGGGAAATTCGCTTCCTCCGCCGCCGCCCACACCGGTTCGTAGCACTCGTCCTTGTATGGAACCTCCGGCGGTGCCGTGCAGGGGATGCAGCCTCCTTTGAAGCCCTTCTTGACGACCCGGTCGATTTCCTCGACGGCCGCTTGCGGATCCTGGACGGGAATCGCCGCCAACCCGAACAATCGCCCGTTCGACGCGCTCGCGTAGTCGTGCAGCCAGTCGTTGTAGTTCTTCTGGCAGGCGACAAGCAGTTCGGTGTTCTCGAAACTGAACAGGCCGAAGAAGCCGGGGTAGAGGAACTCGGCCTCGATGCCGTCCTCGTCCTGGTCTTCGTGGCGATAGGCCCCGTCGCGGATCCCCGCTCTCAGGCCGTCGTAGCCCATGGCCAGGATGCGTTTCGCCTCCGCGTCGCGCATGTCGTCCACTTCGGGCTTGTGTCCGGTACGGCGCTGCAGTTCGAGGCCGTCGCGCTTGCGCATGCCGGCGAAGCCCATGCGGCGACGCACGCCGCGTGGTCCCTTGCTCGGAATGATGATCGAGTCCTGTAGCGTTCCGGCCCCAACGACCCTAGGCGCGTCGTCGCCGAAGCGCTCGGGCAGGCCAACGAATACGTCCTCAGCCTCGACGACGTGTGAATCCGCCGATATCGCTGCCATTTGATTCCCCTCCTTATGGCTCACCGGACAGCCGCTGCGGTTTCAGCGACGGTCAGCTGGCGACTCCTAACTTTCGCGCAATAGCCCCCTTTGGTCAAACAATCGGCGGTGCGCGGTCAACGTTTCGGTACCCCGTACAGATACCGTGTATTCACCTCGGTTTCGTTGCCGTCGGGGTCGAGCATGAACAACGCCCGGCCCTTTCCCCGGCTACCCATCGGTCCCCGAGTGAAGATATTCGCTTTGGCGGCCCGGTCGGCAACCTCGTCGAACGTGTCCTCGGTCACGGTGAACGAGAAGTGCATCGGTCCGCCACCGCGGTGACGACCGCCGTGGTCCTTTATCTGTAGAACGACGTGGCTGCGGTCGCACTGCAGATAAGCCCGTTCGTCGTTTCGCATCACGACCGGGAGTCCGACTATCTGGTGGTAGAAGCCAACTGCCTTGTCCAGATCCTCGACGTCTAGGAATATCTCCTCGAGCCCAATGACGCTCATGTTCACCCCCTCCTTTCTCGCCATCGTGAACGTCATTGTGCCGCACCGTGGCGCGCGGGCGATAATCCGCTTGTGAACCTGCTCGACGACAACCAGATGGCGCATTTCCTGCGCGACGGTTTCGTGGTCCTCGACCCGGATGGGCTGGGTGACGACTTCCACGCGCAGATGTACGACGCAGCGTGCCAGATCCATGACGAAGCGCGCGCAATCGGCGGCGATTCCACCCACCTGCAGATAATTGGCGACAACCTGCGCGCGCGCATTCCCGGGCTTCAACGACTGCTGACCGACCCGACCGTGGACGGTGCGCTTGCCAGCGTGCTAGGTGACGGCTACTTCCTTCATCCCCACCACTTCGTCCACGAGTCCAGCCGCTACGACCAGGGCTTCCACCAGGACGGCAATCTGCCCTGGAACGACCGGGCCCACTACCGCACCCATCGACCCAACTGGGCCATGCTCTTCTACTATCCGCAGCGCGTGACGGACGACAACGGCCCCACCGAGGTGCTACCCGGAACCCAGTACTGGACCACGAACTTCGAGCGGGCCGACGGCACGTGGCACCGCGGCGACGGATTGGACAAGAAAGTCCGCGAGGAAGCACTCCGAAACGGCGACGTCGAGGTGCGCGACACCTACATCGACGGCGTGGTGGAGTCCTTGGGAATCAGGGACATTGCGCGGCACCGGATCCAGGTACCGCCCGGCGGCGTGGTGCTTGCGCACTACGATCTAATGCATCGTGGAACGCGGCAGGCGCCGACGTTCGATGGACGTCGGTTCATGTACAAGTTCTACTACCTGCGCAGCCGGGATCCCGACCGACCGTCGTGGCACAACCAAGCCGAGGCGCTGCCTCATACCGCCGGCCACGCGTGTTTGAACGGGGTTGTCGAGCGGATCTGGCAGTGGCTGCGCGGCAATGCCGGCTGGCGACCCGCCGTCAAGCTCACGAATCAGGTCGGGCGCATCGCATCTGCCGAGGCGGAGGACGAACGCATCCGCCTGGCGTACGAAATCGGCTGGCTTGCCCGGGACGACGCCGGCGTTGCCAAGGAACTCGCGAGGCTGCTGAACGCCGAGGACGAGGCGTTGCGCCGATCGATGGTCTACGCCGCGGGCATTGCGGGATCGGCCGTCGAAGCCGGTGTGCTCGGTGCCTTGGACAGCGACGACCCGCGCATGAGGCGCGTCGCCGCCAGCGCCGCCGGAGAAGCGCGGCTGGCCAGCGCGGTCGCCGTCGGGGCGTTGATCCGACGTTTGGAAGAGGACGCCGACGACCTGGTGCGTTCCAATGCCGCCTACGCGCTAGGGAACATCGCCCGCGTACGCGGCGCGAACGTCTCGGCAAAGCGCCTGCTTGCGCGGTTGGATCCCGCCGTGGAGCCGGACAACACCGGCAACGGCGGCATGTCCCGTTCCACGGTCCGGGTGAGCGTCGCCTATGCCTTGTGCAACATGCCGCTCGGCGACGACGATCTGGCAGCCCTGGCTTCCGCAGGCTTGGCCGACCACGACCGCTACGTGCGGGGTCTCGCCGCGGCCGTCCTCGAGCGACATGCGAGTCTCCACGCTAAGCGTTGGCTACGGACCTTTGTCGAACACCTCGCACGGGCGCGGTTCAATGACCGCCCGCCGCGACGGCCTCCGGGTTAGAGCGGCGTGCTTACCAGCGTACGCAATCCTCGCGTCAAGGACGTCATCAAGCTGCGCAACCGGCGCCATCGCGACCGGGAGCGTCGATTCGTCGTCGAGGGGACGCGCGAGTTGTCATGTGCGCAGGAGTCAGGCTTGGCCTTGGCGACGCTCTACTACTGCGAGGAATTGCTGGCAGACGGTGCCCGAAAGGTGGTAGACGGCGTCGCGGCGATGGCGGTCGAATGCCAACCGACGAGTCGCCCGGTCTTCGAGAAGATGTCCTACCGGCACACGCCGGACGGCGTGCTCGGCGTCGCCCCGATGCCCGACCTCGAACTCGAGCGGCTTCCCGAGACGGACGACGCCCTATGGCTGGTCGCCGTCGGGATCGAGAAACCCGGCAACCTCGGCGCGATGCTGCGCACGGCGGATGCCGTCGGCGTGGCCGGCATGGTAGTAGCCGATCCAATGACTGACATGTTCAACCCGAATGTCGTTCGGGCCAGCATGGGTACGTTGTTCAACGTGCCGGTCGCGGTGGCGAACGGGAAAGAAGTGCACGACTGGCTCGAGAGGCGCCGGATCCGCAGCATCGTCGGTCGTCCGGACGCGGCCGTTGAATACCACCGGGCGGAGCTTCGTGGCGCCGTGGCGATCACGGTCGGCAGCGAGCACTCGGGCCTCGACGCCCGGTGGTCATCGCCACGACACGAAGCCGTCCGCATTCCGATGGCAGGCCGCGCCGACTCGCTAAACGCCGCCATGGCCGCCGCCGTGCTGCTGTTCGAAGCATGTCGGCAGCGCCGGGAGTTCGATCCGACGCCTAGATGACCGGGCCGGTCTACGTCGTCGCGTAGGGCTCGTCCATGGGAACGAATTCGGTCTCGAGCAGGGCCGCCTCGGTCCAGGCCCGCATGGCACGTGTGCCCAACAGGGCGTCCCGGTAGCTCGCGGCCTGGTGATCGAGTGGTACGGCGTACGTCACGAAGCGCGACGCGACGGGTGTGAAGTACGCGTCGGCCGCGCAGAAATCGCCGAACAAGAACGGTCCGCCCGGGCTGAACCGGTCTCGTGCGTTGCGCCAGTGCGTACAGAGTTTCTGGATCTCGCTGGCGACTTCGCCCGACATGCCCTTGCCCGGATGAGAGCTGCGGATGTTCATGGGCATCGCTGCGCGCAGGTGCGCGTAGCCCGCGTGAAAGTCGGCGACGAGGGCCCGCGCATGTGCCCGCGCCTGGGACTCCTGGGGCCAGACGCCGGCGTCGGGAAACAGCTCATGCAGACGTTCGAGTATCGCGATGGTGTCGAACGTCGCGAAACCCGATCCGGGTTCACCTTCCCAAAGCACCGGGACCAACCCGGTCGGAGAGAGCACGTCGATGTTTCCCGCCCAATCCTCGGAATCGAACTTGAGCATTCGTTCCGCAAACGGAATACCGAGTTCCGTCATGGTCAGCCATGGTCGCGCGGACCAGGACGAGTAGTTCTTATTGCCGATGACGAGGGTTAGGGGAGGGGACGCGCACTGCATACGGGGACGTTAGCACGATTCATTGCCGCATCTTGCCTGTCCGATCGGGAGTCATGCCGCTACACTAGCCGCCCGTCATGAAGTGGAGTACGAGTTCGATGAGGAACGGACTACTGATCGCCAGCGTGTTTCTGCTCGCACCGGGCTTGGCTGTTTTCGCCGGGGAGAAAGCCGGCGTGATGGAGAAACTGGCGGCGCTCGAGGGCGACTGGATGCTGCTGGACGAAGACGGTCGCGAAACGGATGTTGTGGGATCCACGTTCCGATTGACCGCCGGGGGTTCGGCGGTTGTGGAGACCATGTTCCCGAACAGTTCCGATGGCCACGAAATGGTCAACATGTACCACGCCGACGGCGACCGGGTCTTGATGACGCACTACTGCGCAGCGGGCAACCAGCCACGTCTTGTGGTCGAAGCCACGGGCGATGATGATCGCCTTGAGCTGCGCTTCGAGAGCATCACCAATCTCGCATCGCCGAAGTCGGCGTACATGAGCCAGGCCGTTTACGTCTTCGACGGCGATGATCGTCTCACCACCACGTGGCGAAGCATGGTGGACGGCGAACTCACCGAAGAGAAGACCACGATCGACCTGAAGCGGCGCAAGTAGGCGAACCCGCCTACGCCGGGCCACTGTGTCGGGGCCGTACGTGTAGCTGATTCGAAGCGAGCGTGCTGATCGGGATGCGTCAAGGTCAACGTGCGATGCGGCTGTCGCTGTTCCGCGCTCGCCGGTAGTGGTGTGGCGCGACCGTGCGACCGTAGAATGCGCACCCGAAACCGCCTTCTCGAGTCGGGGAGCCGCCAATGAGTACCAGTCAACCGCAGCCGGCCCACGGGATGATCCGGCCCCTGCGCAGCGTCATCCTGTTGCGGCACGGCCAGCACAACGACGCCGCGCCCAATCAACTCGGTGGACTCACGGCGCTGGGCAAGAAGCAGGCTGCGGCCACTGCTGAGCGGCTCAAGGACGAGTCCATCGACCGCATCGTGGCGAGCGAGTACCGCCGTGCGCGCCAGACCGCCGACGAGGTCGCCAGCCACCACCCGTCGATCACCATCGAGACCGACGCGGACATCTGCGAATGCGTACCGTCGGTTCCGCCCGGCCAGGAAGTGTTCTACCCGGAGGGCGTGAAGGCTTCGCAGACCGCGGAGTGCCGGGAGCACCTCGACCGGGCCTACTCCCGCTACTTCGAGTCCGACAACGAGGGCACGACGCTCTTGGTCTGCCACGGCAACGTCATCCGCTACCTGCTATGCCGCGTGCTCGCCGTTCGTCTCGACGCCTGGGCCCGGTTCGACATTCACAACTGCGGCATTTGCCGCGTCTCCTCGAAGACGTACCTGGGCACCCAGGTCACGGGCCTCAACGACGTCGGACACCTGCCGCCTTCGCTACTGACCTACGGGTAGGACGGGCCGCCAGCCGGCCCCGGCGAGACAACCGGCGTTGCGGCCGGTGCGGACTTTCGAGCGGGAAGCACGGCACGCTCACCATTCGATGCCGAATCGTGCCTTCATCACTTCTGTGCGCGCCCAGGGGTCACCGGGGAGTCGGTCGATGAGGTGCGTGAAGACCCGCCGGAAGGACTCCGCCTGCGTTGCCGCGGTGTGCGCAGCGGCACGGTGGGCTGGCAGTAAAGGGCGGATGTCGAGCCAGAGCCGCGGGAGAGCCAGCTTCGCGAACATGCGCTCCTGCGCCTGGGCGCGGGAGATGGTGAGGCCGGACGAGTGCATGTAGCAACGGAATATCTCGACCACGCGACCGACGTCCAACGGTTCGAGGACGGCTAGACCCTCCGCCAGGTCGTACAGGTCGCGACCCTTGTTCCTCTGCAGCAGCGCCCTGAGCTTCGTTGCCAGCATCTCCTCGGACGAGAAGGTGGGAATGTCGGCTTGGCCGGCGAACCATGGGTTCGCCATTTCGAGGCGCCGTGTGACGGGCGGATCGAAGGCTTCGACTTCACGGGTGTTGATCTCGATTTTCAGGCGGATCGGCACGCCGCTTCCGTCTTCCGGTTCGGCACGGAATCGCAGCTTCGGAGCCACCGGACTCTGGGCGAACTGCGCCGCCCCGAGCCATGGCTCGAGCGTGGCCCTGAGGCGGTCGACGATGGGCCCGATCGGTCCCCTCGAAGTGCGCACGAGGTCGATGTCTTCCGAATAGCGCAATGGGCTGGGGAGGTGCAGTTTGTTCAGAGCCGTGCCGCCCCGGAACCGAAGCGCGTCGCGCAGGCGGCGGTCGCTGAAAATCTCGACCAGCGAGCGGCTGATGATCAAGTCCTGTTCGACTTGGCGGGGCTCCACCCAGGGGACCACATTGGCCCAGGCGACGATGTTCTGCGACGGGATCACAGGTCAGGTTCGGGTGGACGGTGCGCCACGATACGCCACTTGGGATCCTGCAGCGGTAGGTCGGAGGCGAAATCCGGGTCGCGGGTTTCTCGCTCGAGTTCGGTCCAACGCAGCGGTGACTTCGACAGCAGGGCGTCCAGCATGGGTTGCGCCAGGCGGTCCGCACCAAGCCAGTCCAAAAGATGGCCCAGCCGCTGGACGACTGACCGCTCCATCCGGGTCGACAGCGACGCAAGCTCGTCGGGTTCGATCGCGGGGGCAAGTTCGGCAAGGACGGTGGCTACGTTGTCAATCCCTCCGGACGCCTGCGGGTACCGGAGGAGGTCGAGGGCCGTCAAGGCTGCCGACGATACCTTCATCGTTCCCGTATCCGTTTTTCGGTCCTCGACTCCTGCGACCGGGGGTGCCATTGCGCCGCGGAAGTAGAACACGATGAGACTGCGGCCAGCGCGGATCTCCGGCAGTCGTTTGCCGCACACGACTTGAAACTGCATGACGGCCTGATGCGTGGCGCCGTGCAACTCGGCAGCCTTCAGCAAGGCAACGTAGTAGGCTTCGTTCTCCCAACGCATCAGGGCGTCGATGAACCATGCTGGCGGGGGTGCGCCCCAGCTGGCGTATTGCGGCGGGACGACGACATAGAATCCTTGGCGCGGTCTGATGAGCTTCCCAGACCGTTGCAGGCGCTCCGAGGCGTCTAGAAAGGACCGGTGCGTGATGCCAAGCTCGTCTTCGGCCTGTGCAGGGGTGAACACCGAGCGGCCTTCGGAGAGAAGCCGGTCGATGTAGTTGGACAGCGCTTTTCGACTACGAACCATGCCCTATTATCCGCCTTTTGCACGGAAATATGAACATGTTGGGGTGAGGGTTGCCGCGTGACACTGTAGAGGTCGTGCTTGCGAGTCAAGAAGACGCGGGGCATCTGCGTCGCGGTATGCTTGCTTGCGATTGACAGCGGAGGTATTCGGTCATGTGGAAATGGTTGCAAACGCTGTTCGGCGGATCCGCTGACGAGGCGACCCTAGGCGATGATATGGCCGAGGAAGTGCGCAGAAAACGCCGGGACGGCTCCGACAGTTCGGCGTTGTTGATGATGCCGGCGGTTGTACCCGACGGATCTGACACCGACGCATCGGACAGCGACGGCGGTGCTGGCGGGGCCGACGGCGGCGGTAGTTGCGGAGCCTCTTGCGGGGTCGGCTAGACATCCCTAGAACTGTCGATGGCACTCGTCCTTCGGCCTTACCCACGCGCCTCGAGTGCATGTGTTTCGGATCCTCGAATCTGCCGGGGTCTGCGAAGAGATAGCACAACGTCTATCGACACCCGAAACGCCTTACCGATAGTCGATCCCAAGACGCCCAAGCCGCAAACGACAGGCCTCTGCCCCCTTTGCTCGTCAAACATCGGAAGTCCTGCTCGCCCTCGCCAAGCACACGGAGCGGTCAACGTCAGGGTATTCGGATAGGTTGCCGTGATCGTGCCGATCACCCCTTGACGTTGTACCGTACCGTCGCGTTTTGCGCCGTGGCATCGTTGCCTGACCCAATCGAGGGTCGTGACCCTTGGTGGCGGCGCCCACTCAACGGAGCCCGAAGTCGCACCTGTAGTAGACGTCCTTGAGCGCCTTGAGCGACGGCGGTCGGAACAAGAACCAATCTTGACGGAAGACTTGGTGCTGGTCCTGCCGAACGGTGCTCCCAGGGCTGAGGACGACGTCGGCGCCTGGCTCTCCCGTTGCGGGCGGCCGATCTTCGTAGCAGCGCTATGCACGTCGCACGTTTTGGACGTTTTCAGGAGAAGGCTAGGTCGGGCACGACCGAATGGCACGCCACCCCAGTCTAGGACCACGCTTTGGAATCGGCCGGGCCGCCTAGACCTGTCGTTCGACGCGGGACGATGTGGTGCGCGGCGGCGCCGAGGGTCTTTACGAATCTGTCGGAAGGGCGCACATTACTGTTCGAGGCGTCGCTCTATGGGGGCGAAGACGCCGGAACAGATCGGGAGCGAGTGAGGCGTGTAGCGAAGCATGCTCGCGATCACAGTTCCCGGCTTGTTTTGCAAACGCGACGCGTCGCAAGGCGTTTGGAGGAGCACGGGTTGGCTGAACTCAGCAGGTGGTGGGATGCGACGAGAGATTCGGAGACTTTCTGGCTGGAGGTCACCGACAGGAAGGACCTGAGTGCGAACCTGAAGTCTCCCCAAACCGACCAGAAGGGTGACATGTTCTGGGGCTATTCGATCCTCAAGGAGGTGAGGAAGGGCGACGTCATATTCCACTACCACAGGGCCTCGCGTGGAATCGTCGCGCGATCCGTTGCATCGGGAGATTTCTGGGAGGACGACGTGGTCTGGGCCGCGCACGGACGCACGCAGAGGGCGGGAATACAGCCCTACGGGCGGCCCGGGTGGTACGTCGGACTCGAAAGCTATACGGAGCTCGAGGTGGCCTTGCCGGTGGCGGAGATTCGCAAACGCGGGATGAGATCAAGCACTATCTTGATCGACTGACGGCTGCGCACGGCGGGCCGGTGTATTTCCCGTTCGAGGTCGGGTCCAAGAGGGATATCCGGCCTCTCCAAGGCTATCTGTTCAAGCTGCCGACGTTCTTCGTCGAGATGTTTTCGCTCATGCGCCCGGTAGGAGGGAGTGCTTCAGACTCGGCGAGCCCGTCGGGGTGGGTGCGGACTACCGGCGCCCCTTCAAAGGAAAGCGTCGCGCATCGCGATCCCTTCTTGGTTGATCCGGCGATGGTGGATCGGGCTTCCCGAGCGCACGCCGCCACGCAAAACGCGCTTGCCGACCGCGTTACCGGATTGGGGCTAGCACCGTTGTCGCCGGGCTCCGAGGATCCCGGCTACGACCTGGCATGGCGAACGGGGAATGACTGGTGGGTTGCGGAGGTAAAGAGCCTGACGAAGTCGAACGAGGAGAAGCAGCTTCGTCTCGGGCTAGGGCAGGTACTCCGCTATCAGGACGCGTTGACACGGCGGCTAGCCCGACCGGTCCGGGCGGTACTGATGGTGGAGAGGGAGCCTGCCGACGGCACATGGTTGGGTCTGTGCGAAGCGCTGGGCGTGTTTCTGCTGTGGCCGGACAGCCTAGGTAGGTTGCACG
Organism: Gammaproteobacteria bacterium; assembly: GCA_028818795.1. Lineage (GTDB taxonomy): Bacteria > Pseudomonadota > Gammaproteobacteria > Pseudomonadales > Azotimanducaceae > VXYL01. The sequence goes on along the minus strand of JAPPND010000168.1, from coordinate 20,329 downwards.
GGAAGTCGAGCCGAGATACGTCGTAGGGGAACGCTTAGGTCGCAATACGCAATACGGGTTTTCGCATCTCGGACACCCCTAGGTGGACGTATGCGCGGGTCGGCTAGTCGAAAGGTGCCCGCACGCATCCCGTGAGCTCGGCAAGAGCCCCGCTGGACGCGCGGAGTGCCAGAACTAGCGTTCGGCCGCGCTACGCGGCAGCGTTTTGGCCCCAGCCCATCGCGTTGTCCAGAATCCGCCCGAACTCGGGAGTCTCCCACGCGCCTCGGAACCGCAGCGGCGTTTTGCCCTCGGCATCCACATTCCGGTCCACGAAAGGCTGGGCGTTGGTGGCCGGCGAGTGGCAGTGGCCTAACGCGACGTACGCCACCGCGCCGTCGCCGACCGTGCGTTCGAGGCCGAGCACCCGCGTCTTGCCGTCGGCGCCAACTGACGTGTCCTCGTCGTAGACGAAGCCGAATCCTTCGGGAGACGGATCCTCCGCCAGTTCGGTGGTGAGCAGAACCCGGCTCTCGCCGACCGGTTCGATCAGGTAGAGCTCGTCGGTGACGGCGAAGGTCTGGGGCAGGCCGTTCACAAGCGGATGGTCGCCCGCCTCGACGGCGACATCGAAGCGGCGCACCGGCGGATGGTTGAGAAAGAACGCGCCGAGCAGGTCGTGGTGGGCGAGGCGGACCATCTTCCGGCGTCGGCTGCCGTCGACCCGCTTGGCCCGGCCGCCGCTGGTGCCGTGCAGCGCGAACCACCTGCCGCCTTCGGCGAGCCAAGCGTCGACGATCCGGCTCTGCTCGTCGTCGGGATAGGGCCCGGCGACATAGGTGACCAGGAAGTCGACGCCGGCCAGGCGGGCGGCGATGTCGGTGAAGTCGTTCGCGACGGTGGTCTGGTAGCCGCTCGCATACAGCCGGCGCAGGAGTTCGATGCGTGCATAGTCCATGTCGTGGCCGGCCGTCGACCCGATCGGGTAGCCGCCGGTGATGAGATGCGCTCGATTGGGCATGTCGTCCTTTCCTCCCCTTGTGGTCGCATCGATTCTACTGCGCCCCGGCTCGGGCGTCATCGCGGTTATGATTGCGGCCTTTGCCTTGGGAGGACGTTGGATGAAATTGATCACGGGAGTCGGCGGCTGGCCGGCGGCGGTGCCGGCGCAGGCCCGCGCGGCGGAGGCCGCGGGCTTCGACTGCATCACCTGCGGCGAGCTGTCCCACGACTCCATGCTCACCATGACCGTGGCCGCAACGGCGACCGAGCGCATCGGCCTGCAGACTTCCGTGACGATCGCGTTTCCGCGCAGCCCGATGGTGCTGGCCATGGAGGCGTGGGATCTGCAGCACCTCTCCGGGGGACGGTTCTGCCTGGGTCTGGGCAGCCAGGTGAAGGGACACAACGAACGACGTTTCGGGGGCACGTGGTCGCCGCCGGCACCGCGGATGCGCGAGTACATCCGCATGATGCACGCCGTCTGGGACACCTGGCAGGACGGCAAACCCGCGCAGTTTCTCGGCAAGGAATACACCTACACCCTGATGACGCCCAACTTCAATCCGGGTCCGATCGAACATCCGCGGCCCAAGGTCGGGCTCGCCATGGTCGGGCCGGGCATGGCCCGTACGGCGGGGGAGGTGGCCGACGTGATCATGCCCCACGGCGGCATCATGTCGGACAAGTACATGCGCGGGGTACTGCTTCCGGCTATCAGGACGGGTCTGGAACGGAGCGGCCGTACGTGGTCCGACCTCGAAATCGCCGAGAGCGGTTATCTCATCCTCGGCGACAGCGACAGCGAGATCGAACAGAAGGCCCTCGGCATGCGCCGTGCGTTGTCGTTCTACGGCTCCACCCGGACGTACCACAAGGTGTTGGCGCTGCACGGACTCGAGGAGTTGGGCCTCAAACTCCATGCGCTCTCGCTGCGCGGGCGGTGGGACGAGATGCGCGACACCGTCACCGTCGACGACATCTTGGCTCTAGCGCAGACGTGCACCTACGACGGTCTGCCCGGGTTCCTCGCCGAACACCGGGAGTACGCGACCCGAACGGGGCTGGGGTTGCCGAGGTCCACGCCGGAGCAGCAGGAGCGCTTTCGAGACACCATGAGGCAGGTGCAGGCCTTGGAGAACCCCGGGATTCCCCGCGGCTTGGAGATGCCCGTCACGGCAAGCTGAGGAACCGCCATGGCCTACGACCCCAACAACATCTTCGCGAAGATCCTGCGTGGCGAGGCGGATGCCCACGTGGTGCTGGACGAAGAGCACTGCCTCGGCTTCATGGACCTGATGCCGCAAAGCCCGGGGCACACGCTGATCATTCCCCGCGAGCCCGCAGAGAGCATCTTCGACTTGAGCACCGAGGCGCTCGGGCAACTGATCACGACGACCCAACGCGTCGCGCGGGCTGTGAAGGCGGCCTTCAAGCCCCCGGGAATGATGATTGTTCAACTCAACGGCGCCGACGCCGGCCAGACGGTGTTCCACATCCATTTCCACGTCATTCCGCGCTACGAAGGGGAGGGATTGACGCTGCACGCCCGCTCGGTCGCGGCACCCGCGCAGCTCCGCGAACACGCGGCGCGGATCAAGGCCGAGCTGGAATCTGCGCCTTGACTCCGGTCATCGGATGAGGCGAACCGACACGTCGAGACCGAGTTCAGCCCAGGCTCTATCCGCAGTCAGCACCGGAATGCTCTCCCGCATCCCCAAGGCAAGACAGGCGCGGTCCCCCAGCGAGAGTCCCTTGTCTCGGGTTCGCTCGCGCAGCAAGCCTGCTTCTAGCGCCAAGCCCTCGTCGAACGGGCGGATGGCGAGACCGAGGTCTTGGAGCCAACGGCGTGCTTGGTCGGGGCTCGCGCCCTGGTCGATGTATCGGGTGACGACCTCGGCGGCATTCACCGCAGACACGATCCCCTCGGCCAGCGATTCGGCGGCGACATCCGCGCCGGCTTCGTCGAAGGTGATGGCGAGCAGCGCGGAACTGTCGAATACGTATGCCGTCACTGCTTGGCCTGCTCGTCCCGCTCTCGCCGCTCTCCCCGCTCTCCCCACATCGCGCGCCGGTCCCCAAGGAACTCGTCCACCACGCTTTCGCCGGGACTCTTGTAAGCCCGTGCCTCGTTCTGGATCCGTCTAACGGCGGCACCCCGGGCCACTAGACGAAGCTCGCCGTCCATCACCCGGGCGGTGACGTGGCCGTCCTCGCCGAGGAACATGGCCGCACGCATCGGCTGAGGAATCGCGACACGGCCATCCGCTGACACTTTGAGCGACTGTGGGCCGACGTGGCCCGGTTCCGGCCCTGCCGACGTCTCGCGCGACCCGCCTTGGGCGTCGAATGCGGCCTTCCAATGCTGGTATTGGGTGTTCGCCGTGTTGGGGTTGCCATTCTCGGCGACAAACCGTTCAACGACATCGCGCCTCGCCGCACGGTGCCCGGTTTCCCGTGTGACCGCGTCGGCGATTTCCCACACCCGCCGCGTTCGGGTTCCTTCGCCGGGCATTGGATAAAGAACTGGCGTATCCTTCGAGGTATCCATGGTGGTCTGCTCTGACAGCGGCGAAAGACGATAGAGTAGCCTAATGCTGCGAACAAGGAAAACTGTTCAATTTCAGGTGTGACATGACCAACCTGGCGTATCTCTACCTGCCTCCGACCGGAGTGCGTCAGAGAACTGCACTCTAACCCATCCATTAAGGGTGGTTTTCGTTAAGATACAGGCATGAGATCCGCAGAATTCCGCATGGCATTGGATGCCATGTGCAGCGCCACGGGACGATCGGTCTTCACCAAAGGCGAAGTCGCCGGTGCGTTGCTGCCGGACGACTCGCCAAGAGCAATCGAAAAGACGCTCGCCGCGGCCGTGCGCGATAAGCTGCTGGTCCACGTGTGCCGGGGGCTGTACGCGTATAGGTACGCGCGGCGGGCAGGCGCGATCCGCGAGGAAATAGTCCTGCGGCTTCGCCCTCGTTCGTTCAGCTACGTCAGCCTGGAAACGGCCTTGTCGACATGGGGCGTGATCGACCAAGAGCCGCTCGGTGCCATCACCGTCATGTCCACCGGCAGGAGCGGGAGGATAGAAACCCCGTACGGTCTGATACTGATCACCCATACCGCCCGACCGGTGGCGAAGTTGATGAACGAAATCGTCATGCCTAGCCCTCCCGAAGACTGGCTGCCCTGTGCGAAGCCGCGACTTGCCGCCCGCGACTTGATGCGGGTAGGCCGAAACACCGACCTGATCGAATGGGACGAGATCCCCAATGCGGAACGGGAGATCCATGCATGAGCTTCACGCTCGGAGATTGGGCCAACGCGATCGTCGCCGCCGCGCCGGGCCTCGGTCACGCGAAACGGGCTTTGGAAAGCGAACTGCTGTCGATGGCGGTATTCCACGTGATCCATAAGTTCGTCCTGCTGCCCGAGGACGCGGTGTTCATCGGCCGCACGGCGCTCAGGTTGTGCCACGGCAGCCCGCGGTTCAGCGAGGATTTGGACTTCCACACGCCGAAATTCGCACCCCGTAGCTTGGACCGACAGACCTTGGCTGACGAGACGGGGAAGCTGACTGGGTGCAAGGTCTCCGTCAGCACTCCAACAGGAGGCGGGTCGACGTTGGCGCGTGTCAGCGCGGAGGTCCCTGGCCGGGACCGCAGCCAACGCCGCCCGAGAATGAAGATCGACTTGGGCCAAGGTATGCAAGTCGATGCGCGCGCGGAGATCATCACTCTCAAGATGGCTGGCGGATTGGTGCCGGGCATGGGCGATGTCGGTGATGCGTTTTCGTTCAGGACCTCAAGCAAAGAGGAGATATTCGCGGACAAGCACATTGCTTTGGTTGGGCGAAGGCGACGCATCAAACACCGCGACATGTTCGACATTCTGTGGCTCCGACAGCGCGGCGTGGACTTCAGACCCGACATCGTGGCCGCAAAGGTGGCGACGGAAGACAGAACCGAGTTCGGCGCCATCCTGCGGCAACGGGCGAAGGCGGGCAGGGACGCCATATCGAATGGCTCCTACCAAGCCGAAATGGAGCATTTTCTGCCAAGCGACTCGAGCTGGTTGCTCGCCGAACCCAAGAGGCGCGAGGGAATGGCAGACGGCTTCGAGACCTTGATTCTGGACCACGCGAAGCTCGTGGATAGGGAACTGTCCCGAACCGTCACGGGGCCGCCACCCGCGTGAAACGAACCCGCAGCTCGTTGAATTGTACGCCCCGGTAGGGGCGACCCTTGTGGTCGCCCGCGCCGGACCTACCGGTTCCATTGGCAACGGGACGGGACAACGCCGCCAGACCGCTCCTTGCCTCGCGGTCTGGCCCCAGCCCCCACCTCCCGAGGTCTCCGCGCCTTGCAGCAGCACTTGGTGCCGCTTCAAGGCGCGGACTCCTCGGGCCGTCCCCTACGGGCTCGCCCCAAGGCCGCGGTTTCGACGTGGCGCAAGGATGCGGTCGGTCGAGTGTGGACTGCGCGCCGGTAAGGTCGCGTTGATAGACAAGCGCGGCGAAGGTGCCAGGTCAGTTTCCGTACCGGGCGGCTTGCGTTTTGTACATGCGTGAGTACTTGCCGCCGAGGGCGACGAGTTCCTCGTGCGAACCGCTTTCCGTAACGTGACCGTCTTCCAGCACGACGATGGCGTCCGCCATTCGCACGGTGGAGAACCGGTGGGATATGAACACGACTGTCCGGCCCTCGGTCAGGGTGGCAAAGCGTTCGTACAGCTCCTGCTCCTTCAGCGCATCGAGTGCGGCCGTGGGTTCATCGAGGATGAGGATCTCAGCGTTCGACATCAGCGCCCTGGCGATGGCGAGGAACTGCCACTCGCCGCCGGAAAGGTCCACGCCCTCGTCGTAGGTCTTGCCCAGCATCGTGTCGTAGCCTTGGGGCAGGGCGACGACGGTGTCGTGCGCCCCGGTGCGGCGGGCGGTCGCTTCGATGCGTTCGCGATCGTCAACGTCGCGGACGTCGCCGAAGCCGATGTTGTCCGCGACCGAGAACTCGTAGCGGACGAAGTCCTGGAATACGACGCTGACCGCCCCGCGCACGTCGTTCAGGTCGTAGTCGCGCAGGTCCGTTCCGTCCAACAGCACGGCACCGGCCGTGGGGTCGTAGAGTCTCGACAGCAGCTTGACGATGGTGGTCTTGCCGGCGCCGTTTTCTCCGACGATGGCGACCTTGGCACCCGCAGGAATCGTGAATGACAACCCGTCGAGCACGGCTCGTTCGGACCCCGGATAGGTGAACCCCACGTCCCGAAGCTCCAGTCCCCGGGCGAACGGCCTGGGTACGGGGCGAGCGGATTGCCCGGTGGTAAGGGTTCCCGCCGCGGACCGCGGGTCAAGGTCGATGAACTGGAAGTACCGAGACGCCATGAGCACGCCTTCGAACACCTTGACCGATCGAGTTCACCAATCCCTCGAGTTGACTGCGGCACTGCATGGAGGCGGTGAACACGAGGGTGAGGTCGCCGAGGGAAATCCGAGACCGACGGCCTGGATGACGGCGAACACCCAGATGAGGGCGGTGCCGACCAGCGACAGCGCACTTAGGCAGACGTCGACGCCGAGGATCCGGCGTTCCCGGTTCCAGAAGGTGTTCACCTGGATCCTGGCAAGGTCGAGAAACCTGTCGACGAAGTGACGGGCAAGTCCGAACACGCGGACTTCGGCGGCGGATTGGCGACTCGTGAGCAGGTCGTGGAGGTATTCCTGAACCCGACTGTTGCGCGCCATCTCGTCGAAGAACTCGCTCCGCCGCTTGGCGAAGCGCCCTTGCAACAGGAGGCTGGGCAGCGCCGTGGACAGAAGCACGGCGATGGCGACCGGGTGGAGCACGGACAGCAGGCCCAGCATCGCAACCAGGGAGATGCCCTGCTGCAGCAGGCTCAACGACTGGTTCGCGACTAAGTGCACGTACCAGCGGTGGTTCACCGCTTGGTGAAGATGGTCGTAGAACCGTGGGGTCTCGAAGAAGGCGATATCGAGCGTCGCGGACTTCTCGAGAAGTTTCACGGACTCAAGGACCTCGGTCTTCTGCTGGAGCACGCGTCGCACGATCACGTCCACGGAGGACAGGCCCGCATTGATCATCCAGATCGCGAACACGGCGGCGAGCGGAACGACTAGCGCGAGCCATCCGGAAGCCGTCGTCGCGGCCTCGACGACCCCGTCGACGATCACCTTCATGGTGAGCCAGGCCAGCGCCGCCGGCGCGAAGGCATTGAAGAGCAGGATGCATGCCAGCGTGACGAACAGCGTTGGCGACACCTCCCAGAGAAACGCGAACACCCGTGGAACGACGGCGATGCTCTGCCGCCAAGCGCTCCTGAAGTCCTCGACGCTGCCTGCCGCCGTGGCCATGTCTCGGTGACCTGAGGGGTTGGCGGGCTATCCGCCGAAGGCTTGGATCAACGCGCGGATGTAGCCGAAGGTGTAGGCCTCCTCGATGCGTCCGTCGCCCGGGACATGGTCTGGGACCACGATGCCGTTGAAGCCTATGTCGACGAGGGCGCGCATGACTTCCACGAGGTCGACGTAGCCGTTGTCCGGAAAGGTCTCGTGGAAACTCGGCAGCGGGCTCGACGTGTTGCGAAAGTGCACCTGGTGGATGTGGCCGCTGGCGCCGAACTCGCGGATGGCAGCCGGAATGTCTTCGCCTTTGCCGTCAGGTCCCACCATCTCCGACCACGTGCCGACGCAGAACAGGATGCCCCCGTGGGTGTCGCCGCCGGCGATGTCGATGGCCTCTCGAAACGCGCCGGTGCTGCGGAAGATCCGCGCCACGCCCTGGTGGTTGACGGGCGGGTCGTTGGGATGCAGTTGCAGGCTGACGCCGGCGGCCTTGGCAACCGGGAGGACGCGCTCGATGAAATAGGCGTAGTTGTCCCACATTGCGTGGTCGTCGTAGGTCTCCGAATAGGCGTTTGGCAGTGCTTGGGCATCGCCGTCGCGGTACTCGCGGGTGAGAGCCCCACGGGACGTGGTGGTCCCGGTCTGATAGGCCCCGCCGGTATGCCAGGCGTAGGTCGTGTAGGCGATGCCGAGGCGCCCGAGGTCGGTGACGAATTCGGTGAAGCGGTCGATCACGGCATCCCGGTCGTCGAGCCCGAGGGTGAAAGCGGGTGCCGAGTAGAGATCGTCGAGCATGATCTCATGCAACTCGAAACCCGCGCCGTTCACGCGGTCGCGGATCGCGCTCAGGGTGTCGAAAGTGGCATCCTCGCTCCGCAGCCGGACCTCCATGGTCTCGACGCCCATTGTCCTGAGGTAGGTGAACCGGTCCGCGTTGAGATCCTCGGGACGCTGGTGGCTGACGCCGAGCTTCATAGCATCGTGACGGCTTTGACGACGCCCTTGGGCGCCGGCGCACCCGTGGGCGTGTCACCGGATTTGGGCATCGGATCCCACCGGGCAGCCGACAGATAGCGCAGGGCGACGTTCCTAGCTGCGGATGAACCCAGGCGCTGCAGCGCCTCGATGGACCAGCCGCGAACATGGTGATGCCAGTGGTAGAGGTTCTCGGCAAGCGCTGGAACGAGGTCGTCGCGACTACCGATCTCGGGAGTGAGGCGGGCAGTGGCGAGGGCGGCGTTGCGGCGTACCAGGGCGTCTTCGTCGGCCAAGGGTCCGGCCAGGATCTTGGCATCGAAGTGCGTACCTTGGGCCACCGTGCCCAATGCTTCCGCGGCGTACCGCCGCACGTTGACATCCAGGTGCCGGGTCGCGGAAGTCAGTTCTGTTAGTGCCGATGCTGCCGGTGGCCCGATGTCGCCCAATACGTCGATGATCCGCGCGGCCAACTGGGCGTCTGCGGCGTGCAGCGCTTCAAGTAGATGCGGGACGCCCGCTTCGCCGGCGGCGACGATGCCGTAGGTCGCCACGACTCGGCGACCGAGGTCGTCCCCCAGGAAACGATCGAACAACGCCTCGAGCCCGTCCTTGCGCCACTTGGCCTGAGTGCCGAGGGTATAGGCGGCGCCGAGAGCCCTGTGGTCGTTGGTACCGTCCAAGGCGTCCAGCGCACTCGCCATTTCGAATCCGCGCCGTTCCGACGCGGTGTGGCAGTGCCAATCCCAGGACGCTCGCCAGATGGGCTCCAACGGGTCGTTTTCGCCGGGCCAGCGGGCACCGCTTCCGTTCCAGGCTGGACCCACGGGCTCCCGGTCGCGGGTAAACAGGAACTTCACCATGTGGCGGCTCAAATCCGTCGTGTTGGCGCTGTACCGCCCGTGCACCATGTCGAAGTGGACGATGGTGAACGTACCCGCGTCGCCCGTGAGTGGAATCTTCGCCGACTCCCATGGCTCGTCCAGGGCCTTCAACTTGGCCATGGTCTCCGGGTTTTCCGCGTGGAACCGCTGTCGTCGTTCCTGCCAAAGCTCCCTTCCCCGGGGGCTGAACGCGCTCTCGCCGATCTCGGTCTCGATTTCCTTACGAAGGCGGTTGTTGAACTCGTTCAGTCGGTAGCGAGCCGCCTCCAGCGCTCGCCGGGGCACGTACTGACTGCGTGGCACGATACCCGTCGGCCCTTTCTCAGGCGGGGTGTCCTGCGGGTAGTAGAACAGCATCGCGAAGCGGGTGCGGTGGATCCGCCGCAGGCCGTCGACGGCGTTGTGGGAGTGGTTGTCGCCGTCCTTGTGCAGGGGCTGCGCTTCGTTGAACAAGCTGAAGTGATCGTGGCGATGGAAGTGCAGGTAGTAGCCCGGTCCGAGAATGGAGGTCAGTGCGCCGCGCACCACGGGTTCGTCGAGCAGGCGGGCAAGTTCAGGGACGCACGGCAACAGGTTGTTGTGGCCGAGCGGGCCCCTCTCATCGAGCGCATCGAGGGCATCGTGCATGCGGTCGTGGAACTCCCTCGGAAGTTCCGACTTCAGGGCAACGTATCCCTCGCGGATGAAACCCTGCATGGCTTCGTCGTCGAGTAGACGGGGCGGGGCGCCGGGTAGTGGAAACTCGGTCATTGGGCGTGGCCGTTGGGTCGGGCGGCGGGCGGAACGACCATCATACATCGGCATCGCGAATCCACATCGCCCACTCCGGGTCGGCTAGCCGCCAGCCGCCGTCTTCCCTGTCCGCGAGACCGAGTCGTTGCAGTTTTCGCAGGGCGGCTTGAATACGGCCCTGAGAAGGCATCCCTTCGTCGAGCTTGCCTGCCATGAAATCTCGGGATGGCTGGCTGAATGGTTTGGCTTGTTCGAGTAGCGCTTGCGCCACGGCTCGCTGGAGTGGCGACAACGAGAGCCAGGTGTCTTGGTAGCCGAGTTCCGCCGCGACACGGTGGTGGACTTCTCGGAGCGCGGCTGCGGTCGTGAGGCCAGGATTCAGGAGCATCGTTTCCACCAGCATCCGGAAGTAATAGGGGTTGCGGTGCAAGTCATGGAATGCGTCAAGCATCTCGTCGCGATCAGGACGACGTTGGGTAGCATCGGCCATCGTCGCCAGGATGTGGTCGACGAACGGTTCGCCGAGCGCCGGGAGGTCGATTGGCGTCGCGAAATGGAAGAATGGCGCTTGCCGGGCGGCAAACATGGCGGCAAGACCCTCTCGGCTGGAGCCGGTGAACACCGACTTGAGCCGATCGGGTCGCTTGTCTAGGGCCGTCCTGAGCGCAGCGACTAGGGCCTGGTTGTCTTGGCGTCGGGCAAGCTCCTGCACCTCGTCCAGCAGCAGGATCGTTGGTTTGCCTCGTGCTGAAACCCGCTCCAGCAGGTCGTCCAGGTAGAGCAGCACCTCGCTGGGCGGCTTCCCTGTCAGTGTGCTCACGTCGACCTCCGCTTTCCCAACCATCGGAATCGATAGTTGGAGCTTCGGGGACAGTGCATGGCCTGCTCGACGGAGTCGGTCGGCGAACGATCCCTGCTTTAGCGAGGTCTCCAGGGCATGCAGGAGAGCCGCCAAGGGGGACATCGGATCCTGCCAGAACGACATGTAGACGACGCGGTGGCCCTGGGTTTCGGCCTGAGGCCCAAGATCCTTGATCAGGAACTCGGTCTTGCCGGTGCGTCGTGGTGCGAAGAGCGTCAGTGCACGGGCGGGACCCTCCGTTAGCAGGGTCAACGTGCGTCGAGCCAAGTCGTGCCGCTTGAAGTGCCAAGGATCTTCGTTGACCATCGCTTTTAGCTATTGTTAGCCATTCATGGATAATTATCCATCGATGGCTAACGACGGACAACGACCTTGTCTCTCAACCGTTCGTCGGCAGATCGCAGCAGCCGAAGACTCGTCCCAACGAAGGGGTGCGGCCTACTCGTTCGAGATCGTGATCTCCTTGTCGGTAATGAACTCCAACAGTGCCGGCTGCCCGTCCTTCGTGGCCGCGATTCCTCGCTCGATGGCGGCACGGATGTCGCCGGGATCTGTGATCCGTTCACCGTAGCCTCCGAAGGCCTTGGCCATGTCGGCGTAGTTGCCGGAGATGTCCGTCGAACCGTACTTCTCCTGGGCGACCCGCATGATCGGTATCTCGATGGCCATGGAGAAGTTGTTCATGAGAATCGACAGGATCGGAATCCGTTCCCGCACCGCGGTCTCGAAGTCCATGCCCGTGAAGCCGATCGCGGCGTCGCCCCAGACGTTGATGCAAGTCTTCTCCGGCTCCGCCACCTTGGCGCCCATGGCGAGACCCAGGCCGTAACCGAGTTGGGTCGTCTTACCCCAGCCGATGTAGGAAAGGGGCGTGGTGGACGTCCAGAACGGCGAGAGTTGGTCGCGCGGGCTGCCGGCGTCGTGGGTGATGACGGTATTGTCGATGTCCACGGTCTGGTTCAGTTCGTTCAGCACCCGGTAGGGATTGATCGGTGCCTCGTTGTTGGCGCGCTTGGCCTGCCACTCGCCGAGCCAGGCGGCCTTGAGGTCGGCGATCCGCTTCTGGACGGTCCCCCGGCGGTTGTCCGCCCGGGCGTGGTCCCGGTCCGCCATCGCCTCGCTGAGTGCGGCAAGGCTCAACTTCGCATCGCCGATGAGCGCGTATCCGGCCGGCACGTCCTTGTTCAGGTCCATCGGATCCAGCGTTGCATGGACGATGGTCTTGCCGCGGGGCATCGGTACGCCGAACCCGGTCAGCGCGAAACTGCAGCCGACGCCGAATATCACGTCGGCTTCGTTCAGGAAGGTCTTCACGGTACGGGGGTTGGCCCGGCCCCCGGAGCCTAGCGCCAACGGATGGGTCTCGTTGAACGCGCTCTTGCCCTCGAGGCTCGTGGTAACCGGAATCTGCCATTCCTCGGCGAACGCCTTCAGTTCCTCCCACGCCTCGGCGTAGTGGACGCCCTGGCCGGCATAGATGACCGGGCGTTCGGCGTTGGCCAGAACCTCGGCGGCTCGATCAACGTCCGCAGGGTCCGGGCCGACTCGCGTCGCGTAGCTCGGCGTATGCTCCCAACCCTCGGGCACATCCTCGCCGAACACGTCCACCGGGATTTCAATCAGCACGGGACCGGGGCGACCGTTGCGCAACTGGAAGAATGCCCTCCGCATCACCTCCGGTATGGCACGGCCCATGGTGAGGGGCTCGGCCCACTTCGTGACGTGGCGCATGTTCAGCGTCGAGTTGAAATTCGGGTAGTAGTTCATTAGGCGTCGCGGGTAGCCGGCGGGGAGCACGAGGATCGGTGCCGACTCGGAGTACGCTTGGGCAACACCCCCGAATGCATTCTCGGAACCCGGCCCGTGCTGCATGGTGAACACGCCGATCTTGTTCCCGGACGACAGCCGTGAATAGGCGTCCGCCATGTGCAGGCCGATGCGCTCCTGGCGCACGACGATGGTGCGGATGTCGGCCACGGCGGCGGCTTCGATGATGGGATTGACTGGGTAGGTGAAGATCGTGTCGATCCCCTCCCGCTTCATCGCATCGGCGATGGCGGCGGCTACTTTCATGGAGTGTTCCTTCTGTCGGTCTGTCGAGGCGGGATCGTTGGCGATCCGATGCCAACCGGACACTGTGCGCGATAACGGCTTCCGGCGCAAACGGGACGGCGGTGCCGTCGCAGGTTGTAGGGGCGACCCTATCGCGCCTGCCAGGCGCGCGGTCGCCCGTGCCTGATACACCGGCTCCCTTTTGGCAACGGGACGGGACAAGCCCGTCCCCTACGTTCCCGTTGTTCCCAATACGCCCGCGACCCGGCCCTTAGGTGGCAACTCGCATGGCACATCCGCCAGGGCGCCACCGCGTTCCCTTTGCCGTATGCTTCATGCGAGGCCAGTGGAAATCCCATGCCGAGCGCTCACGACCGGGGCGGCGTACGCACGCGTGAACCCATCGATCAGACGTCCCACGAGTGGGCGGACTGGGAGCACTTGGTCAATGCCATGGTGGGCGTCCTGCGTCGGCACGGCCTGATCAACGTCGACGAACTGCGGCGTGGCATCGAGGCGATGACGCCGGTGGAGTACGAATCGAGTTCCTACTACGAGCGCTGGTCGGCGTCGATCGAGCACATCCTGGTAGAGAAGGGCGTTCTGTCGACGGAGGAGATCACGGCGGCAACGCGCGAGATCGACGCGAGATGGGGGTAGACGCCCGGGAGATCCAAGTCGGCGATGTTGTCGGGGTTCGAGACGAGACGCCCGCGCATCACCACCGGACTCCTTGGTTCGTCAAGGGGAAGACCGGGCGTATCGCGTCGATCAGCGGTCCCTTCCTCAATCCCGAGTCGCGGGCACACGGCGGTGACGGTTTGCCGAAACGGCACCTTTGCTCGGTGGAGTTCAAGCAGGTCGATATATGGGGCGGGCGCTATTGCGAGAACGACGGCGATCGTCTCCTCGTCGACATCTACGAGCACTGGCTGGAGCCAGGATGAGCGACACACCTGCCCATCCGGGACTGCAACACCACGTGCCGCTGCCCGGTCGGGCGAAACGCGCCATCGCGATCCATCGGCTGCTGGTGAGCAAGAACATCGTCGGTCCCGACGAGGTGCGCGAGACGATCGACCGCGCACGCCGGCGGACGCCTGCGGACGGTGCGCGGGTAGTAGCACGGGCGTGGACGGACCCGGCGTTCAAGGCCCGGCTCATGGCCGACGCGCGGCCGGCGGTCTTCGAACTCGGCTACCGGCTGTCCCGTGACGCCGAGTTGGCGGTCGTCGAGAACACCGACCGGCTGCACCACCTGGTGGTCTGCACGCTTTGCTCCTGTTACCCCACCTCGTTGCTCGGGCAACCCCCGGACTGGTACAAGAGTTTCGCGTACCGACAGCGTGCCGTCGTCGAACCTCGGGCCGTCATGCGCGAGTTCGGTCTGCACCTCGGCGAGGACGTCGTGGTTCGGGTCGTGGACAGTACCGCCGACCTGCGCTACCTCGTTCTGCCGCGCCGCCCGAATGGATCCGAGGGTATGCCGGAGGCGGAGCTCGCCGAACTCGTCACGCGGGACAGCATGATCGGCGTCGGCCAGGCCCGGAACCCGGCGTAGAGGCGACCCTCTCGCACCCGTCAGGGCGCGCGGTCGCCCGCACGGCCCGTGCCGAGGGAGCACAAGGCGTCAAAAAGGATGCCACGAGAATGCGTCATGGCTGGCCGACTGCGTCGCCGAGCAGATCGACCGCTTCGTCCAACTGCGCGTTGGTGACGTAGGGCGCCGGGCCCAACCTCAGAACGGTGCCGCGGTGGTCGCAGAACACATGTCGACTTCGCAGGCGGGCCGCGACCTCGCCGGCGTGCGGCGCATCGAGCGCAAGAAACCCACCTCGTCGTTTCAGGGACAGATCCCGGTTCCAGGACACTACAGCGGGGTCGAGGTCCAGTGCGTCGATGCCCTCGGTTAGTCTGGCAAGTTGCGCCCGGCTGATCGCGCGTAGGAGGGGCGGGTTCAACCGTTCCGCCTGAAAGAACCGCAGCACTGCGCGGGCCCTGTAGTGGCCCACCGGGTCGTAGGTCGAACCGGCGAAGCGATGCGGGCCGTGGCCGTACGCGACAGGGCCGGCCGCCGGGTTGTCGGCAAGTTCCCCGAACTCGCTGAACCAGCCGGTCAGGATCGGTCGCAGGGAACAGTCGCCGGGGATGCGCAGGAAGCAAACCCCTTCGCCGAACTGGCAGTACTTGTACCCGCCACCGACGACGAAGGCCCGTTCAAGCCCCATCCGGGATACCGAGAACGGAACCACGTTGATGGAGTGGTAGGCGTCCACGAGCAGGCATGCGCCAACGTGCTCGCATGCCTTCGCGACCTCGTCGAGACCCTCCACGATCAGACCGTTGCGGTAAAGGACCGAGGACATGACGACGGCGGCCGTGCGGTCGTCCAGGGCGTCGATCACGGCTTGGGCGATGGCGCCGGGCGCCGGTACCGATCCGGTTGCGCCTGCTTGCACGACCTCCAGTCCTTCCTCCTGCAAACGGGCTAGTTGCCGCCGCACGGTATGGAACTCGCCGTCCGTGGTGACCACCCTGGGGCGGTCCCGCAGGGGCAGGGCCGATAGAAAACGCGTGACGAGTTCGTGGGTGTTCTGGCCTAGGGCGATGTGCCCATCGGGGTCGTCGAGAAGGCGGCGGTAGCCTTCGCGGACTTCGTCGGCAATCGCCGCCGCGACATCCCACTTGCCATCGACATGTTCCGCGGCGTCGTGCCACGCCTGCATCTGCGCGTCGAAGGCGACATCCGGCCACGCTTGGTGCGAATGGCCGGTCAACAGTATCCGGTCGCCCACCCGGAAGCGCGAATAGTGTCGAGCCAGGCGGCGGGCATCGTGCCGGCTAAGGTCGGCGGAGTTGGTCACGGGCTTGTCGCGGCCTTGGCGATTAGAAACGATCCCTGATCTCCCAGAGGTCCGGAAAGAACGGGCCGGCCGACACGGTGGACAGCAGGTACTCCGCGCCCGATGACCCGCCAGTCCCGGTTTTCGTGCCGATGGTGCGCTGGACCATCCTGAGATGCCGATAGCGCCACTCCTGCATGCCCTCGTCTAGGTCCACGAGGCTTTCGCAGAACGCCGACAGCTTGGGATCGTCCCGATAGACGCGGATCAACGCAGCCTGCAACGCCGAATCGGTTCCGACGGGACAATCGGCCCACTGCTTCCGCGACTCTGCGGGAATGGAATGGCCCGACCGCGCGAGCAGCTCGACGAACTCATCCCACAAGGACGGCGCGCCGATCCGCGCCTCCAGCCGCAGCCGCTCCGCCGACTCCTCCGGGAACAACCTCAGCACCGACGGCCGCTTGTAGCCGAGAATGAACTCGATCTCGCGGAACTGCGCCGACTGGAAACCGCTGGAGGCGCCGAGCCGTTCTCGGAACGCGCCGAACTCAAGTGGCGTCATAGTCTCGATGACATCGAGCTGACTCACAAGCACTTTGACAATCTTGAGCGTGCGTTTGAGGGTCGATGCCGCCCGGTCAGACTCATCGGCCGCGAGCAGTTCTCCGCTGTGTGCCAGTTCGTGGAGCATGCACTTGAACCACAACTCGTAGACTTGGTGAACGATGATGAACAGCGTCTCGTCGTGCGCCTGGGACAGCGGCCGTTGCAACGACAGAAGCTCGGCGATCTTCAGATAGCTCTGGTAGTTCTGGAAACTCGGGTTCGTGCTCATCAATCACATCCGGGGAATCACCTTGTCGGTGAGCAGCAACAGGGTTTGGTGGCTGAGGATCGACGCCAGCAGGTAGCCCAGCGGAATCTCTTCCTCCAGCCGCTTGAGTTGGTCCACGACCTTCGCCGGTGAACCGTGGATGATGACTTCGTCGACGTAGCGCTGGATGCGCTCTTCCTTCGATGTATCGCCACGTACGCCGACGTAGGACTCAACCGTCCAACGAGCGCCTTCATGCGCCACGGCTTCGGCGGCCGCGTCGGTCGGGGCGATGGCGATCAGGCGTGCCATCGGCGTGGGGCGCCGTCGACCGTCGCACTCGGCTGGTAGGGCCGCGCGATATCGGGCGTACTTGCGGCCGATCTCGTCGTGGGTGGAGTGGGGATCCATGAGGATGGCGTGGCCTTGGCCAGCGGCCCAGTCGATGGCGTCTTGCGAACTAACGCCGATCCACGTCGGCATGGGGTTCTGCAGCGGTTTCGGCAGCACTTCGACGTCGCGGTAGGTGTTGAACCGTCCTTCGTAGGTGAGCCGGTCGCACGACCAGGCCTTCTGCACGATGTCGACGTTTTCGCGGAACCGGTCGTAGGACTCATCCCGCTCGACGCCGAAGACCCGCATTTCGGTGGCGTCGAAACCCCTTCCCGCGCCCCAGTTGACCCGGCCCCCGGAGAGGTTGTCGAGCAGTGCCACCTCTTCCGCTAGCCGGAGCGGGTGGTAGAAGGCCGCCAGGCTGACGCCCGTGCCGATCCTCAGGTTGCGGGTGATGTCGGCAGCGTGCATGCCCATGATGTGCACCGAGGGGCAGACGCTGTAGGTGGAGAAGTGGTGTTCGGCGAGCCAGACCGCGTCGTATCCGCCTTGGTCCATGATCCGGATTCGGTCGAGTGCCCGGTCGTATACGGTCCCCAACGGGACGCGACGGCCGGGCCAACTGAAGAACTGAAGGACGCCGAATCTCATCGTCCGCAGAGTTTGTCGGACACCCTTTGCGGTAGGCAAGCGCGGCTGAGAAACTCACCGCGAGTTATCAACCGGCTCGACGCCGCTAAGGTGCTGTTTCCATTGCTAGGGGGTCTGTCCGATGCCGGTGGCCTCCGATGGGCACACAATTTCAACACATCGGTTCGGCGAGTTATGCACACGATATCCCCCGCACCTTGCATCTAATTCATCGAAAACGCGCTTACGACGTCTTGCGCCCCGGGCTGGTAGGAGTAGATTCAATAGCACGGACTTGGATACGGCGCACACCTGAACGGCGTTTCGGCGCAAGGAGGGTAGGCAAACCGGACCGAGATCCGATTAGCCCTTCAGCCAAAGGGCACCGGGGTCTCCAAGGCTTAGGGGACCCAACGGAGAGACGGCAGCCGGGAAGCGGTGGCGAGCAATCGACGGCGTGGTACCGACGGCGGGGCAAGCCGGCCTCGAGCCGGCGGGCAACGACGGTCGTCTCGACGGAACCTCGCGGCGCAGAACGCGACTGTGGAGCGGGGCGACGTAGAAAGGCGTCGTAAAATAACGACTTATGAGTCGGCTGTGCTCCGCTCGCTGACGGGTGAGCGAAGAGGCAGCGAACCAGGGCCATCATCGGGGGGGAACCCAGATACTGACCTTGATTCACCGAAGCCCCGTCGCAAGACGGGGCTTCTTTTTGTCCGCATGCATGGGCGGCGTTAAGATGGGCTGCTCATGTCCACCGTAGACCGAATCCTCGTCGGCACCGTGCTGTTCGCTACCGGGGCCGGTGCCAGCCCCGACCTTCTGGTGCCGGCCCTGGAATACGGCGCCAAGGACTGCAGTTTCTGCCATTTGACGCCCCAGGGCGGCGAGGCCCACAACGAGCGGGGCCTGTGGCTTGCTGAGGAGCGGGACCGTCGGGGGGTGGAAAAGGTCGACGTCGCGTGGCTGGCCGTTCGCGACAAGCGCGTCGCGAAGACCGAGCGGCCGACTCCGGCACAGGTGCAGGTCGCGGAGTTGCCGGCGATCGAGGCGGTGCCCGCCGATCGGAAGCGCCCGGTGGACTACACGACCGCACATGGCGACTGGCCGGCGTACGGGGGCGGACTGCGCGCCCAGAAGTACTCGCCGCTCGATCAAGTCTCGGCGGACAACATCGACGACCTGGCCATCGCCTGGGTTTGGGAGGCTTTCGACAACCACCGCTACACGGGCTCTTTCAACCGGCGGAAGACGCCCGACGGCTTCAAGGCGACGCCGCTCATGGTGGCTGGTCGTTTGTTCGTACGCACGGCGTTCTCGGCCGTCGCGGTCGTCGATCCGATCACCGGGCAGACGCTGTGGACCTACGATCCGGGTACCGGCGACGGTCCCCGCCCGCCGGTATTCGGCTTCTCCACGAGGGGTCTGGCCTATCACCGGGGCGATGACGGCGACCGCGTCCTGTTGGTGACGAGCGACGGCTGGCTCATCGCGCTCTCGGCGGACACGGGCGAGCCTCTTCCCGGCTTCGGCGAGGAGGGCCGCGTCGACCTGACCAAGGGACTGCGTCGCCCGCTGTCCCGCCGCGCGAACACGTGGAACTACGCACCGGCCCTGTGCGGCGACGTTGTCGTGCTGGGCAACCAGACCCACGACGCCTCGCACATGCTCCGCAATTGGCGGGACAACGTCCCGCTCGGCGACGTGCGAGGCTTCGATGTCGGGACGGGCCGGCAGGTGTGGGTGTTCAAGACCATTCCCCAAGCCGGCGAGTTCGGCAACGACACCTGGGGCGAGGAGTCGTGGAAGTGGATGGGCAATACCAACGTCTGGTCCATGATGAGTTGCGACCCGGACCTGGGGATCGTCTACCTCCCGGTCACCGCCCCTTCCAGCCACTTCTACGGCGGGCTCCGACCCGGCGACAACCTGTTCGGAACCTCGGTCGTCGCCCTGGACGCTCGCACCGGAAAGCGCAAGTGGCACTTTCAGACCGTGCACCACGACATCTGGGATTACGACCTGCCCGCGGCACCCGTCGTGGCCGACATCGTGATGAACGGAAAGCCGGTTAAAGCCGTGGCCCAAGTGAGCAAGGTCGGCTTCCTCTACGTGTTCGACCGCGTCACCGGCGAGCCGCTGTGGCCCGTGGAAGAGCGGCCCGTGCCGAAGAGTACGTTAGTAGGCGAACAGGCCGCCGCGACGCAACCGTTTCCCACTTGGCCGCCGCCCTTCGAGATGCAGGGCCTCGTGGAAGACGACCTGATCGACTTCACGCCGGAACTCCGCAGTCGGGCGCTGAAGGAACTCGAAGGCATCCGGACGGGCGGTTTGTTCCTGCCGCCGTCGACGGAGGGCAGCCTAGCCGTTCCCGGGTGGGGCGGTGGCGCGAACTGGGGCGGCGCGGCGTTCGACCCGGAGGCCAGGATGTTGTACGTGGCGTCGCGCCGGGAACCGCTCCTGATGACCGCCCGCCCGATGCCGAACTCACGTAGTGGCCAGCCCTACAGAATCCGACCAACCGGCTTCGACATGGACGGCGTTCCCGTGGTGAAGCCGCCCTGGTCCAGCATCACCGCCTACCGACTGGACACGGGCCAAGTGGCTTGGAAGGTCGCCAACGGGCGCGGCCCCAAGGAGCATCCTCTGCTCAAGGATCTGGACCTGCCCGATCTAGGCGACCGGTGGAACGCGCCCGGGTTGCTGGTGACGAGCCACCTGATCTTCCATGGCCACCGGAGCGATGGGGGCACGACGCTGCGGGCTCTCGACAAGACAACGGGCGCACTGGTCTGGGAGCATCCCCTAGCGAGGCTTCGCCTCAGACCGACGAGGCATGTGCCGCTGAGGCTTGAGACG